>NZ_JBFUIH010000010.1:0-128109 GCF_056401975.1 Pseudomonas sp. P4_C8 | reverse complement strand
ATCGTGCCGGACGAACAAGGCGTCACCGGCCCGATGAAGCAGATCGAAGAAATGCGCGGCCAAGGCTTCCCGATCGCCTACGTCGGTGACGTGGTCGGTACCGGTTCSTCGCGTAAATCCGCYACCAACTCGGTGCTGTGGTTCTTCGGCGATGACGTGCCTTACGTGCCGAACAAACGCGCTGGCGGTTTCTGCTTCGGCAACAAGATCGCTCCAATCTTCTACAACACCATGGAAGATGCGGGCGCCCTGCCAATCGAATTCGACGTCACCAACATGAACATGGGCGACGTGATCGACCTGTACCCGCATGTTGGCAAAGTCTGCAAGCACGGTACCGACGAAGTCATCACTACCTTTGAAATGAAGACGCCGGTGCTGTTGGATGAAGTCCGTGCTGGCGGTCGTATTCCGCTGATCATCGGCCGTGGCCTGACCGATAAGGCTCGCGCCGAACTGGGTCTGCCAGCGTTCGACCTGTTCAAGAAACCGGATGCCCCGATCGAAAGCACCAAGGGTTTCACCCTGGCGCAGAAAATGGTCGGCAAGGCATGCGGCGTAGCAGGCGTTCGTCCTGGTACTTACTGCGAACCGAAGATGACCACCGTGGGTTCCCAGGACACCACCGGTCCGATGACCCGTGACGAACTGAAAGACCTGGCGTGCCTGGGCTTCTCCGCTGATCTGGTGATGCAGTCCTTCTGCCACACCGCGGCTTACCCTAAGCCGATCGACGTGACCACCCACCACACCCTGCCAGACTTCATCATGACCCGCGGCGGCGTTTCCCTGCGTCCGGGCGACGGCATCATCCACAGCTGGCTGAACCGCATGCTGCTGCCGGACACCGTCGGTACCGGTGGTGACTCGCACACCCGTTTCCCGATGGGCATTTCGTTCCCGGCCGGTTCCGGTCTGGTTGCGTTTGCCGCTGCCACCGGCGTTATGCCGCTGGACATGCCGGAATCGATCCTGGTGCGCTTCAAAGGCAAAATGCAACCGGGCGTCACCCTGCGTGACCTGGTTCACGCCATTCCTTACTTCGCGATTCAGGCTGGCCTGTTGACCGTTGAGAAGAAAGGCAAGAAGAACGCCTTCTCCGGCCGCATTCTGGAAATCGAAGGCCTGGACAACTTGAGCATCGAACAGGCTTTCGAGCTGTCCGACGCCTCGGCTGAACGTTCGGCTGCCGGTTGCACCATCAAGCTGTCGAAAGAGTCGATCACCGAGTACCTGAGCTCCAACATCACCCTGCTGCGCTGGATGATCGGCGAAGGCTACGGCGATGCGCGTACCCTGGAACGTCGTGCTCAAGCGATGGAAGCCTGGATCGCCAACCCTGAGTTGATGGTTGCCGATGCTGACGCCGAATACGCTGAAATCATCGAAATCGACCTGAACGACATCAAAGAGCCTGTACTCTGCGCGCCAAACGACCCGGACGACGCCCGTCTGCTGTCCAGCGTTGCTGGCGAGAAGATCGACGAAGTGTTCATCGGTTCGTGCATGACCAACATCGGTCACTTCCGCGCGGCCGGCAAGTTGCTGGATCAGGTCAAAGGTCAGCTGCCAACCCGTCTGTGGCTGTCGCCGCCGACCAAGATGGACGCTCACCAGTTGACCGAAGAAGGCTACTACGGCATCTACGGCAAGGCCGGCGCGCGCATGGAAATGCCGGGCTGCTCGCTGTGCATGGGTAACCAGGCTCGCGTAGAACCAAACGCCACCGTAGTGTCGACGTCGACTCGTAACTTCCCGAACCGTCTGGGTGACGGCGCGAACGTCTACCTGGCCTCGGCCGAGCTGGCGTCCGTGGCTTCCATCCTGGGTCGCCTGCCGACCGTCGAGGAGTACATGGAATACGCTGGCAAGATCGACAGCATGGCGGCCGATGTCTACCGCTACCTGTCCTTCGACCAGATCGCCGAGTTCCGTGAAGCTGCTGCGAACGCCAACATTCCGGTCGTTCAAGCCTAACGCTACAACGCCATAGAAAACGCCGCCCATCGTGAGATGCGCGGCGTTTTTTTATGCCTGCGACATGAATATGCCCTGACACAAATCCCCTGTAGGAGTGAGCCTGCTCGCGATAGCGGTCTTACATTCAATATCAGTATCGACTGACACACCGCTATCGCGAGCAGGCTCACTCCTACAGGGTTATGCGCCAGCCTTGAGGGCTTGTTGTACCGCGCCATCTACGCTCAGGTCACTGAGGGTCACTTGTGTACCCGCCACCTCGGGTAACACCGCCAACGCGCTTTGCGCCGAATCCTTGAGCCGCGCCAGCACCAACCGCTTCCCTTCCACCTGCACCCGCACAAAAAACTCCTGCAACGCCTCGATGCTGGTGCCATCCAGATCGGGCGACTCCTCCAGGCTGAGAATCACCGAGTGAATCGGCGTTGGCGAATGGCGGATCAAACGCATCGTGCTACCCAGGATCCGCTCGACGTTGGCAAAGAACAACGCTTCCCCCGGCCTCACGATCAACACCCCTGGCACTGTTTGCGCCGTCGGATGGCGTTGCAGGTCGACAAAGTCATGGCCGCCATCAATGCGCCCGAGGATCTGAATATCCGCCGCTGACATTTGTTTGAGCATCAGCACCACACTGATCGCCACCGCCAGTAGCAGACCGTCCAGCACCCCCAGCACCAGCACTGCCGCCACCGCGCAGATGACCAGCAACCGGTCGCGCCGCCAGATGAAATACCGTCCCAGCGGTTGCAGGCTCAAGCCTCGGGCCAGGGCATGGATGACGATGGCGGCGAGAATCGGCTCCGGGGTCAGGGCGATATAAGGCAATACCGTCAAAACGATGAGCAACACCACCAGCGCCGCCACGCCACCGGCCAGCCGTGAAGTGGCACCCGCCGCTTCATTGGCCGACGTTGCCGAGAACCCTGCCCCTGCCGGCATGCCATGAAACAATCCGGACAACAGATTAGACGCACCCAGCACTAGCAGGTCGCGGCTCGACGAGATCCGGTCGCCGTGCTTGAGCGCGTACGAACTGATCGAACCGTATGACTCCGCGTACAGGATCATCACCATGGCAAAGGCCAATTCGCCCAAGCGTAACCAGTCAGTGAAGGGCAACACCGGCAACCGGGGCACTTCCAGGCTCAAATCGATCACACCAATCAACTTCACCCCATACGCCGGCAGGTTCAGCCACTGACTGGCAATGATGCCAATCACGATCACCAGCAAACCGCCCGGCAAGCGTCGAAATCTTGCAAAGAGCACTAACAAGGCCAATGCCACGGCGGCGACACTCGCCGCCACCCCATTCCATTGCGGCAGTTGTTCCAGCAGTTGCGGCAGAAACCGCACCAGATTGCCGTCGCTCAGATGCACGCCGACCACACTGGCAACTTGCTTGAGGATGATGGTAAGTGCCAGGCCAAAGGCAAAGCCGCGCAGCACCGGTTTGGCAATGAATGACGTCACACTTCCTAGCTTGAACAGCCCGGCCAACAAAAAGAACGCGCCGGTCATCAGTACCAGGCCGATGGCCAGGGTCGAACGCAACTGGGGGGCGCCGTTGGCCAGCGTTGCGGTGGCGGCGGCCAGCACCGCTGCGGACGAAGAGGTAGCCGACACAATGGCAAAACGACTGGTGCCGAACAGCCCATAACACAGCAAACCGGCAAACAAGGCGATCACCCCGGCCTGCGGCGCCACGGCGGCAATGCTCGAATAGGCGACTGCTTCGGGCAACAACAGCCCGGCAATCGACAACCCGGCCAGCAAATCTCGCCAGCGATTGGGTTGTTCGGTGAGATTGGGGGGTGAGGCGCTCGGCAATCCGGTGACTCCAGGCGAAAAAAAACCGCTGCACGTATTACGTGCAGCGGCCACTGTAGCTGTCAATTCGGCGCTGTGCGAGCAGGCCGAACGATCACGCGGTCAGCGAGTAAATCAACGCAGTAATCGCCACCAGGCCCACCGCTGTCACGAAGACATTGGACGCTTGCCCGCGATAACGCGCCATCGCCGGCACCTTGCGGATCGCGTACATCGGCATCAGGAACAGAATCGCCGCGATGATCGGGCCACCGAGGGTTTCGATCATCCCCAGAATGCTCGGGTTCAGCGTGGCAACGATCCAGCACACCACCAGCATGAACGCAGCGGTCATACGGTTCAGGGTCTTCGGCGCCGGGCGTTTGCCGCTTTTGACGATCAGGCCTTTCAGGCCTTCGCTGGCACCGATGTAATGGCCCAGGAACGACTTGGAAATTGCCACAAAGGCAATCAAGGGCGCCGCGAAGGCGATGGTCGGGTTGCTGAAATGGTTGGCCAGGTACGACAGAATCGACAGGTTCTGCGCCTTGGCTTCGGCCAGTTGTGCTGGCGATAGGGTCAGCACGCAGCTGAAGACGAAGAACAGCACCATCACCACCATCAACAGGTGAGCGCGGGACAGGATCTGCGAGCTGCGCTCTTCGGCGTGGTCGCCGTAACGGCGTTTCTGATCGACCGCAAACGCCGAGATGATCGGCGAGTGGTTGAACGAGAACACCATCACCGGAATCGCCAGCCACAAGGTGTTCAGCAGCGCCGACGGCTCAGGCAGTGTGCTGGCGGTGGTCAGAATGCCGCCGTTCCAGTGCGGAATCAGGAACACCGCCAAGAACAGCAACGCCACGATGAACGGATACACCATCAGGCTCATGGCCTTGACGATCACCTGCTCGCCGCAACGCACCACCGCCAGCAGGCCGAGGATCAGCACCAATGACAGCACCGCGCGCGGTGGCGGCGTGATGTGCAATTGATGCTCAAGGAAACTGCCCACGGTGTTGGTCAGCGCGACGCTGTAAATCAGCAGGATCGGGAAGATCGCGAAGAAGTACAGCAACGTGATCAACGCACCGGCCTTGATGCCAAAGTGTTCTTCCACCACTTCGGTGATGTCCGCGCCTTCGCGTCCGGACAGCACGAAGCGGGTCAGGCCACGGTGTGCGTAGAAGGTCATAGGGAACGCCAACACCGCCAGGACCAGCAACGGCCAGAAACCGCCCAGCCCTGCGTTGATCGGCAAAAACAGCGTGCCTGCCCCGATGGCCGTGCCAAACAGGCCCAGCATCCAGGTGGTGTCATGACGATTCCAGCTCGAAAGAGTCGCTGGTGCCGCCGCTACATAGCGTTTGTCGACGCTATTGGCCTGATCATTCATCCGGTGGGATCTCCACATTCCGGTCAGTTGCTACCCGGTCAGGACGAGTCGGAAAAACCCGACAGGCAGCGCCCTGGCCGAAACAGGGGCGCGATTGTCCGGGTTTAATGAATAAAAGCAAATACTTAGCTGAGGAGTGGTGGTGCGGATCAGTGGCTATAGGAAGATTCGCCAACCGTGAGGGAGTGAGCCGGATTTGGCACCGCGTAGCGAAACATGGACATTTCAGGGTGCATCGGGTTGCGCAGGAGAGTGACGCTTGCCTGATCGAACAGGATGCATCACAGACTGATGCGCCGTTGTCACCGAAACCCAGATCATCGCCAAAGTGCCGATTAAAATACTCGGCTTATGATCCCGAAACACACCAATCTGCTCAAGGCTTGAGGACATCGTGAGCGATCCAAGGGCACAGGCTGCGACCAAGCCCGTCATTGATATCGCGATGATCACCCCATGAGTCAGGTCTGCTTTCTGTTTGTAGTACCGGCACAGTCCCAGATAGAGAGCAATGCAAAGAACGCTGCTGATAATCGAGCAGCTGAATTGGTCCGGTGCCATAGGGCCCTATCCTTGATATCAGGCCGATTTTGTAGCTCGAAAACCAAAAACTGCGCCTAGAACAGCACCCACTATGGTGCTGCCAAGGCCAGGGAAAATCATATTCGCGAAAGCGGCACTGCCCACTGTTGTCGAAATCATTGTGACGTCCATGACTCGAGTGATAGACGACCGGGCTTCCTTACGACAAATTTTCTTGGCTGACATGTGTTCGCCTCCTCCTGGATGGGCCGCTCTGGGCGCCTGCGTACGAAAAAACATGCCGTGGATTATGTGTGAGGCAGCGTACCGCCGGCAAACACCAATAGGTAACTGAAAGCATCCGAATCCGGGGACGTGCGAGGCCATCTCACTGCAAAAATTGTCAGGAACTTCCTCGAATACTTGAAAGCGCTGACGACAGCGGTGTGCCAGTCAACAGCGTTGTTAAATGACCCATCGCCATCGCGAGCAGGCTCGCTCCCGCAGGTTGTTTCATCGCCCAATAGTAGCTTTCGCTTGATAAAGGACCCCTGTCATGTATTTTTAATTGACCGGCCTTCTATCTGGAGACATCCCATGCCACTGGTTCGTGTCGACATCAAAAAGCATCAGGATCCCACCTTCGCCAAACGCGTCGGCCAGCTCATTTACGCTGCGATGCACAGCGCCATCGCCGTGCCGGAAAACGATAATTTCCAGATACTGACGGAGCACGATGAACACCATTTCATCTTCGACCCCGAATACCTGGGCATCAAACGTACCGACAACCTGGTGATCATCCAGATCACGCTGAGCGAAGGCCGTACGGACGAGAAGAAAAAACTGCTCTACAAAACCATCGCCGAGAGCCTGAATCGCGAACTGGCGGTGCGTCTGGAGGATGTTTTCATTAATCTGGTGGAAGTGAAAAAAGAGAACTGGTCGTTCGGCAACGGGATTGCCCAGTACGCTCTTTGATCCCCCACCTTTTATACCTGTGAGCCACTGATGCCCCGAGTTTCCCGCAAGCAAGCCGACCTCAACCGCGAAATCATCGTCGAGGCTGCCACGCGGCTGTTTCGCGAGCGGGGCCTGCACGGCATCAGTGTCGTCGACGTCATGGCGGCGGCAGGTCTCACCCATGGCGGCTTCTACGGGCATTTCGAGTCCAAGGAAGCGTTGGCGCAGGAGGCTAGTGGCCGGGCGTTCGACCAATCGGCAGAGCGCTGGCAGAAATGGATCGCCGCCCATGTCGACGACAATGACTCTGCACGCCGTGCGCTGATCGAGCCTTACCTGTCCCAGGCCAGCCGCGACACTCCGGGGGACAGTTGTCCGGTAGCCGCCTTCGCCGGGGACATGTGCCACGAAGCGGCAGACAGTGGTTTGCGCCAGACCTTCATGGAAGGGCTCGACAGGTTGCTGAAATCCTACGGTTCGCTGCTGGATTCAGGCAATGCACAAGCCGATCGGCAACAGGCGCTGGTGGAGTTTTCGCTGATGGTCGGCGCCCTGACCCTCGCCCGCGCCAGCCGCGGCGATGCGGTGTCGGATGAAATTCTCGACGCGGCACGCACGTTCCTGACCTCGAAGGACTCATCCAACTGAACAGCCGCGTGTACGTTCTTTGGCCATTGCCAAACTGATCGGGAATCAGCAATCTGAAGCGACGTTCGAGCCCCGACATTCCTATGCCCACAGGAGCGCAGCATGCCTGCAACCGTTCTGGTACTGGTTGAAACCATCAATGATTATTTGCCAATTCTCGAACATCAGGGTTTTCACCTGATTCTTGCCCCCACCCCTGCCGAGCGCACGGCGGCCATCGCCCGTAATGGCGTTCAGATCGATGCAGTGCTGACCCGTGGCCCATTGGGTCTGTACGCCGATGAAATCGCTGCCCTGCCCAACCTCAAGATCATCTGCGTCATTGGCGCCGGTTACGAACACGTTGACCTGCAAGCCGCCGCCGACCATGGCATCACGGTCACCAACGGCGCCGGGGTGAATGCGTCATCGGTCGCCGACCACGCCATGGCAATGCTGCTCGCGCTGGTGCGTGACATTCCTCGCTGCGATGCGGCTGTGCGTCGGGGTGAATGGCCAAAGATCATGCGCCCTTCCCTGGCCGGCAAGCGCCTGGGCATTCTCGGCCTGGGTGCCGTCGGCATGGCCATCGCCAAACGCGCGGCCAATGGTTTTGACATGACGGTGAGTTACCACAACCGCCAGCATCGCAGCGATGCGCCCTACACCTTTTGCTCCACGCCCACCGAACTGGCCCGCGTCTCGGATTTCCTGATCATCGCGACCCCTGGCGGCATTGGCACCAAACACTTGATCAACAAACATGTCCTCGAGGCCTTGGGCCACGACGGGTTTCTCATCAACATCGCCCGCGCCAGCGTGATCGTCACCGCCGACCTGGTCAGAGCGCTTGAACAACGACGCATTGCCGGCGCCGCGCTGGACGTGTTCGATGCCGAACCGCATGTGCCGCAGGCGCTCAAATCGTTGAGCAACGTGATCCTGACACCTCATGTGGCCGGGCTTTCACCCGAGGCCACTCAGGGCACCGTTGAGCTTGTTGGGAGAAACCTGTTGGCATTCTTTAGCAACCAGCCCGTGTTAACGCCGATTGCTTTACCCCTCCCAACCATGCCCTGCGGAGACGCTGATTAAAGGACACCCAGCAGTGTCCAGAGACGACGGGACTCGGCATCGGCCGAGATCAATTCGCCCAGCAACTCGCTCAGTGGCTTGTTGCCCCACTCCACTCCCCGCCGGATCAAGTAAGGAACGGGGCTGTGGGGTTCGGTACGTGCCAGGTATTCGGCAATCGACAGCAATTGCCGATAGGCCTCATCGCGGCTCGCCGGCTCACGAAATACCTGTGGAACCGACGACGTTTGCGGCAACTCGACAGTGGCTGATGGCGTCATTGGCGGTGGCTCCACCGGCGTTTCGGTTAACGGTCGTGGCTGCATGGCGATGAACTCCTGAACCAGCGTCAATATCGCCTCGATCACGTCCTGCAAAGCTTTGAAACCCGGCGCCTGATTACCCAGGTAAGCGTCGCTCCATGCGTCCAGCCGTTGCAGATGTTGCAGGCTTGTCAGCAAATGCTCCTGACGGCGCAACCAGAGGGACTGAGGAGTGGCTCGAATCATTTCAGTGAGTTTTTTCTGTTCGCCTCGCGCCGTTTCCGCCGACGTTTTGGCCGCCTTGCTGTCATTGACCAGGACCTGCTGCAGTTGCAGTCGCCGCCAGGTGTCCAAGCAGTAACCCTCGAATTCACCGTTACACGGATCGAACAATGGCACCCGCGTCAGCAGCACTTCGCTGTAGCGCCGCGCCAGCCATTCAAGCGGAATGACTCGCCATGACTGATCACCGTCTTCGGCCCGAGGATGAAGGTGCTCGGGATAGCGTTCACACAAGCCGACGACCAACGCCAGACTGCCCGGCAATCCGTCGAGGCCGTCCTGATGCAACCAGGCTTCACCAAGCCAGGCGCACAGCATCAGGTCCTTGCTGCGTTCCAGCAGCAAAGTGCTCGTCAGATGCTCCAGCTCAGACCATTGGGCCCGTTTGATTGCCGACTGCCAGACGCCCGTCGGCAGGCTAGTGTCGTCCTCGCGACGCAGTTCACGCGCCAGGTCGAACTCACGTTCATAGCGTAGATCCTGACCGCAAGGCGCCTCTTCGCTGATCGGTTCGAGCAGTCGGGCAATTACGTCCGGCAACGGTGGTGAAGTCAGGTTCACAAGCCTTCCTCCTGAGTCATGGCAGTCGCGGACGCGGTCGCCCGGGTCTGTATGAAGGGTGAACGCGGGGCCCGGGTGGGCAACGGTTGGATGGACAGCGGCAGCTTCGAGCCCTGGCTCATTAGCGACAGGCGAACAAACATCAGAGTCTGCTCAGCCGTGCTGGTCTGCGCAGTCACCGGTAGGCGCAATGTCAGCGGAAAATCGGTGTAGTCCATGTTCGGTTGGCGCTGTACCGACTGGTGCGAACGGATCAGACGCAGCAACGACCAAGGGCCGCCATACTCCCAACCAGCCTCGAAATCCCTCACTACCAGGTTAGGCTGCAAGGGGTCGCTGGCTGGGCGCTGCGAGCCATTTCTGGCCCAACGTAAGGTCAGCCGAACAGGTTGACCGACCATCCAGCGCAGGTTCGGCTGGGCCTCACCGGGGTAATTGATCTGTTGATTGCCGGCATTCAAACCCCAGGCAATCACTTGATCGGCGCCACGCTCTTCCTCGCGATCGGTACGCCAGCGCACGTCCATTTCAACGCCAAGCATGCCGCTCTTGTCCCGCACAAACAGCGGGCCGAGCCACGTGTTGGCCTGCTTCAAACGATTGAGAAAATCCTCGGCGGCCAAACGCTCCGGCGTCTGGCTGAGTTGCAACCCGGCTTGCGCCACCGACAGACGCTTGTCGATCAAGTCGAGGAAATGCTGGACCCGGGCCGGGTCGGCGTCGGTGGCCAGCACACCATTGGCAAACGGGAAGCGCTCGGCCAAGTACTGGTTGAAATAGTTGGCCAAGTCGTTCCACGCCGCCGCTGCTTGCTGCTGCTGCAGGAACTGACAACGTTGCATTGCGCTTTGTTGCAGATTCAGTGCGCGCAGTGCCAACGTCCCGCGCCCGCCGGACAGGCTGGCGGTTTGCAAAATCTGACCGCACGACGTTGCGTCCATTTCGATAAAGTCGCGACTCAACAGCTGCTCGATCTGGGCCGGTGAACTTGCGGGGTTCTGGTCCTTGTACTTGAGCAGTTCTTCATTGAGAGCGCTGAATTGCGTCACACGCTCATAATCCAGCGCCGAGAGGTTCTGCTGCTGGGTTTTCAGCCATTCCAGCGCCGAGGTGCGCCGTTCGGTGATCCCGAGCATGGTGTTGAATTGCTGTTTGAGGCTCAGCTTCAAATCTTGCACATCACTGGCGCCATACAGCTGCAGACCGAGGTTTTTCGAGCCGTCCCACTGGCCGATTTCAGTACGTTCGCTGAAGAGCGGCTGGGCGACGATTCCATCGAGGCCGCTGCCGACTTCAGCGAGGGCCCGGCGGTTCAAGGCGCTTTGCAAACGCGTAGCCAGATCACTGCGACGCACCTCGATGAAAGCCTTTTGCAAGTCAATAGCCTGTGCGGCCTGCACATTGAATACACCCCTGTTAGCCTGCTCATTGCGCTCCCGAAAGCTCGTCAACATGGCCTTGACGACTGCGCCTTCAGCCGCTTGCAGCAAGGCGCCACGATACGCAGGGGGAATGCGTGGCAGCTCTTCGGCGGCATACCTCTTGTAACTGGCAAAATAGTTCAGCGCATTGGCGAAGTCGTCGCCATCAACGCCCTGCCCCTGCCCGTTCGGAGCAACGGACTGATCAGCCTGTAAGGCGATGGCCACAAAATCGCGCTTGAACAGCGCCTGCACCGCATTATTCAACTGGCTGATATGCTCCTGTAACGCTAGCTGTCCGCTACCTTGTTGAACCAGCAAGTTACCTCTGGCCCCTGCCTGGGCGATCCACTGGTCGCGAAAACTATGCTGCAACTTCGACGCGTACTGATCCAGTTGCTGTTCTACCTGTTGGCCGAGCAAGCTGCTCTGGCGAACCTTATCCATCATCTCGCGGTAGCCGGGCACAAGGTCCTGGCCCTTACCACGACTCCACGCCGAATTGGTCAGGCCGATCAGCGCTTGCAGGTCATCGATCAACGCGCGCAAATCTTCAAGCTCGGTCAGGGAGTTGCCACTGCCAGCCTCCAGCCGTTCCAGGTGCAACTTGAGATAACCCGCCTGGCGGACGAAATTGTCTGCGAGAAAATACTGGTCAAGCCAGCGTTCCATGAGCCCGGAAAAATTATCCTCAATGGCTTGGCGCTCCACGGCCAGGTCCAGTGGTTTCAAGTCACTGCCATTGGTATCGAGCAACACCCGGTTGTAAAAACCGGCTCGGTGCAAGGTGCCAACATTGAGGTTTAAGGACAGGGCATTGTTGCTCAGCAACACCAGATCTTCGAGTGGTGCTTTAGGGTTATTCAGCGCCTGATTGAACCACTGATTCTGTTGTTCAAGACGTACCGCGCGCTCCACCAGGTCCTTGGCCTTGACGTAGTTTTGCCATTGGGCGGGATCTTCGCTTTCGACGTTGCCCCGGCGCTCGGTGTTGCGGATAGCCTTGAGTTTTACCAACTCTGCGTTCAGCAAGTCGTGCAGGGGCTCCAATAAGTGGCTCTGAGCGGTCAGGCGCAGTTGATTCTCCAACTGCACATCCAGCGACGAGAACCAGGAAGTGGGAAACACCAAGGAGGTGAAGTCCCAGCGTGGGGCCTTTTCCAATACTCGCCAGAACCCCTGGACGTTGCGCCGGGTCGACTCCAGCCGATGCGATTCATCGGTGACCACCACGTAATTTTTCTGCGCACCCTGCAATAGACGCGACAATTCATGTGCGTCCTTGACCGAGTCCTGCCAGACCCAAAGCATGCTCGCGGCCCAGACCACACCGACCACCAGTGCCACCCCAGCGGTCAATCGCTGCCACCGCTGGCGCAGGCGCAACAAGCGTGGAACCACCAAGGCCAATCCGCGTTCGGCGACCACCCGGTGCTGCCACAATTGCCGGGCGAACACACTCTGCTGCAACTTGGTGTCGTACGCCGAGAAACCGTCGAGCGCGTCTTGCGAAGGTTGATTAGCGCTGAAATACACACCACGAAAACGCGGCGCCTCGCCTTGGGCATTGCCCTGGAAAACCGGTTCAAGCAAAGTTTGCAGGTTGCGCCTCAACACCTCGATTTGTTCCGGCAACCCAAACAACTCGCCCTTCAAATGGCCGGCCAAGGCACCAATCTCGATAATCGATTCCGACAAGGCGCGGTTAATCTGGTCAAGCGCCTGATCACTCCATTGCGTTTGCCACACCACCTCGGGGCCAAACGGTGAGGACCAACCCAGCGTGCGCTCGCGAGCTTCTTCGGGCAACGCCGTGATCAAATCCTGAAAACCTGGCAGCTCTTCCATGCCGGTAATCACCACGTACACCGGCAGGCTCAGCCCGAACCGTTGCAGCAAATCGATGAAGCGCCGACGGGCCGCCAGACCAAGGCTCGCCGCCTGCTCAGCACTGACCAGGCGACTGACCGGCACCGTCCAGATCACCCCGTCCAGTGGCCGTTTGCTGCGCAAGCGCAGGATCAACCCCAACAAGCGCCACCAGCTGCCTCGTTGCAGGTTCATGCCTTCTTCAGGCAGGAACAGCCCCTGCGGCACCACCAGCACGGCGCCTTCGGGATCCGACCACCAACGCCCGAACCAGGCAGGTTTGTCGGTTGGTTGCAGGCGCCATTGGCGGCACAATTGCGTGCCCTGGGTTTCGTCGCCGAGCATCAGCAGCCATGGAATCTGGTAACGGTCCTGAGCGCCCTGCTCCTGCTCCATATGGCGGACCGAGGTATAAAAACTGCGGATCGCCGCCCCGCTCTGGGTGCGCAACCACCAGACCACTCCCCCGATAATGATCAGCACCAACAGCACGACAATGATCAGACCGACCCACCCAAGCGTGCTCATAAGTTTTGCTCCGACGCGGCAACCGAATCGGTCATCTGCAACACCGGATCAAGCTCCTGGTGAATGTCACGCCAGAAAAACTGCCCCAGCCCTGTCAGTATCATCACCATGGCGAAAATACCCAGTCCGAGACGAAAACCATCCGGCAAGGATTGACGCACCGGCAACTGCACCGGCGGTACCGCCGAAGGTTGCTGGAGCCTTGCGCTGACATCGGCATAGTCCGCGTCGTGCTGCCAGGCAAAGGTGAACAGTGCCAGGCGCAGTTTTTCATGCTGGGTCTGACTCTGTTCACCGCGCAGCTGCCCTTCAAACCCCAACACCAGGCATTGCAAATAAACATTGGCCAGGTCGCGGGTAGTGGGAATCTGTTCGTCCAGCAGGGTCTTGATCGCCAGCGGCAATTTCTCGCCGGCCTGCCGGCTTGCGTACATCCGCGATTCCAGCGGTTTTTCCTGCCAGGCAGACTGGCCCGGCCATGGCGCAAACAACAGCGTTTCATCGATCAACGCGACAAAGGCGTAGACCAGCGCCTTCACCTGGTCAGTCGCCGCATCACCGACCCGGGCGAACGCGGTTCGCCACAGCCGCTGGGAGATTTGCGTCGACAGGTCGAAAACTGCCTCGACCAGCGCCTCATCGTCGCTGTCCTTGGGCAACTGAATCCATTCCTGAGACCATTGCAGCCACGCCTCGCGAAAGGCACTGCTCAGCGGCGCTTCGCGAAGCCCCCGTGTACCCGCCCCGGCATTCCCTTCAGACATTCGATGCCTCTCCTCGATCAGACACTTTCACTCGCCTGAGCCACAAACAACACCACTTGCCATGGACTGCTCGCCGGTTTTGAGGCCGGCGCGGCAATCAGCAACGGCAATTGCCCGTCGAACCACTGGCCCTCGGCCGTCACCACAAACAAGCGCGTGTCGTCGCCGACGCTGTAGGACACTTGCTCATTGCGGCCCATGGCCTGATGAGGCAAACCGCTCATGCGCTGACGGCTGAGCAACGGAATGTGCGGCGCTGAGGCAATGATCGCCCCGCTCAGCCATTCGCTGGCGGCCTGTTCGCCGCTGCCGCTGGGCATGCGCAAACCGATGACCAGACGCTGACTCGGCTGATCGTCGGGCAGTTGAATCGAAAAACTCTGTTCACTGCGTTCAAACGGCAGGCTGCGATAGCCGGCACGAATCAGTTGGAGGGTTCGTTCAAGCCAGTCAAGGACCGACTCATAGCCGCGTTGCAGCTCCAGAAAATCCAGTGGGGCAAAGGGTGGAACGCCCGCCAACGGGTCGAGAGCGGACCATGCGCCTGCCAGCCCGAGTAACCCACCGTACAAAGATTGTGGCGTTGCCAGTCGACTGTTCAATACGCCCTCTACTTCCGGCAGACGGGCCCACAACGCCGTCAACTGGCGACGGACTTCCAACGCATCATCCTGATTGCCGGCCTGCTGCGCCTGGCGCAGACGGCCAGCCAGGAACATGCATTTTTCCCGCGTCCGGGCACACAGGCCCGCAACCCTTCGACCCAACATTGACTCAGGCAACAGGCACGGCGTGGGCGGCGTGTAGGGCAACGACAGAAAGCCGCCGCCCTCCTTGCGAATTTTCAGCAGCGGCAGGCAGATAGAATCGGCTTTGTTCAATTGTGTGCACAAACGCGGATTAGGACGCCACACCGTGATCGACTCGGGGTACTCACCGCTGGTCAAATCCGGCAACGCATCGCCGACCACGGACTGCAGCCGCCCCTTGAGCGGTAGTAGCTGGCCGGCTCGCCACAACGGGCTGACGGCGAGGTACACGGTCACCGTCGCGTTTTCCGAAGCGTTGACCGCTTCGTTGACATCAAGCTCCAAACTCGGTCCGCCCCCCACCTGCAGGTCGACCGGCAAACCGTCAGGTAATGTCGCTTGCAGATTGAGTAAGCGCACCAGCCCGGCGCTCAGTGCACCAGGGTCGACTTCAATTCGGCTCACACCCCAGAACCATGGATTACAGGCTTGCGCAAAATGCGCCACCAATGCTTCGGCTCGAAGGCCTTGCAACTGAAAATGCTGGGGCAGTAATTGCATGCCCTCGTGCCAGCAAACCGCATCAGGTAACAGGCTCATACGAGTCCCTTCGACGTTTACGTCGCCGCGCAAACCGGCGGCTTGGCGGTGTGTTCACTGCGAAGTGCTGCTCACCAGCGTCATCTCCCGGCTGTCGAACTTAAGCCAGGCATCGTGCTGATCATCCAGCCGCAATCGGTGTGCTCCGGGTGTGTTATAGCTGGCGAAAACCAAAAGTCCAGAGGCCCGCTTGCCCCCCAGCGGGAAAGGTTGTTTGTCGATGAATTGGCCGGGGACCAGTTCCAGCCCCCACACTGTTATCAGCTGCCGATAGTCGCGTTGATACTGTTCGCGATCGGCAAACCACTGTCGTGCCGTGATGCCGGACAACTGTTTGAGCAAGTCCGGGTCGTTCACGGCGATGAAATCCACGGCAATCGGGGTGTCGTCGTTGGCCTTCGGCGCGACGTCCAGTGTCAGGTTATCGAGATCCACCCGTGGCCCGAATAACGAGCAACCGGAGACGGTCAGGAACAGGACAAAAGCAAAAAAACGTGCAGACAAATTGAATTTTCCTTTTATCGAGCCGGTCCAAAAATGTTTTTTGCTTGCCTTTTTATAGACCTGTTCTAGTGTCTTGGGTAGTTCGGCCCCCACGCCGAATGTGGAAGGTTCGTCAAAGGACCGACAGCTCCGTCTGCCACCCTTTCTAACCTTCGGCCCAGCAAGGGAAAGCGATGAGCGGGCCTCCCGATGCATTGCGCCCATTCATGCATCGGAGTCAGCCAACATGGCAGAAAGCACTCAACACAAGCTCGACAGGGTCCGCCCGCCCCGGGTGCAAATCACCTACGACGTCGAAATCGGCAACGCCATCGAGAAAAAAGAATTGCCGTTGGTCGTCGGCATTCTGGCCGACCTTTCCGGCAAACCTCTCGAGCCACTTCCCAAATTGAACGAGCGGCGCTTCACCGAGATCGACCGCGACAACTTCAACGAAGTGCTTGCCTCGATCGCCCCTCGCGCCACCTTGCAGGTCACCAACACGCTCAGCGGTGACGACAGCAAGCTCAACATCGAGCTCAACTTCAAACACATCGACGACTTCGACCCGGTCAAAGTGGTCGAGCAAGTGACCCCCTTGCGGCGCCTGTTCGAAGCCCGTCAGCGCTTGCGCGACCTGCTGACCAAACTCGACGGCAATGATGATCTGGACAAGCTGTTGCGCGACGTCATCGCCAACACCGAAGGCCTGCAAGAGATCAAGTCTGCCCGTCCGGAAACCGCCGCCCCCGTTGCAGGCGACAGCGAAGCACCGACCGAAGCACCTGATCAACCGCAGGCCTGATCACTCATTCACTCAGGGAGACGTCGCCATGCCCGCTTCAGCCAGCGCCACAACCAGTGAAAGCACCACAGAAAGCCTGTCCTTGCTCGATCGCATCATCGCCGAAGGCCGCATGGCCCACGACGACAGCCAGCAGGACTATGCCCGCGACATGCTCGCGGAGTTCGCCACCCAGGTCCTCGACGAAGGCATGGCCATCGACAAGGACACCGTGGCGATGATCAACGACCGCATCAGCCAGATCGATGAGCTGATCAGCGCGCAACTCAATGAAGTCTTGCACCATCCCGAATTACAAAAACTCGAGGCTTCCTGGCGTGGCTTGCACCTGCTGGTGCAAAACACCGAAACCAGTTCCCGGCTGAAACTGCGCCTGCTCAACGTGACGCAGAAGGAGCTGCAAAACGACCTGGAAAAAGCCGTCGAGTTTGACCAGAGCGCGCTGTTCAAGAAAATCTACGAAGAGGAATACGGCACTTTTGGTGGGCACCCGTTCAGCTTGCTGGTGGGTGACTACACCTTTGGCCGGCACCCACAGGACATCGGGCTACTGGAGAAACTGTCGAACGTCGCCGCCGCCGCTCACGCGCCGTTTATTGCCGCCGCCAGTCCACGGTTGTTCGACATGAACAGCTTCACCGAACTAGCCGTGCCGCGTGACCTGTCCAAGGTCTTCGAGAGCCAGGAACTGATCAAGTGGCGCTCCTTCCGCGAAAGCGAAGATTCGCGCTACGTGTCGCTGGTGCTGCCGCATTTCCTGCTGCGCCTGCCTTACGGCCCGGACACCTCGCCGGTTGAAGGCATCAATTACGTTGAGGACGTCAACGGCAGCGACCACGGTAAATACCTGTGGGGCAACGCCGCATGGGCCTTGTCACAGCGCATCACCGAAGCCTTCGCTAAATACGGTTGGTGCGCAGCGATTCGGGGGGCGGAAGGCGGAGGCGCGGTTGAAGGTTTGCCGGCTCACACCTTCCGCACGACTTCCGGCGACCTGTCGCTCAAGTGCCCGACCGAAGTGGCGATCACCGACCGCCGGGAAAAAGAGCTCAACGACCTCGGTTTCATCGCGCTGTGCCACAAGAAAAACAGCGACGTGGCGGTGTTCTTTGGCGGCCAGACCACCAACAAGTCCAAGCTTTACAACACCAACGAGGCCAATGCCAATGCGCGGATTTCGGCGATGTTGCCGTACGTGCTTGCCGCCTCGCGCTTCGCGCACTACCTGAAGGTGATCATGCGCGACAAGGTCGGCAGCTTCATGACCCGCGATAATGTGCAGACCTACCTCAACAACTGGATCGCCGACTACGTGCTGATCAACGACAACGCGCCGCAAGAGATCAAGGCGCAGTACCCGTTGCGTGAAGCCCGAGTGGATGTGACCGAGGTGGCCGGCAAGCCGGGTGCCTATAAGGCCACGGTGTTCCTGCGACCGCACTTCCAGCTCGAAGAGCTGACTGCGTCGATCCGACTGGTCGCCACCCTGCCGCCACCGGCAGCCGCCTGACCGGCCCCTCTCCCGCCGGCCAACCCTGCGGGAGTTCCCTGTTTATCAAGCTTGAAAACCTTCAGGAGTTCATGCGATGGATGCAATTATTCTCGACCTCGGCGGCGACATCAAAGGCGACAGTCTGCTCGAAGGCTACACGGACAAGATCGAAGTCATGTCCTACAGCCACAACGTCGCCATGCAGGTCACAAACGACGTCAGCAACTCGGAGCGGACCTCCGGAAAGCCACACATCGGCGAGTTCACGTTGACTAAATTTGTCGACAGTTCCACACCTAGCCTCAACGAATATTGCTGCGCGGGCAAACCGATCCCGGAAGCCAAGGTCATCGTCGGGCGCAACGCTGCTGAAGGCAGTGGCAAACTGATGCCGTTCATCATCTACACCCTGACCAACGTGGTGCTGTCCAACGTCAGTGTCAGCGGCGGCACCGGGGGCAAACCGGTGGAGACTCTGTCTCTGAATTTCACCAAAATCAAATGGGAACTCACCGCCCAGAAAGACGACGGCACCAAGGAAGGTACGGCCGCCTCGACCTGGGACATGGCTGCCAACAAGCTCGTCAAGTAAGTGGACGCGTCGGCCATGGCAGGCACCGGCATGCACCCACCGTTGTTCGAGCGACTCGCCTCAAGCGAGGTCGACACGGTGCTGGAGTTCGACCTTCAGGGCCTGCTCGACTCGGTCCGCACGGAACTGCTGCGCCTGTTCAACACCCGACGCAGGCCACTGGCGCTCACCTCCCCGCCGAGCATTCTCGACTACGGCATCGCTGACTGGACCGCCCTGCAACAGCAGCGCAGCGATGACCGTCGTCAATTGACGCGGGACGTGCGCGAGGCGATCTACCATTTCGAACCGCGCCTGAAACTGGGTGAGGTTCAGGTCGACCCGGTGCCCGGCCATCCGCAGCAACTGAGCATCAGGCTGATCGGGAAGCTACGCAGCGGCCGGCAGCACTGGCCGGTGGCATTTGTCATCGAGAAGGTCAGCGATGGCCTTGAGGTGCGTCATGAGCGACTCGATTGACCCGCAACTGCTCGACTACTACCAACGGGAACTGACCTGGTTGCGTCACGCCGGGAGTATTTTCGCCGAGCGCTACCCCAAGGTCGCCAGGCGCCTTGAACTGTCACCCGATGAATGCCCGGACCCGCACGTCGAGCGGCTGCTGGAAGGTTTTGCGCTGTTGGCGGCGCGCCTGCAACGCCGTCTCGATGATGACTACGCTGAATTCAGCGATGCGTTGCTCGAACAGCTTTACCCGTTAGCCATGCGCCCTCTACCATCGTGCTCCATCGTGCAGTTCGAACCGGACCTGAGCAAAGGCAACCTGGCCGGCGGCTACCCGCTGCCCCGGGACACACCGTTGTTCGTCACCACGAGCAAAGGCGAAAGCATTCACTTTCGCACCAGCGCCGCGGTTCGGCTGTGGCCCGTGGAAATCAACGAAGCGCTGCTGCTGGGTAGCGACGAAGCCCAGGCCCTGACCGGCGTTGTTCAAGCGCGTTCGGCGCTGCGCCTGAGTTTGCGGTGCCTCGGTGAAAACCAATGGTCGGCGCTGGGCATCGAACAATTGCGCGTGCATTTGACCGCCTCACCGATGATAAACGCCTGCCTGTATGACCTGCTCGGTGCCCATGCCGTGAAGGTACTGGCCGGCCCGGTCGGCAGTGTGCCCAACGTGCTGACGGGGCTGCCCCGGATCGTCGGTTTTGCCAGCGATGAAGTGCTGCTGCCGGACGAAGACGGTGTGCACCCGGGCATGCGTTTGCTCGCCGAGTACTTTGCCTTCCCGGACAAATTCAACTTCTTCGACCTTCCACTGGCAGGCGCCACCAGCGACAGCCAGACGCTTTATCTGTACATCGTCTTCGATCGCGCGCCCAGCAGCCGTTTACACCTTCAGGCCAGCGATATTGCGCTGGGCTGCGCGCCGGTGATCAACCTGTTTCCACGCACCTCGGAGCCTCTGCGCCCGGACGGCACCCGCAGCGAATACCGCCTGGTCGCCGACAGCCACCGGGAAAACAGCGTCGAGATCCATAGCATCCGGGCGATGCGCGCCAGTTCCAGCCAAGGTGTGCAACGAGTGCCGGCCTATTACGGCAGTCAGCACAGTGGCGCCGATAAGCAATGCTACTGGCATGCGCGACGAGTCAGCAGCATGACCCCCAATCGCCTCGGCACCGACCTGCTGGTGAGTCTGGTGGACACGCGACTCGATCCGCTGTCGGAGGCCATTGAATACAGCCTCACCGCCGAACTGCTCTGCACCAATCGACACTTGGCCCAGAGCCTTCCAGCTGGTACACCGCTGGGTTTCGAACGTCCGGGTCCGGTGGCCTGGGCGCGCCTGCGCAATCCACCCAGCCCGCAGAGCTTGCCGCGCCTGGACGGCGAATCGCGCTGGCGGCTGGTGTCGCAACTGACCCTCAATCATCTTTCATTGGTCGAAGGGCCGCAGGCACTGGATGCGCTCAAGGAAATCCTGCAGTTGCACAACCTGCGTGACGAGGCCAGCGCCTGGCGGCAAATCGAGGGCTTATTGAGTTTGGGTTGCGAACGGGTGATTGGCCATGTCGGCGAAGACGCCTGGCGCGGCTGGCGTAATGGGCTGGAGGTTCAACTGCAACTCGATCCACAACATTTTGTGGGCAGCAGCGCAGTGTTGTTTTCAGCGGTGCTGGCGCAGTTCTTTTCACTCTATGCCACGGCCAACCGCTTCGTGCGCACGGTGCTGGTTCAATCAAACAAGGAGGTCAAGACATGGCAACCCCTAGCCGGCATGCCGCTGTCCCTCTGAACCTGAGCCAACGGCTGCGACGTGACCCCCAAGCGTTCGAATTATTGCAGGCGTTATTGCTGCTGGAACGCGAACACCCCCAGGCCGAATCCCTCGGCAGCGGCACCGCCCCTCAAGCGGAAGCACTGCGCCTGCGTGGGCCGTTGACGCCGCTGTTCTCCGCCAGCGAAATCGAAAGCCTGACCCAGGAACCCGACCAGCAACCGATCCTCAGCACGCCGGTGTTCGGCCTCGGCGGCCCTGACGGCCCCCTGCCTTACGCCTATCAGGAATGGTTGCAGCAGCGGGCTCGGGCCAAGGACTTCGCACCGGCCGAATTCCTCGACCTGTTCCAGCATCGCTTACTGAGCCTGCTGTACAAGGTGATGCGCAAACACCGGATCGCCGTGGGTTTCACCGTACCCGCCGCGTCGCCGGTGCAGGCGCAATTGAGGGCGCTGACCGGCCTGCTGCCCAAAGCCTTGCAGGAACGTCAGGCCATTCCTGATTCCGCCGTGCTGGCGTGCAGCGCGCTGTTTGCTGACGGCCGTCGCTCCCTCGCCGGTTTCGCCGCCATTGTGCGCGAACAGTTCGAACTGCCCGTGCAACTGAGTGCTTATGAAGGGGCGTGGCGCGAGATTCCGCCCGCCAGTCGCAGCCGCATGATCCCGGGCGGCCGCAACCTGCAACTGGGCCGGACAGCGGTGGCCGGCACCCGGGTCTGGGATGAACACGCAGGCATCCGGCTGACACTGGGTCCGTTGTCCTCGTCCCAGGCGGCGAGGTTTTTGCCTGACGGCGAATCGCACCCGGCGCTGGCCAGCCTCAGCGCCCTGTATTTCGGCCCGGACCTGGATTGCACGTTGGTGTTGCTGGTGCGCGGTGCCGGCCCGATAAAACTTGGTCGCGACGCACCGCCGCAGCTCGGCTGGAATGGCGGTTTGCAACGACAAACCAACCTTGCCGTGCAACGCATCGAAACCCGTCTTCGACAGCTGGAGATCACCTGAACATGGAACTGGCCAGCCTGATCGGACGCCTCAATCCGGACAACCGCCGCGCCCTGGAACGCGCGGCTCAACGCTGTCTGCAACGAGGTCATCACTACGTTGAAATCGAACATTTGCTGCTGGAGCTGCTGGACATTGAAGGCGGTGACTTCGCTTATTTGCTGCCGCGCTTCGGCCTGGAGCGCGATGCCCTGATGGCGGAAATCAACAAGGCCCTGGAGTTGTTCAAATCCGGCAGCACCCGCACCCCGGCGCTCTCGGCGCAAACCATCGGCCTGCTCGAAGACGCGGTGGTGCACGCCAGTGTGTTGGGGCTGGACAGTATCCGTTCCGGTCTGTTGCTACTGGCCTTGATCGACCGCGACGAGCGCCGCAGTTTGCTCCTCAACAGTGCCTCGTCGCTGTTGAAAATCCCCCGGGAAGCGCTGCGCAGCAACCTGCTGGAATGGACCGAAAGCTCTCGCGAACACGTCGGTGGAACGCGTCCTTCAGCGGCGGGCCATTCCGCGCCAAAACAGGATTCTGTGCTGGACCAATACACCCAGGACCTGACCGCCGACGCCCATGCCGGACGTATCGATCCCATCGTCGGCCGCGACGGCGAGATCCGCCAGTGCATCGACATCCTGCTACGCCGCCGGCAGAACAACCCGATCCTGGTCGGTGCGCCGGGCGTGGGCAAGACCGCTGTAGTCGAAGGGCTGGCCTTGCGCATCGCCGCCGGGGATGTGCCACCGTCTTTGCAGGAAGTCAGCCTGCGCGTACTCGACCTCGGCTTGTTGCAAGCAGGCGCTGGGGTCAAAGGCGAGTTCGAACAGCGCCTCAAAGGCGTGATTGACGCGGTGCGTAGCGCCGACAAGCCAATCATTCTGTTTATCGACGAAGCCCACACCCTGATTGGCGCTGGCGGCGCGGAAGGCGGCAGCGACGCAGCCAATCTGCTCAAGCCGGCATTGGCCCGTGGCGAACTGCGCACCCTGGCCGCAACGACCTGGCTTGAGTACAAAAAATACTTCGAGAAAGACCCGGCCCTCGCCCGGCGTTTTCAGTTGGTACAAGTCGAGGAACCAGACGAAACCACTGCTGTGGAAATGCTCCGTGGCGTCGCCGCCAAACTCGAACAGCACCACGGCGTGCAAGTGCTGGACGCCGCCATCCACGAAGCGGTGAAACTGTCCCATCGCTACATCTCCGGACGCCAGTTGCCGGACAAGGCCATCAGCGTGCTCGACACCGCCTGCGCCCGGGTCGCCCTCGGCCAGCACGACGTGCCACCACCGCTGGAAAGCCTGCGCCATCGGCAAAACAGCCTCAAGGATGAGGTCGAGCGCTTGCGTCGGGAGCAAGCTACCGGACTCGATCACCGTGAACGGATCACCCTGCTGGAAAGCGAATCCGTCGCCAACGTGCAGGCCATTCGCGAATTGGAAACCCGCTGGAACGAAGAGCGGGTCGCCGTGCGTGAACTGCTGGAAACCCGTCGCCAGTTACTCGCCTTGAGCGAACGCGCTGACAGCGACAAACCGGACGAAGCCACCGACAGCCGCATCGATCACCTGGCCGCCGAACTGGTGCGCCTGGAAGCCGGACTCGACGCCATTCGCCAGGATGACCCTCTGGTGCCAGAGCAGGTTGACACCAAAACCGTCGCCGCCGTCATTGCCGGATGGACCGGTATCCCGGTCGGCAAGATGCTAGCCGACGAAGCCCACGCCGTGCGCACCCTCGGCCAACGCATGGGGTTGCGCGTTATGGGACAAAGCGTTGCGTTGGGCACCATCGCCCAGCGTTTACAGGCCTACCGCGCCGGCCTCACCGACCCGCAAAAACCGGTCGGCGTATTCCTGCTGGTCGGCCCCACCGGCGTCGGTAAAACCGAAACCGCTTACGCCCTGGCCGACGCGTTGTACGGTGGCGAACGCAACCTGATCAGCATCAATCTCTCGGAATACCAGGAAGCCCACACCGTCAGCCAACTCAAAGGCGCCCCGCCCGGCTACGTCGGTTACGGCAGCGGTGGCGTGCTCACCGAAGCGGTACGGCGTAAACCTTATTCGGTGGTGCTGCTCGACGAAATTGAAAAGGCCCACCCGGATGTGCTCGAAGCCTTCTACAACGTCTTCGACAAAGGCGTCATGGAGGACGGAACCGGGTTGGTGGTGGACTTCAAAAACACTGTGATGCTCGCCACCAGTAACGTCGGTGCTGAATTGTTGCTCGACACACCGGTCGCGCAACTGGGCACCGACGCCTTCAACGAAGCGTTGCACAAAGTGCTGCTGCAAGCGTTTCGCCCGGCGTTTCTGGCACGCATGACGGTGGTGGCGTATCGGCCGCTGGATGAGGCGACGCTGGAAGGGATTGTGCTGGCGAAGCTGGAGAAATTGCGCGGGCGCTACAAGGCCGCAACCGGGAAACAATTCGAATTTGATGCCGGGATTGTGCAGGCGGTGTTGGCCAAGTGCAGCGCGGCTGGGGCAAGGGATGTTGAGAATGTGTTGATGACGCAGGTGACGGGGAAGTTGGCGGAATGGGTGTTGGAGTGAAGAGGATGCAACCCACTTCGTTTTTAGGGCCATGAGAAAGGGGATGGATTTAATGATCAAGCGCCGTGGATGGCTCACGCAGGCGAAAAAATATCCATCCCCTTATTTTCATGTGGATGACGCAGGTGACGAGAAAGTTGGTGCAGTGAGTAGTGGAATAAAAACATATTTTCCAGGCGCTGATCCGACAACCTCACGAAAACACTGAAACTCAGGAGGAGAATATGCCGCTAACCTACTCACAGCATGCCATTGATCGCATGTATGAAAGAAGCATAACCACGTCTTTTGTGGAGGCGACCGTTGGCAATGGAAATTATGTCTTGCAGGCACACAACACCAGGCTTTACAGCGCCGCATACCAATACCAGAACACCATAGCCGTGCCTGTACTAAACTATTGGGGCCAACAATTATTTGCGCCTAACTACATGCCCCTTTTTAATTATCAAGTTGTTTTAAATAGCTTTACAGTTTCCGTAGTTACCGATGCTGCTGGCACACACGTAGTGACGGTTTGGTGGACTTGAAATAAACAACAGCCATTCAAATCAGATATAACTTGAAGAGCACTGAGGAAACATAATGACAACGCAAATCACCAACAACCCGGACTCCAATTCGGCCTACATGAAGTTCTCTAAAGAAAAGGTAGCCTACACCCTGCCTATCGATGAAGGAGTTCTTGCTGACTACGATAAAGACGGAGGCGTTGTGGGCATAGAAGTTATATTTCTTTCGCAATGGAAAAACCTGAACTGGAGTGAATTCCACGCGAAAGCCATGCAAAAAACCAAAGGTGGCGCCAAAAAGCCGACCCCTAAGATGTCCAAATAAATATCCTGCGGCTTTGTTATTTCATAAGTTCTTTATAGGCTCACGATGCCCAGGTCCACCGACAGCAACACGCCCCTTTCCCTCACCGCCGCCTCGCTGTCGGCACTTTACCCTGAGACATTGTCCGGTGAAGAAGCGCTCAATAAATTGGGCTCGCAAACCCTCAACGGCCTCAACGATGGCGCCTCACTAACGCTATCCACCGCCATCGCCACTCACGTCACGTCGACCCTGCACAACGATACCCTGAGTCGCCCGATGGATGCGCTGGTCGCTGAAATCAGCCAGCTCCCCGCCGATGCCACCGCCGAGCGCTATCAACTGATGCTGCGCCCATGGTTATGGTGGCTAACGTTGGCCAGCAACAACCGCGTCTTCCAGAACCTTGCCACCTCAGACATCGTCACCACGATTTTCAAGGCCCACGGATTCACCGACTTCCTGCTGAAACTCACCGGCAGCTACACCCCGCGAGAATACTGCGTGCAGTACGGCGAAACCGACTTTGCGTTCGTTTCGCGCCTTCTGGAAGAAGACGGAATTTTCTGGTTTTACACCCATGAAGACGGCAAGCACACGCTGGTGCTGGGGGACAGTAACGATGCATTCCCGCCGATCCCCAACGGGCCGAAAGTCAATTATCTCGGTCAGCAAATGGGTGAGCGCGAACTGCACGGCATTCGCTCAGGCCAGGTGTGCATGCAAGCGGTCGCCGGGGTGTATCGGGCGACGGATTACGAATTCACCACGCCGACCACGTCGCTGTACAGCCAGGCTGAAGCAGTCGCCGGGCCACGGTCGATGTACGAGCATCCCGGCAGCTACAACGCCAAGGCTCGGGGCGATTCGTTAACCAAGCAGCGAGTCGATGGATTGCGCAGTCAGGAGAAGC
Source organism: Pseudomonas sp. P4_C8 (assembly GCF_056401975.1). Classification (NCBI taxonomy): domain Bacteria; kingdom Pseudomonadati; phylum Pseudomonadota; class Gammaproteobacteria; order Pseudomonadales; family Pseudomonadaceae; genus Pseudomonas; species Pseudomonas sp. P4_C8. Next base: position 101,826 of record NZ_JBFUIH010000010.1, on the reverse strand, counting down.
GCTTTGTCGGTGAAAGTGACTGTCGCTGGCTGGTGCCGGGGCATTGGTTCACCCTCGCCGGTCATGATGACGCGACGCTGAATATTGATTGGGTGGTGACAGTGGTCACTCACGAAGCCAGCCACGACGGCTACCAGAATCGCTTCGAAGCGTTCCCCAAAGCCACACCGTTCCGGCCGCAGCGAACCACGCCAAAACCGCGAATGCACACTCAGACCGCCATCGTTGTCGGTAAGGCTGGCGAAGAAATCTGGACCGACGAATACGGCCGCATAAAGTTGCAGTTCCCGTGGGATCGCGACGGCAAGAACGATGAAACCAGTTCCTGTTGGGTCCGGGTGGTATTGCCCTGGAGCGGCAAAGGGTTTGGGATGCAGTTCATCCCGCGCATCGGTCAGGAAGTGATCGTGACCTTTATCGATGGCGATCCGGATCGGCCGCTGGTGACCGGTTGCGTCTACAACGGCGACAACACACTGCCCTATGCGCTACCGGCGAATCAGACCCAGTCCGGGATCAAGACCCAATCGTCCAAGGGCGGCGGCGGTTTCAACGAGTTGCGCTTCGAGGACAAGAAAGACGCCGAAGAGGTGTTCCTGCAGGCACAGAAGGATTTCAAGATCAATGTGCTCAACGACACCACCGCCACCGTCGGCCACGACGAAACCCTGACGGTGCAGAACGCCCGCACGCGCACGGTGAAGGAAGGCGACGAAACCGTGACCCTGGAAAAAGGCAAACGCAGCGTGACGATCCAGACGGGGAGCGACAATCTCGACGTGAAAGACAGTCGCACCGTGACTGTGGGCGCTGACCAGACCCACAGCACCGGTGGCAACTACACGCACAAGGTCACCGGTGATTACAGCCTGACGGTGGACGGCAACCTGACGATCAAGGTGACCGGCACCCTGACCCTGCAAAGCGGCGGCAGTTTCACGATCAAGAGTGGCGCGGATCTGGCGGCCCAGGCCAGTACCTCGATCAGCCAAAAGGCCGGTACGTCCCTGAGCAATCAGGCCGGTACCTCGTTGGAAAACAAGGCCGGCACGACAATGACCAACGATGCCGGGATCAGCCTGACCAACAAGGCCGCCGCTTCGCAGACCGTGGATGGCGGCGGCATGCTGACCATCAAGGGTGGTCTTGTGCAGGTCAACTGACAAGGAGAACCCATGGCCATCACGCCGCTGGACCTGCAGCAGAACGATAAACACCTTAAAGGTCGCTTGTTGGATGGCCAGCTCGACGGTGCGTTGCACATCAAGGATGACGGTCGCGCGCAGGCTGATTTGCACTACAGCCAGGGCGAGCTGCAAGGTACTACCCTGCTCTATCACCCTAACGGCAAGGTCTCGGCGCAGCTGCCGTTTGTTCATGACAAGCTGCAGGGGATCGCCAGTTTCTATGCGCCGCAAGGCTGGCTACAGCGCAAGGCGACTTACTGCCGAGGGCTGCTACACGGCGAGGCGTTCAATTACTTTCCCGATGGGCAACTGTCCGAGGCCGAGTTCTACCGCGACGGCGTGCGCGAGGGCCGGTATCAGCGCTTTCATCCCAACGGTAAACCCGCCGTCGAGGCCCGTTATCTCAACGGTCAATTGCTGGAACCGGAACAGGGCTTCGCCGCCGATGGACGACCGCTGGACGCCGAGGGCAAGCCGATCTCGAGGGTGCGCTGGTGGTTCAGGCGCTGGAGTGATCCTGCGCAAGTCTGAACTTGTTGTGTTGAATGTCATGGCCTGATCGCGAGCAGGCTCGCTCCCACAGGGGTGGTATTTGTGGGCGACGGAGATCCAAATGTGGGAGCAGGCTTGCTCGCGAAGAGGCCGACACATTCAACATCAATGCCACGCGACATACCGCCTTCGCGAGCAAGCCCGCTCCCACAGTTTGATCGTGTGAGTCAGGGAATCAGCATCTGCATTTGTCCAGGCATCACAATCTTTATCACCCCGGCCCAATTACACATCAGGGTGCTGTTGGCATCGATGGCTGGCATGTTGCCGAGCAACACCGTCGGCGCACCACCGGGGATCCACGGGGCGGCGGTGGCCGGGATGCAGGGAATTGGCGTCAACACCCCGAGCGCCGCCGCCGTCGCAGCAGCGACCACCGGGTTGGCCATGCTCATGCACATGCCAAAGGGCATGATGTTCACCAGCGGGATGTGGTCCATTATGTTTGCCGCCGGTAGCCCCCCGGTCAGGGTTCGGTTCACCGGCAACACATTGAGTACGGCGGGCGCCGCGCCGAAACTGCATTGCAGGGTTGCGGTGGCACAGACTTGCGGACAACCCATTTTCAACGCTCCTTCCTGGAAGCACCGTATCCCCTGAACCATAGCCCGCAGGTACTGTTTTCGCCTATCAAGAACGTTGATTATCCAGCAACACGCTAACCTATAAGACCATGCCGCACTTGTGGCGCCCTCGCCTCACCATTAGATTAGTCAATGATGTCTGGCCTCCAAAATAAGCAGAAGGGATAAGCATGGCGCTTACTGACCAGTCCACCCGTATCCGCTCCGGCGAAGAACTCGATGCCAGCCTGATCGATCCGTACCTCAAGGCGCACATTGCGGGCCTGAGTGGTTTGCCAAAGATCAGCCAGTTTCCGGGCGGTGCGTCGAATCTGACTTACCTGCTCGAATACCCCGAGCAGGAATTCGTTCTGCGTCGGCCGCCGTTTGGCCACAAGGCCAAATCCGCCCATGACATGGGCCGTGAATTCCGCATTCTCAATCAACTCAAGGACGGTTTTCCGTACTGCCCCAAAGCCTACGTGCACTGCACTGACGAATCGGTGATAGGCGCCGAGTTCTATGTGATGGAGCGGGTCAACGGGATCATCCTGCGTTCCGAACTGCCGCCGGAACTGGGTCTGGATTCGGCGAAAACCGAAGCCTTGTGCAAAAGCTTCATCGACAAGTTCGTTGAACTGCACCGTGTCGACTACAACGCCTATGGCCTGGGTGACCTCGGCAAGCCCGAAGGTTATGTCGCGCGGCAAATCAAAGGCTGGAGCGACCGCTACGAGAAAGCCCTGACCCCGGATGCGCCGCAGTGGGAAGCGGTAAAGGCCTGGCTCAACGACAAGATGCCGGCCGACCACCCGACTTCCAGCATCGTCCACAACGACTATCGTTTCGACAACGTGATCCTCGACCCGCAAAACCCGATGCAAATCATCGGTGTATTGGACTGGGAACTGACCACCCTCGGCGACCCGCTGATGGATTTGGGCAACACCCTCGCTTACTGGATCGAAGCCGGCGACCCGCCACCGGTGCAACTAATGCGCCGCCAGCCCAGCCACGCACCAGGCATRCTGACCCGCCGCGAATTCGTCGATTACTACGCCGAACGCGCGGGCATCCGGATCGACAATTTCGACTTCTACTACACCTATGGCCTGTTCCGTCTGGCCGGCATCGTGCAGCAGATCTACTACCGCTTCTTCCATGGTCAGACTCAGGACAAACGCTTCGCGCAGTTCATTCACATGAACAAGCTGCTGGAGCAAATGAGCCTGCAAGTCATATCGAAATCCAGCCTCTGATCCGCCCGGCGCGCTTATCGCAAAGCAGGCCCCTATAACAAGACTTTTTATAAGAGAATCCCATGTCCAAGACTCAGTTGTTCGACCTCGACGGCAAAATCGCTTTCGTCTCCGGCGCCAGCCGCGGCATCGGTGAAGCCATCGCCAAATTACTGGCCCAGCAAGGCGCCCACGTCATCGTCTCGAGCCGCAAGCTCGACGGTTGCCAGCATGTGGCCGACGCGATCATCGCCGCCGGCGGCAAAGCCACTGCCGTCGCTTGCCACATTGGTGAAATGGAACAGATCAGCCAGGTCTTCGCTGGCATCAAGGAACAGTTCGGCCGCCTCGACATTCTGGTCAACAACGCAGCGACCAACCCACAGTTCTGCAACGTACTGGACACCGACCTGAGCGCCTTCCAGAAAACCGTCGACGTCAACATCCGCGGCTACTTCTTCATGTCGGTGGAAGCCGGCAAGATCATGCGCGAAAACGGTGGCGGCAGCATCATCAACGTCGCCTCGATCAACGGCGTCTCACCAGGCATTTTCCAGGGCATCTACTCGGTGACCAAAGCCGCCGTGATCAACATGACCAAAGTGTTCGCCAAGGAGTGCGCGCAATTCGGCATCCGCTGCAATGCCCTGCTGCCGGGCCTGACCGACACCAAGTTTGCCTCGGCGCTGGTGAAAAACGATGCGATTCTGAAGACTGCGCTGCAGCAGATTCCGCTCAAGCGCGTTGCCGATCCGAGTGAAATGGCGGGCGCAGTGTTGTATCTGGCGAGTGATGCGTCGAGTTACACCACTGGGATTTCGTTGAATGTGGACGGTGGTTTCCTGTCCTGATTCGATTCGCCAGGTGAGCTAAAGGCAGCCGTGGGGCTAATGCCAGTCAGTTAAGCTGACTGGCATTTTATTGAGCGGCGGACACCGTCGAGCCGACCGAACAGGTTGCCGGTATAACGTTCAACACGGCGCGTCCACGCTTCAAGCGGCCAGAGTTATTGAGTCACGCAGCGAGTGGTCGTGGTGACCCGAGTCACTTCACCCTCTCCTTGCGCGTCACCTGTCACAGAGGTGTTGTCCAGGGTTTCGCAGGTTTTTTCTACGGGTGGCAGAGGGGGTGGCGGAGGCGGTGGACTGGAGCAACCACTGAGGATCGCAACGCAGAAGGCGAGCGACAGCGGCGAAAAAGCACGTTTTCCAAGACTGTTCATAGTCTGACCCGCGGTAAGTAATCGATGCTTTCCGCGACACGACGACAACACCGCGAAGCCGCGGACCGGTCACAGAAAATTTTACCTTCTCGTTTCTTATAGCCCAGTCACCGGTCAATGCCAGCATTTAAGGTATCAGACCGTTTTTTACCCCGAAAAACGACAGTTCCTACTCGTCCCCGCCCGGGTGATGCAACCTATTGCTCTGCAGTTCGTAACGCAGCTCTTCGATTAACGACGCCACCGCTTGCGGCGAATTGAGGCTCGTCACTTTCAATCCACTGACCACCAGGTCGACCTCGCCCGACGCCGGGTGATACAGCTTCACCGTCACCGAATTTTCTCCCGACACACTGCATTCACAGGCGCAGGGAGAAAAGTGTTGCTCCAGCAACGCCCGCAATTGCGCCAGGTGAATCATTGCGATTCACCCACCGGCTGACGGGCAACCTCGTCGATTGAAACGGTGATGAGTGGGCGACACATGTGGCGGTTCCTTGAGCGGTTTCGTCGTCGTGGACGCGAAGCGGTCAAAAGACTCGTTTCGCACACTGACAGCCTAGTCGCTGAAGTCTGGCACCAATACATCCAATTGCACTGCCTGAACTAGTGCATTTGCACTCTAGTGCCGGGAGAACAATCCACGCTCACGGGCCCAGACAATCGCCTCGCTGCGGCTGTGAACGCCAAGTTTGGAATACACCATCGAAACGTGATTGCGTACCGTGTTAGCCGCCAGTTTCAGACGCACGGCGATTTCCTTGTCGGCCAACCCTTCGCAGATCAGGCCAAGCACATCACGCTCACGGGCGGTCAGATCGGTGAAGGACGCGCCGGGCAACGTCGGTGCGTTAACGCTTTTCACATTGCCCAGTTTTTCGATCAGCGTGCGGCTGAACCAGGAGGCATCTTTCATCACCTCTTCGATGGCCGCGACCAGCTCAAGCTCGGTGCGTTTGCGTTCGGTGATGTTCATCAACACCAGCAGATAGCAAGGACTGTCCTGAATGTTCACGGTGTCGGCCGAGACCGTGCAATCGATCATTTCACCATTCTTTTTACGGATTTTGACATCGACTCGGTCCAGCCTTGCGGCCTCCTCCAGTGCCGAAAAAAAGCGCGTGCGCGCGCCCGAGTCGTCGAAGAAATCGATCTGCGCCACCGTTTTGCCGAGCACTTCTTCACTGGGATACGCGAGGGTGTCGAGAAAGGCGTCGTTGGCATCGAGCACCATTTGATCCTCTACACTGCACACCAGCGTCGGCACCGGTGACAGGCGAAAGGCCTTGGCAAAACGCTCCTCGCTCTGGCGCAGCGCTATTTCAGCTTTGTGCCGAGGCTCCATGTCGACGAACGAAAACAGCATGCAGTCTTCTTCATTTAACTCCAGCGGTTGTCCGGCGACGATCACCTGCTTGCTGTCCCCTTCAGGCAATCGCAACTCAGCCTGCATCTGCGCAATCGTGGCGTGGTCACGCAGTCGCTCAATCGCAAGCTCTTTTTTTTCCGCGCCATGCAGCACATCCAGCTCATACGTCGACACGCCGATCACCTGATCACGGGTATAACCGGTCATCTCCAGAAAACCGCTGTTGACCTTGATGTAACGCAAATCGCTGAGGCGACAGATCACCGCCGGGGCCGGGTTGGCGTTGAACGTCTTTTCGAAACGCTGCTCGGCGCTGGCCCACTCGGTGACGTCGTCCATGATCAGCACCAGCGACTCCGGCTCACCGGCGCTGTCCGCCAGTACCATGCTACGCACCCGGTGCACCCAGGTGCGTTCTTCATCGTCGGCAGGCGTCACTTCAACCAGCATATCGCCGAACGTTTCGCCCCGGGCCACGCGGCTGATCGGGTAATTGTCCTTCGGTACCGGGTGATGGTTGCGATAGCGCAAGGCGAAGCGTTTGGCATACTCCCTGGCATTGGCGCCCAGTTCGCGGAGCTGCCCGACACCGTGCATGGCCAGTGCCGCTTCATTGGCCCACAGGATCGTCTGATCGAGTTCCAGCAGAATCACGCCGTCGGACAAACCCGCAATAATCTGCTGCATCTGGCGACGATTGGTGTCGGTGCTCAGGACGTCCTGGCTCATGGGTACTCCGCAAGTACAACGGGGCTTTTAGCCCCCGTGAAGAGTACGACCGCACAGGGTCGGGATCGTGCAGAGAACCTGTAGGAGTGAGCCTGCTCGCGATAGCGGAGTGTCAGTCGACATCATTGTTGATTGACCCACCGCTATCGCGAGCAGGCTCACTCCTACAGGTTTTGGGGGGTGTCAGTCGGGGCCGGGTTACTGCATGCCCAGCGAATCCCGCAGCCCCGCCAGCTTGTCCGGATTACGCATGATAAAAATCCGGCTTACGCGCCCCGCTTCCTCAAAACCAAAGGTCAACGACGCCGTGATGATCCCGTCAGCCCTGATGATCACGCCTTGAGCGCCATTGATCTCCATCGGCAGCCATTCGCACGCCTGCCAATAGGCGTGCAGCGACTGACCAATGAAATCCAGCACGCAGGCCATGCCGGACAATGTTTCGCGGATGGCCGAGGCCTTGCCGCCGCTGTCGGCGCAGAGTTCAACGTCTTCGCTGAGCAATGCGGTCAACGACGTGGTCGAGCCGCTGGCAATGGCGCTGTGGAAGGCGCTCAGCAATTTGCCGGTTCTGGCTTTTAGCGGGTTTGCCCGGCGCCGAGGTCAGTTCATGCGCATGCTCGGGTGAACCCTGGTGGGTGGTGTGGATCGGCTCCGGCAGCCAGGTGCCGATATAATCGTCCCGCGACTTGTGCACATGTTTAAGGGGTTCAACAGGAGACGATTGAGGCGTGGGGTTTGTGACGTGCGCTGATTGATTCTGCGCAATTCACACAATTCAAACTGCCAGAGCCCCCTTCGCGACGACCGCCAATTTAAAAGATCTGTAGAAAGAGCGAAAATATCTGAAAAACTGTCACTTTTTACAGTAGACGACTTGATAGCAGCTGTTTAGTTTTATCAACGAATGAATCGCATTTTCAGGAGAAAGACATACCCCTAGGTACAGTGAAAGACTACCTCGACGAAAACAATAAATTCGTCATCATTGACACAAATGGGAAGGAGTGGACGGCAGATTATGGGGCCTTCCAGAACGATCACCCAAGCATGACTCTCATTATCCGTGGAGGCATAAAGGTCTCATTCGAGACTGATGCTAGCGGCAAAGTGATCGATAAAGTGCGAGCTATCGCCTAGGGAGTTGTTTCATCAACATTACGAAACCAGTGGCATGGCTTGCCCGGATCGCATCCCGTCGCGCCCATAGCTGGAGGGCTCAACGGGATGAAATCCGATACCCCACACTGCTCGTGTAGAACGTGTGAGGGTTTGAAGCGGGCGTAATACACTCAACTTCTCTAAGTCAGGGCCAATTGACCACTGGCAATCGCTGCCGACGCCGCCAGCATCGCCCGCAACAACACCGCACACCCGGCCGCCAGATCGTCCGGCGCGGCGTTTTCGATTTCGTTGTGGCTGATGCCGCCTTCGCACGGCACGAATATCATTCCGGCCGGGCCGAGTTCGGCGAGGAAGATCGCGTCGTGCCCTGCTCCGCTGACGATGTCCATGTACGACAAGCCCAAGCCTTTGGCCGCGTTGCGCACCGCTTCGACACAGCCCTGGTCGAAGTACAGCGGCGGGAAGTCGGCCGTCGGTGTGAGCTCGAAGGTCAGGCCGTGTTCATCGCAGGTGGTTTCGATGACTTTACGGACTTCGGCGATCATCGAGTCCAGGCGTGCCGGTTCCAGATGGCGGAAGTCGAGGGTCATGCGCACTTCGCCGGGGATGACGTTGCGTGAGCCGGGATAGGCTTGCAGGCAGCCGACGGTGCCGCAGGCGTGGGGTTGATGGCCCAGCGCGGCGCGGTTGACCGCACCGACGATTACGGCGGCGCCGACCAGGGCATCCTTGCGCAGGTGCATCGGGGTTGGGCCGGCGTGGGCTTCGACGCCACGCAGTTTGAGGTCGAACCATTTCTGGCCGAGCGCGCCCATCACCACGCCGATGGTTTTGTGTTCGTCTTCAAGGATCGGACCTTGCTCGATGTGTGCTTCAAAATAAGCGCCCACCGCATGCCCACTGACCTGACGCGGACCGGCGTAGCCGATGGCGTTCAGCGCCTGGCCCACGGTGATGCCTTCGGCATCGACTTTGGCGAGGGTTTCTTCGAGGGTGAATTTTTCCGCGAAGACACCAGAGCCCATCATGCACGGGGCGAAGCGCGAGCCTTCTTCGTTGGTCCAGACCACTACTTCGAGTGGCGCTTCGGTTTCAATTTTCAGATCATTGAGGGTGCGCAGCACTTCGACGCCGGCCAGTACGCCGAAACAACCGTCGAACTTGCCGCCGGTGGGTTGGGTGTCGATGTGGCTGCCGGTCATGACCGGTGGCAGGTTCGGGTTGCGACCCGGACGGCGGGCAAAGATGTTGCCGACGGCGTCGACGCTGACGGTGCAACCGGCGTCTTCGCACCAGTTGACGAAAATGTCGCGAGCCTGGCGGTCGAGGTCCGTCAGGGCCAGGCGGCAGACGCCACCCTTGACCGTGGCACCGAGCTTGGCCAGCTCCATGAGTGATTGCCACAAGCGGTCGCGGTTGATGTGCTGATGGGTGGATTGCAGAACGTCTACGGCAGCGTTCATGGTGATCTCCTCAGGCAGTTGTTCCAGGTTTCTTCAAGTAGTACTTTGGTGTTATTGAGGCCGTCTTCGCGGGCAAGCCCGGCTCCTACAGGGGGTTTGTGAATCTGTAGGAGCCGGGCTTGCCAGCGATGAGGCCATCAGCTACACCGCAGATTTCTCGACGGATGGGCTAGGCCGCAACGAGCACAACCCGTAATAAATCACCCCACCCAACGCCGAGCCGGTAAACCAGCCGTAGCTGTAAAACCAGCTGAACGCATCGCTACCCAGCGACAGTAACGTCAGCACTACCGGCACACCAAACGCGATAAACCCGAACCAGTTCCAGGCCGGATAAACGTCATCGCGATAGAGCCCGGCCAGATCCAGTTGCTGCTTCTTGATCAGGAAATAGTCCACCACCATGATCCCGGCGATCGGGCCGAGCAGGCTGGAATAACCGAGCAGCCAGTTGGAGTAGACGGTTTCCAGGCTGAGGTCCGAGACGATCAAGCCAAGTTTCTTCAGCAGTTCATGGGCCATCAATGCCAGTCCCACCAGACCGGTGAGCATCACCGCCGTGGTGCGATTGATCACTTTGGGCGCGATGTTCTGGAAGTCATTGGTGGGTGAAACAATATTGGCGGCGGTGTTGGTGGACAGCGTGGCGATGATGATCAGCGCCATGGCCAGCGCAACCCAGACCGGGCTCTGGATATGCCCGATCAACGTGACCGGATCGGAAACCGTCACGCCGACCAGTTTCACCGACGCCGCGGTCATGACCACGCCGAGGGAGGCAAACAGGAACATGGTCAGCGGCAGGCCGATGATCTGCCCGACAATCTGGTCCTTCTGGCTTTTCGCATAGCGGCTGAAGTCCGGAATGTTCAGCGACAACGTGGCCCAGAATCCGACCATGGCGGTCAGCCCGGCAGCGAAGTAACTGGCCACGCCGGCGCCTTCGGGACGCTTGGCCGGGATCGCCAGCAATTCAGTCATCGAGACATTCGGCATCGCCCACAGCAGCAGGCCCGCGCCCACCGCGACCAGCAGCGGCGCAGACAATGTTTCCAGCCATTTGATCGACTCGGCACCGCGAATCACTACCCACAGGTTCAGCGCCCAGAACACCATGAAGCCGATGACTTCACCGGTACCGCCCAACGACTTCCAGCCCTCGAACACTGAACCCAGGAATAGGTGAATGGCCAGACCGCCAAACATCGTCTGGATACCAAACCAGCCGCACGCCACCACGGCGCGGATCAGGCACGGAATGTTGGAGCCGAGGACGCCGAAGGATGAACGCAGCAGCACCGGAAACGGAATGCCGTACTTGGTGCCGGCGAAGGCGTTCAGGGTCAGAGGGATCAGCACGATGATGTTGGCAAACAGAATCGCCAACAACGCTTCGCCGACGGTCAGTCCGAAGTAAGCGGTCAGCACGCCGCCGAGGGTATAGGTGGGCACACAAATCGCCATGCCGACCCACAACGCGGTGATGTGCCATTTGTTCCAGGTTCGTTCGGCCACCTTGGTCGGCGCGATGTCGTGGTTGTAACGGGGACTGTCGAGGACGTCGCTGCCGGCTTCCAGCTCAAACAAGCCTTCGCGCTCGGTCACTTGCGATCTGATCTTTTGCATGGCCGCTCCACTGTTCTTTGAATTATTTTTTTGCTCATCGGGAGCCGGGGCATCAATAAACGTGCCGGGCATCTCGATTACGCATCGGGCAGTTCCATAAAAACGTTGCAAATAACTGTTTTCATTAATATATCCAGTGAGTCTTCGGCGACCTGCCTGTTCACTCAGGCTGAATGCCAGGCAAGTTGTCCGAATAATCAGGACTCAATCTGGTGCATCACACTTTTTTCAAACGTTGCGCATCAACCATAGACCATCCTCAAGCGGCTGATTTCACATAGGAAATCTTGTCTATTTTTCGAACCTGTCAAGTGCGTCAAAATGGTGAGCAGCCTCACCATTTTGGTGAATTTCGCTTTAATTTGTTATTAATCAATTAGTTAAATCAGTCATAAGCTTATAAAAAATATTCTTGCTGATTTCATAAACTCAGACTAGCTTCAATTCCTGACAGCGTTGACAGGAATACGCCTGTTGACGGCGATTTTAGATAAAACACTTAGAACCGGCATAAGCCGGTCATTGCCTGCGAGGAACTCGGAATGTCTCTGTTGATCCGTGGCGCCACCGTTATTACCCATGATGAAAGTTATCGCGCCGACGTCTATTGCGCCGACGGCGTGATTAAAGCCATTGGCGATAATCTTGATGTTCCGGCAGGTGCCGAAGTGCTCGACGGCAGCGGCCAGTACCTGATGCCCGGCGGCATCGACCCGCACACGCACATGCAACTGCCCTTCATGGGCACCGTGGCCAGTGAAGACTTTTTCAGTGGCACCGCAGCAGGACTGGCCGGTGGCACCACGTCGATCATCGACTTCGTGATTCCCAATCCGCAGCAATCGCTGATGGAAGCGTTTCACCAGTGGCGCGGCTGGGCCGAGAAGTCAGCGTCGGACTACGGCTTTCATGTCGCGATTACCTGGTGGAGCGAACAGGTGCGCGAGGAAATGGCTGAGCTGGTCAGCCATCACGGGGTTAACAGCTTCAAGCACTTCATGGCCTACAAGAACGCGATCATGGCGGCCGACGACACGCTGGTGGCGAGTTTCGAGCGTTGTCTGGAGTTGGGTGCGGTGCCGACCGTGCATGCCGAAAATGGCGAGTTGGTCTATCACCTGCAACGCAAATTGATGGCCCAAGGCATCACCGGCCCGGAAGCGCATCCGCTGTCGCGACCTTCGCAGGTTGAAGGCGAAGCGGCCAGTCGGGCGATTCGTATCGCCGAGACACTGGGCACGCCGCTGTACCTGGTGCATGTCTCGACCAAGGAAGCCCTCGACGAAATCACCTATGCCCGCAGCAAAGGCCAGCAAGTCTACGGCGAAGTGCTGGCCGGGCATTTGCTGCTGGATGACAGCGTCTATCAACACCCGGATTGGCAAACCGCCGCCGGTTACGTGATGAGTCCCCCCTTCCGTCCTCGCGGCCATCAAGAGGCCCTGTGGCACGGCCTGCAATCGGGCAACCTGCACACCACTGCGACTGACCACTGCTGCTTCTGCGCCGAGCAAAAAGCCGCTGGCCGCGACGACTTCAGCAAAATCCCCAATGGCACCGCCGGTATCGAAGACCGCATGGCGGTGCTCTGGGATGAAGGGGTGAACACCGGGCGTTTGTCGATGCAGCACTTCGTGGCGCTGACCTCCACCAACACCGCGAAGATCTTCAACCTCTACCCGCGCAAAGGGGCGATTCGGGTTGGAGCCGATGCGGACCTGGTGCTGTGGGATCCAGAGGGCACTCGAACCATTTCAGCGAAGACCCATCACCAGCAGGTCGACTTCAACATCTTTGAAGGCAAGACCGTGCGCGGTGTGCCGAGCCACACCGTCAGCCAGGGCCGCGTGGTATGGGCCGATGGCGACTTGCGTGCCGAGCGTGGCGCGGGGCGGTATGTCGAACGGCCGGCGTATCCGGCGGTGTTTGACTTGCTGAGTAAGCGGGCTGCACAGCACCAGCCAAAATCTGTGAACCGCTGAGATCGAGGCCTGCGGCCTTCGCGAGCAGGCTCGCTCCCACATTTGAAATGCATTCCCCTGTGGGAGCGAGCCTGCTCGCGAAGAGGCCGGCAGCGACAACACAAAACCAATGCCCGACAGAGGCAGCACCTCCATCACCGTGAGGCCACTACCGTGATAAAGACCCTGAACCACCTCCCCCATCCTTACGAGAATGCTGCCGCCCTCGCCGGCCATTTCACTGACTTGGCGCCGCCGCTGAACGACCGTCAGGCCCATCTGGAAGCCTCGCGCTGTCTGTACTGCTACGACGCGCCCTGCGTAAACGCCTGCCCCAGTGAGATTGATATTCCGTCGTTCATCCGCAATATCCATCAGGACAACGTTCAGGGCGCCGCGCAGAAAATCCTCTCGGCGAACATCCTTGGCGGCAGTTGCGCGAGGGTTTGCCCGACGGAAATCCTCTGCCAGCAAGCCTGCGTGCGCAACAACGACCATGAGTGCGCCCCCGTGCTGATCGGTTTGCTACAACGTTACGCCGTAGACAACGCCCACTTCAGTGAACACCCCTTCCCCCGTGCAGCATCAACCGGCAAGCGCATCGCCGTGGTCGGTGCCGGCCCGGCCGGTTTGTCCTGCGCTCATCGCAGCGCCATGCACGGCCACGACGTGGTGATTTTCGAAGCCCGGGAAAAGGCCGGCGGCCTCAATGAATACGGAATCGCCAAGTACAAACTGGTGGACGATTACGCGCAAAAGGAACTGGAGTTCCTGCTGCAAATTGGCGGCATTGAAATCCGTCACGGGCAAAAACTCGGCGACAATCTGACCCTCAGCGACTTGCACCAGCAATTCGACGCGGTGTTTCTCGGCCTCGGCCTGAATGCCAGCAAACAACTCGGCCTGGCCCACGAAGACGCGCCCGGCCTGCTCGCCGCCACCGATTACATTCGCGAACTGCGCCAGGCCGATGACCTGACTCAACTGCCACTGGCGGATCATTGCATCGTCCTCGGCGCCGGCAACACCGCCATCGACATGGCCGTGCAAATGGCCCGCCTCGGTGCTCGTGATGTGAATCTGGTGTACCGCCGTGGCGTTGAAGACATGGGCGCCACCGGTCACGAACAGGACATCGCCAAGGCCAATCAGGTGCGCTTGCTGACGTGGGCGCAACCGGAAGAGGTGCTGCTCGATGACCAAGGCAAGGTGCGCGGCATGCGCTTCGCCCGCACGCATCTCGTCGACGGTCGCCTGCAAACCACCGGGCAAACCTTCGAACTGGCCGCTGATGCGATCTTCAAAGCCATCGGCCAGACCTTTGACGGCAGCGCCCTCGCCGACCCGCTGGCCCGTGAACTCAAGCGTCAGGGCGAACGGATTCAGGTCGACGAACAACTGCGCACCAGCATCCCCGGCGTGTATGCCGGTGGCGACTGCACCAGCCTCGATCAGGACCTCACCGTGCAAGCCGTGCAACACGGCAAACGCGCCGCCGAGGCCATCAACGCTCAACTGATGCTCAACGTGGAGGCTGCGTAAATGGCCGATCTCTCGATTGTCTTCGCCGGCATAAAAGCACCCAACCCGTTCTGGCTGGCCTCCGCTCCGCCAACCGACAAGGCTTACAACGTGGTCCGCGCCTTCGAGGCTGGCTGGGGTGGCGTGGTCTGGAAAACCCTGGGTGAAGACCCGGCGGCGGTTAACGTGTCGTCGCGCTACTCGGCGCATTTCGGCGCCAACCGTGAGGTGGTGGGTTTCAACAATATCGAGCTGATCACCGACCGCTCGCTGGAAATCAATCTGCGGGAAATCACCCAGGTGAAAAAGGACTGGCCGGACCGCGCGCTGATCGTGTCGCTGATGGTGCCCTGCGTCGAAGAGTCGTGGAAGTTCATCCTGCCGCTGGTGGAAGCCACCGGCGCCGACGGCATCGAACTGAATTTCGGCTGTCCCCACGGCATGCCGGAACGGGGCATGGGCGCGGCGGTCGGCCAGGTGCCGGAGTACGTCGAACAGGTCACCCGCTGGTGCAAGACTTATTGTTCGCTGCCAGTGATCGTCAAGCTCACGCCGAACATCACCGACATCCGCGTCGCCGCCCGGGCGGCCCATCGCGGGGGAGCGGATGCGGTGTCGCTGATCAACACGATCAACTCGATCACCAGCGTCAACCTGGAGCGCATGGTCGCCAACCCGATTGTGGGCAGCCAAAGCACCCATGGCGGTTATTGCGGTTCGGCGGTGAAGCCGATTGCGCTGAACATGGTCGCCGAAATCGCCCGTGATCCGCAGACCCAAGGTCTGCCGATCTCTGGCATTGGCGGCATTGGCAGCTGGCGCGACGCGGCGGAGTTTATTGCGTTGGGCAGCGGCTCGGTGCAGGTGTGCACGGCGGCGATGCTGCATGGTTTCAGGATCGTCGAGGAGATGAAGGACGGTTTGTCACGCTGGATGGACAGTCAGGGATACGCCAGTGTGTCCGAGTTTTCCGGGCGCGCGGTGAGCAACACCACGGACTGGAAGTACCTCGACATCAACTATCAGGTGATCGCGAAGATTGATCAGGAGGCGTGTATTGGTTGTGGGCGCTGCCACATCGCTTGCGAGGATACCTCGCACCAGGCGATTGCCAGCCTGAAGCAGGCGGACGGGACGCATAAATATTCAGTGATTGAAGATGAGTGCGTGGGCTGCAATTTGTGCCAGATCACCTGCCCGGTGCAGGACTGTATCGAGATGGTGCCGATGGACACGGGCAAGCCGTTTCTGGATTGGAATCATGATCCGAGGAATCCGTATCATGTAGCGGTCTGAGTTTTTAGTGTCTGAACTGGCCCCATCGCGAGCAGGCTCACTCCTACAGTTGAAATGCGTTCCAAGGTAGGAGTGAGCCTGCTCGCGATGGGGCCGGCAGCATCACCACAGGTTCAGGGCTCCAACCCGATCCCCCGCAAAATCACACTGGTCACCGTCTGCACCGCCCGCTCGAACTGCATGTCCGACAGCGGCTGATGATCATTGAGAATGTTCACCTGATGATCAAAGTCAGCGTAGTGCTGAGTCGACGCCCAGATCATGTACAGCAGGCTCGATGGCTCCACCGGCAGGATGCGTTTATCGTCCACCCACTGGCGAATTTTCGCTTCTTTCATCTTCGCCCAGTCATACAGGCTGGCGTCCAGCGCCGCGCCTAAGGTCGGTGCGCCATGGATGATTTCGTTGGCCCAGACTTTCGAGCCGTAAGGCCGGCTGCGCGAGTGGTTCATCTTGGCGCGGATGTAGCTGCTGAGTACTACACGCGGATCGTCGAACATCTCGAAGCACAGCGCGTCCTGCTTCCAGACTTCCAGCAGATCAAACAACACCGCACTGTACAGCTCGGTCTTGGTGCTGAAGTAGTAATGCAGATTGGATCGAGGCAGTTGTACCTCGGCGGCGATGTCGGCCATGGCGGTACCGCCAAAGCCTTTTTCGGCGAAGACCTTTTCCGCCCCGAGCAGAATTTTCTCGACGTTATTGCGACGAATCCCGATCTTGTGATTGCCCATGAGGGCTCCCTGACACCAGCGTTGACCAAGACTAGCATCCGGCTCTACGTCGCGGCGACAAGCTAAAACGAAACTTCGTACACCACGCTTTCGGCGGGTAAACTGGCGCCACTTCGAACCTGTCCCAAAGGTATTCACGATGCTCAATAAAGCCCTGACCACCGCTGCCCTCCTCGGCTCGCTGCTTGCCGCTTCGTCGGTATGGGCACACACCCATCTGAAAAGCCAGACCCCGGCGGCGGACAGCACCGTGAGCGCACCTGCGCAACTGCGGCTGGAGTTTTCCGAAGGCGTTGAAGCGACGTTCACCAAAGTCACGATCACGAAGGACGGGGCCCCTGTACCCGTGAAGAACCTTGCCACCGAAGGCAGCGACAAGAAAACCCTGATCGTCACACCTGCCGAGCCTCTGACGGCGGGTACGTATAAAGTCGAATGGCACGCGGTGTCCGCCGACACCCACAAAAGCGAAGGCGCCTACGGTTTCAAGGTTGGCCAGTAATTCATGACCAGCGCGATGGTGCTGTGTCGCTTTGTGCATTTCACGGTGGTGTTGATGCTGTTCGGGGCGTGGGCGTTCAGGCCCTTGCTGCTCAACGGCAGCGCTGCACACCTCGATCGCCGTCTGGCGCTGACAGCCCGCTGGCTGGCGGCCGTGGCGCTGCTCAGCGGCGTTGCCTGGTTGCTGCTGATCACTGCGAGCATGGCCGGGGCCTGGGAAGCGGCATTTGATCCGTCGACGCTGCGCCTGGTGCTGAGTAATACGTTTTTCGGTCAGGTCTGGCGCTGGCACTTGCTGCTCAATGCGTTGCTGGTGGCGTTGCTGATGAGCCCGTGGCGTGCGCACAAACCCCTGCGAATCGGCCTCGCCAGCCTGTTGCTGATGACCCTCGCCCCGGTCGGTCACGGCGCCATGCTGGACGGACTCAACGGCCAATTGCTGATGCTCAACCAAGTCGTGCACCTGACCTGTGTCGGCGCCTGGCTCGGCGGGTTGATGCTGTTGGTGATGATCTTGCGCCAATCGGCAGAGCAGCCCATCAAAGCGATACTGCAGCGTTTCAGTGGTGTCGGTTACGCCTTGGTGGCGGGGTTGCTGATCACCGGGATGATCAACGTTCGGGTCCTCACCGGGGTGTTTTGGCCGACGCCATTGTTCAGCGGTTTCGCGCTGATTCTGTTGATCAAGGTTGCGCTGATTGCAGCGATGTTGGGCCTGGCGCTGTTCAATCGCCTGCGCATAAACGACAGCGAACAACGTCTGTCGACACTGAAAACCAGCGTGATTCTCGAATGGATGCTGGGGATTGGCGCGGTGGCAGCGGTTTCCCTCCTCGGCACCATGCCCCCCATGATTTCGGCCTGACGACCCAATTCCCCTGTGGGAGCGAGCCTGCTCGCGATTGCAATCCCACATCTGACATTGTTGTCGACTGACAGTCCGCTATCGCGAGCAGGCTCGCTCCCACAGGTTTCTTCGACAGCCGCACTGGCAGCGACAAGTCATCGTATAACTTCTGATTGACAAGCCCTCAGACCCTCGCAAATAATCGCCGCACATGTTGTACGACGACGTATGACAAATAAAAACAACAAGAAGCAAGGGAGCGTCACAGTGAGCAAGCTCGTCCGCAATTCGTCCGCCCACACCCCACGTCCAATGTTCAAACGCCGTCATACCCTGAGCCTCATTGGTTGCGGCGGCCTGGCCCTTGCCCTGCCGATGATCAGCCATGCCGAAGGGTTCACCGACGACGCCAAGGCCACGCTCAACCTGCGTAACTTCTACATCAACCGCAACTTCACCAACCCGGCTTACCCGCAGAGCAAGGCCGAGGAGTGGACGCAGAGCTTCATTTTCGACGCCAAGTCCGGTTTCACCCAAGGCCCGGTGGGGTTCGGCGCGGATATGCTGGGACTGTTGTCGGTCAAGCTCGATGGCGGCAAAGGCACGGGCGGCACCCAGCTGCTGCCTATTGGCAGCGACGGTCGCCCAGTCGATGACTTTGGTCGTCTGGCGGTGGCCGGGAAGATGAAAGTGAGTAAAACCGAAGTGAAGGTCGGCGAGTGGATGCCAATACTGCCCATCCTGCGTGCAGACGATGGCCGCTCGCTGCCACAAACCTTCCAGGGTGGCCAGCTGACGTCCACCGAGATCAGCGGCCTGACGATCTACGGCGGCCAGTTCCGCCAGAACAGTCCGCGTAACGATGCGAGCATGSAAGACATGTTCATGAACGGCAAATCCGCGGCCTTCACTTCGGACCGGTTCAACTTCGGCGGCGGTGAATACACGTTCAACGACAAACGCACCCAGGTCGGAGCCTGGTACGCAGAACTCAGCGACCTATACCAGCAACAGTATTACAACCTGAACCATAGCCAGCCGATTGGCGACTGGRTCCTCGGCGCCAACCTTGGCTATTTCATCGGCAAAGAAAACGGCAGCGCCCTGGCCGGCGACCTCGACAACAAAACCGGGTTCGCCATGCTCTCGGCCAAATACGGTGGCAACACCTTCTACGTCGGCCTGCAAAAACTCACCGGTGACGATCAATGGATGCGCGTCAAYGGCACCAGCGGCGGTACCCTGGCCAACGACAGCTACAACTCCAGCTACGACAACGCCCAGGAAAAATCCTGGCAGGTGCGCCACGACTACAACTTCGTCGCCCTGGGCGTTCCCGGCCTGACGCTGATGAACCGCTACATCAGCGGCGATAATGTGCATACCGGCACCATCACCGACGGCACGGAATGGGGCCGCGAATCGGAACTGGCCTACACCATACAAAGCG
Organism: Pseudomonas sp. P4_C8; assembly: GCF_056401975.1. Classification (NCBI taxonomy): domain Bacteria; kingdom Pseudomonadati; phylum Pseudomonadota; class Gammaproteobacteria; order Pseudomonadales; family Pseudomonadaceae; genus Pseudomonas; species Pseudomonas sp. P4_C8. The sequence goes on along the minus strand of NZ_JBFUIH010000010.1, from coordinate 82,442 downwards.
GCCCGTTGAAGAGCTTCAACGTCAAATGGCGCAACGCGAGCATCCGCAAGAGCTTCAGCACCAACGAATTCGATGAAAACCGTATCATCATCAACTACCCGATTTCGTTGCTGTAACACCCACAGTTATCGGAATGAACACAACCTCTGTGGGAGCGAGCCGGCTCCGGGCGGCGCTCCGACGAAAGCGGTTTCCCAGCCAGTAATTTTGCTGTCTGATCCACCGCCATCGCGAGCAGGCTCGCTCCCACAATGGCGCTTTCCAGTCTGAAGGTTTTTTACCGCTGTCGATGTATGAAATGACCCTCCGTCCATTTCAACCAATGTCGCGTTGACAAGACCCGGATTGCCTTACGATACTCCAACAAAGTCGTACGACAACTTACAACAATTTAATAACAACAACTGCTTGTACAGGATTCCCCAATGACGACCACTGCAACCGCCCGCTCCCCTTTCAATCGCCTGCTGCTGACCGGTGCCGCCGGTGGCCTGGGTAAAGTCTTGCGCGAAAGTCTGCGCCCCTACGCCAACGTCATTCGCCTGTCGGACATCGCCACCATGGCCCCGGCTATCGATGACCGCGAAGAAGTCGTGCCGTGCGATCTGGCGGACAAGCAAGCCGTGCACCAATTGGTCGAAGGCGTGGACGCGATCCTGCACTTCGGCGGTGTGTCGGTAGAGCGCTCGTTCGAAGAGATTCTCGGCGCCAACATCTGCGGCGTGTTCCACATCTATGAAGCTGCGCGCCGCCACGGTGTGAAGCGGGTGATCTTCGCCAGTTCCAACCACGTCATCGGTTTCTACAAGCAAGACCAAATCATCGACGCCCACTCCCCTCACCAACCGGACAGCTATTACGGTTTGTCCAAGTCCTACGGCGAGGACATGGCCACGTTCTACTTCAATCGCTATGGCATCGAAACCGTCAGCGTGCGCATCGGCTCCTCGTTCCCGGAACCGCAAAACCGCCGGATGATGAGCACCTGGTTGAGCTTCGGCGACCTTACCCAACTGCTCGAACGTGCGCTGTACACCCCAAATGTCGGCCACACTGTGGTGTACGGCATGTCCGATAACAAAGACATCTGGTGGGACAACCGTTACGCCACTGCCTTGGGCTACGCGCCGCAGGACACCTCCGAAGTGTTCCGCGAAAAAGTCGAAACCCAACCGATGCCGGCCGCCGATGATCCGGCCCGCGTCTATCAGGGCGGTGCCTTTTGCGCGGCCGGCCCGTTCGGCGATTGAAGCCCTGCTTCCCGCTTGATCCCCACAACAAAAACCCAAGGGAATGAGTTGCCATGCAAGCCGAATTGATTGTTGATGCCCGTAACGCCGTCGGTGAATGCCCGGTGTGGGTTCCCGAGGAAAACGCCCTGTACTGGGTTGATATTCCTGCCGGGGGCCTGCAACGCTGGAGTGCCAACAGCGGTCATGTCCATTCGTGGAAAGCCCCGCAAATGCTCGCGTGCATCACCCGCCACCGTGACGGTGGCTGGGTGGCCGGGATGGAAAGCGGTTTCTTCCATCTGCACCCGCACAACGACGGCAGCCTCGACAGTCACTTGCTGGCGCACGTCGACCACGCCCGGACCGACATGCGCCTGAACGATGGCCGTTGTGACCGTCAGGGCCGTTTCTGGGCGAGCAGCATGGTGTTGAACATGGGCGCCAACGTCGCCGACGGCGCCCTTTACCGCTACAGCGCCGGTCAAAGCGGGCCACTTGAGGCGCAACTGGGCGGATTTATTGTCCCGAACGGTCTGGGCTTCAGCCCGGATGGCCGCACGATGTACCTGTCCGACTCTCATCCCTTGGTCCAGCAGATCTGGGCCTTTGACTACGATGTCGACAGCGGCACGCCGTCGAATCGGCGGTTGTTCGTCGACATGAATCAGTTCCCCGGCCGCCCCGACGGTGCGGCTGTCGATGCCGAAGGTTGCTACTGGATCTGCGGCAATGATGCCGGGCTGATTCACCGTTTTACCCCCGATGGCCGACTGGATCGCTCGCTCGCCGTCCCGGTGAAAAAACCCACCATGTGCGCCTTCGGTGGCAGTCGACTGGACACGCTGTTCGTGACCTCGATCCGCCCCGGTGACGACCATGACGAACAGTCCCTGGCCGGCGGAGTGTTCGCCCTCAATCCTGGCGTCACCGGATTGCCGGAACCGCGGTTCAACGCCTGAAACGCCTCGCTCACCTGTAGCAGTTGGCGAAGCCTGCGTCAGGCTCGGGCCGCGATCGGACGCAGCAGTCGTCAATCCGGTGAATGCGGTCTTCCTGATACACCGTGCAATATGGTTTTACGACTGCTGCGTCCGATCGCGGCCCGAGCCTGACGCAGGCTTCGCCAGCTGCTACAAGGTTTGCGGTGTTCTCATATTGGAGCCAACTTGAATGACCGCAACACTTCTCGAACTCGAAGACGAACTGACCCACCTCACCCTCGCCCCCGAGCTCGGCGGCAGTATCGTCAACTGGACCGTTCTCAGCACCGGTCAACCGCTGCTACGCCACAATGATTCCCATGCCCTGAACACCGGTCTGCCGGGCAAACTCGGTTGCTATCCCCTGGCCCCCTGGTCCAACCGCATCGCCGAAGGTGGCTTCGATTGCCCCGATGGCTGGCTGGCCCTGACGCCCAACAGCCTCACCGATCCGCTGCCCATCCACGGCAGCGCCTGGCAACAACCGTGGCAAGTGGTGTCGCAATCAACCAACGAAGTCGTCCTGCAACTCGACAGCACCACACCGTTCGCTTATCGCGCCCGGCAACGCTTCCATCTAAACAAGGGGCAATTGAGCATCGAACTGCAAGTCACTCACTTGGCCGACCGCGCCGCGTGGCATGGGCTCGGTTTGCACCCCTACTTTCCGCGCACCGCGAACACGCAGCTACAGGCCAGGGCCGAGCAAGTCTGGCTGTGCGATGGCTCGAAATTGCCAACAGAATTGATTGCGCTGCCTGCCGACTGGGACTTTCGTCAACCGGGCGCCTTACCCGCTTCTCTGGTCGATAACGGCTTCTGCCACTGGGACGGCCATTGCCTGATCCAGCAACCCGACCTCGGGTATGCACTGGAATGCCAGGCCACCGGCAGCGATTACTACCTGCTCTACTGCCCGGTCGGTCTGGAGTTTTTCTGCATCGAACCGGTCAGCCACCCGGTCAACGCGCATCACTTGCCCGGTCGGCCGGGGTTGCGGTTGCTGGAGCAAGGTCAGTCGGCTGAACTCGGGTTCAGCCTGCAGTATCGTACTCTTGGATAACGCCACTACCCGAGCATCTGACTCAGCACTGCGCGCAACTTGCCGGGCTTGACCGGTTTGTTCAGCAGCGGTGCGCCGAGTCTCTGCAATGAGCGTCGACATTGATCAGTGCGGTCCGCCGTGATGATCACCGCCGGGATGACCTGGCTGAAATGCTCACGCAAATGCCTGACCACATCACAGCCCACCACACCGTGATCGAGGTGATAGTCCGCCAGAATCAATTCCGGCGCTTGCCCGCGCAGGGCCGCCAGCGCGGAGGATTCATCCGTGGCCGTGACCACCTCGCACCCCCACTGCTCGAGCAGCGCGCTCATGCTCTCGAGAATGCTCACTTCGTTGTCCAGCACCAGCAAACGTCGGCCCGGCAAGGGATTACCGGTGCCCAACTGAGGCGCGGCCTGACTGATAGGCAGTGGAACCTCATGGGAAATCGGTACGTCAATGCTGAACATCGAGCCACGTCCCGGCAACGATTGCACCCGAACCTGATAACCCAGAATCTTCGCGATGCGTTCGACGATGGCCAGCCCCAGCCCCACGCCTTTGCGGTCGGCGGCACGTCCGACGTCGAGTTGGTTGAACTCCAGGAAAATCGAATCCAGTCGGTCCGCGGCGATTCCGCGCCCGGTGTCCCAGACTTCCAGGCGCAGCACCTCGCCGCGCCGTCTTGCCGCCAGCAGGATGCTGCCCTCGTCCGTGTAGCGGCAGGCGTTGCTGAGGAAGTTACGCAGAATGCGCGTCATCAGGCGCAAGTCGGTGCTGATGGCGTAATCGCCCACATGCACGCGCAGGTTCAACCCGGCTGCTTCGGCGACTGACTGAAACTCCGACACCAGCGGCCCGAGCAATTCGTCGAGACGATAGAGGGCAACGTCTGGTTTGACCGCCGCCTGATCGAGCCGGGAAATATCCAGCAAATCAGTGAGCAAATCTTCCGCCCCCTCCAACGCCTGATGAGTGCGTTCGACCAGGACCTGTTCAACGTCAGGCAGTTTTCGTTCACGCAACGTCGAGATCAGCAAGCGCGCAGCGTTTAGTGGTTGCAGCAGGTCGTGACTGGCGGCGGCAAGGTACTTGTCCTTACTGCGATTGGCGGCCTCGGCGGCATCGCGGGCATCGCGCAAGGCTTCGGCGATCTGTTTACGCTGGGTGATTTGCTGTTGCAGGTTGCGGTTGGCTTCCAGCAATTCATCGGTACGCGCGGTGACCCGCTGCTCCAGTTCATCGTTGAGTTGTTGCAGACGTTGCTGGGCCAGCTTGCGTTCGGTGATGTCAGCGACAAACCCCTCCACCAGGCCTTCCTGATCGGGCTTGAGCAACAGGTTCATCAACACATCGAGGCTGCTGCCGTCCTTGCGCCGCAATTGGGTTTCATAACCGTGCAGGCTGCGTTGATGTTTGAGGATTTCGCCGATGTTTTCCAGCTCGGCGGCACCGCCGACAAACAGGTTGCTCGCCAGATCGGCCAGCGAAAACAGCACTTCCTGCGGGTCCTGATAACCGAGCATGTGCGCCAACGCCGGGTTGGCGGCCCGCATGCCTTCTTGCAGGCTGGCCTGGAAAATCCCCTGGACCGCGTTTTCGAACAACCATTTGTAGCGATTACGCTCGGCTTCCAGTTCGTCGAGTCGCGCAGCCAGTTCCGGGTAGTGACTCTTGCGCGCCGAATGGCTGCCTAATCCCAGTAGTCCCGCCAGTGCCCGTTGCTGATCGTCAGAGGGCTTCGCCATAGACGACCTCGACATCACGCTGACTGGATTCGCGCGGATTGGTCAGGATGCACGGGTCGTGCATGGCGTGTTGCGACAGGAACGGAATGTCCGCCGTACTGACCCCATGCAAACCAAGGGTCTCATGGAAGCCGATGGCGTGTTTGAGGGCGATCAAATGCTCGACCAGCCGCCCGCAAATCTGCCGGTGGTTCAGGCCACGGCAATCGATGCCGAAAGTCTCGGCGATCACTTTGAAGCGATCCGGTGCCGAGCTGTAATTGAACGCCACCACGTGTTCCACCAGCACCGCATTACACAAGCCATGGGGCAGATCGAGAAACCCACCCAGGCTGTGGGACATGGCGTGCACCGCACCGAGTATCGCGTTGGAGAAAGCGAGACCGGCCTGCATGCTGCCGAGCATGATCTTCTCGCGCAGGGCGATGTCCGTCGGGTTGGCGATCATTTGCACCAGGTTGCCGTTGATCAACCGCATCGCCTCCAGTGCATGCGGATCGGTCAGGGGCCCGTGGCCCGTGGAGACGAAAGCCTCGATGGCATGCACCAACGCGTCGATGCCGGTACAGGCCGACAGGAACGGGTCCATGCTCAGGGTCGTTTCCGGGTCGATCAACGACACGTCCGGCACCACCGCTTTGCTGACGATGGAGAACTTCATACGCTCTTGCTGGTTGGAAATGATCACAAATTGCGAAACATCGGCCGAGGTACCGGCCGTGGTCGGAATCAGGATCAGGGGCGGGCTGGGCACGCGGATGGTGTCCACGCCTTCGAATTCGAGAATGCTGCGTCCGTGAGCAACGACAATACCGATGCCTTTGCCGCAATCCATCGGGCTGCCACCGCCGACGGCGACGATCACATCGCAATGGTTTTCCCGGTACAGCTCGGCGCCGCGCATGACTTCTTCGACCCGTGGGTTAGGCGAGACATCGCTGTACAGGAAGTAGTCGATACCCAAGGCTTGCAGGCTGGCCTCGACATCGGCGACCCAACCGGCCGCAATCACCCCGGGGTCACTGACCAGCAGGACTTTGCGGGCACCGAAGGTCTTGGCGCAATTGCCGACGTTGTGCCGGCAGCCGGCACCGAAGATGATTTCAGGTGAAACGAATTTACGCAGCTGGCTGAGACTCTGGCTCATTGGAAAGCCTGTTTTTATTGTTTTGGAAGATAGGAACCACACTAAACCATCCGACAGTGAATGCAATCAGACCAAAGAACACTGCTGCCGGGGTTGTACCCGGATTGTGTATTCACCGCCGACCTACTGTGGGAGCGAGCCTGCTCGCGATGACGGAGTGTCAGTCAACATAGATGCTGAATGTTGAACCACTATCGCGAGCAGGCTCGCTCCCACAGGGGATTTGTGTCGTTAGGCTCATCCGCGATAGATCAGCCGCGACGCTTTCTCGTTGCGCAACGTCAGGTGTTCCATGCCCTGCCCCGGCGCCTCGGCTTCTTCGCGGGCCTTGAGGATCACGTCGTGGTGCGGTGACTTGCTGCACACCGGGTCGGAATTGGCGGCATCGCCAGTGAGCATGAACGCCTGGCAGCGGCATCCACCCAGATCCTTATGCTTTTCATCGCACGAGCGGCACGGTTCCTTCATCCAGTCATTACCGCGAAAACGGTTGAAGCCAAACGAGTCCGTCCAGATGTGCTCGACACTGTGCTCGCGCACGTTGGGAAACTGCACCGGCAACTGTCGGGCGCTGTGGCAAGGCAGAGCGGTACCGTCCGGGGTGATGTCGAGAAACAGATTGGCCCAGCCGTTCATGCAGGTTTTAGGGCGTTCTTCGTAGTAGTCCGGGGTGACGAAGATCAGCTTGCACGGATGGCCCTGGGCCTCAAGCCGCGCGCGATATTCGTTAGTGATGCGCTCGGCGCGTTGCAGTTGTTCGCGGGTCGGCAGCAGGCCTACGCGATTGAGTTCGGCCCAGCCGTAGAATTGACACGTGGCCAACTCGACAAAATCCGCTTCCAGTTCCAGGCACAAGTCGATGATCTGCGCGATCTGGTCGATGTTGTGCCGATGGGTCACGAAGTTCAGCACCATGGGGTAACCCTGGGCTTTCACCGCACGGGCCATGGCCAGCTTCTGGGCAAAGGCCTTGCGGGAGCCGGCGAGCATGTTGTTGACCGCTTCGTCCGCGGCCTGAAAGCTGATCTGGATGTGGTCCAGCCCAGCCACCTTGAAGTCGCGGACTTTCTGCTCGGTCAGGCCGATGCCCGAGGTGATCAGGTTGGTGTAGTAACCCATATCTCGCGCGGCCTTGATCAGTTCGGCCAGGTCCTGTCGCACCAGTGGCTCGCCACCGGAAAAACCCAACTGCGCTGCGCCCATTTCGCGGGCCTCGCGAAACACCCGAATCCACTCCTCAGTGCTCAGCTCCTCGCCGTGCCGGGCAAAATCCAGTGGGTTGGAGCAATACGGGCATTGCAGCGGGCACCGGTAGGTCAGTTCCGCCAGCAGCCACAACGGTGGGCCTACAGGTGCATCATTCAATCCAGAATTGAGCATGGGCCACCTCCAGAAACGCCAGCACATCCTCGTCGACCCCCGGCACACCGGGAAAATTCGCGGCCAGTTGCTCAATGATCGCCGCGACGCTGCGCTGACCGTTCACCAGACCGAGGATCTGCCCGGCACTGCCGTTGAGTTTGATCATGCCTTCGGGGTACAGCAGCACGTGACAGTCTTGACGGGGCTCCCATTGCAAACGAAAACCCTGACGCAACGACGGTAATAGCTCGCGATTGATCAGGCTCACAGGGCAATCCCCCGGTGCCAGACATTGTCGGTGGTGACGGTGTGATACGGCGGGCGTTCCAGTTCGTAGGCCATGCTCATGGCGTCAAGCATGCTCCACAGCACGTCGAGTTTGAATTGCAGGATGTCCAGCATGCGTTGCTGCGCCTGGAGCGTGACGTAGTGGGCCAACGTGATGCGCAAGCCGTGCTCCACGTCTCGCCGGGCCTGACTCAAACGGCTGCGGAAATAGTCGTAGCCGGCCACGTCGATCCACGGGTAATGAGTTGGCCAGGCGTCGAGTCGGGACTGGTGGATCTGGGGGGCGAACAGCTCGGTCAACGAGCTGCTCGCCGCTTCCTGCCAGCAGGCGCGACGGGCGAAATTGACGTAGGCATCCACGGCGAACCGCACGCCGGGCAACACCAACTCCTGGGACAGAATCTGCTCGCGATCCAGCCCCACCGCTTCGCCCAGACGCAGCCAGGCTTCGATGCCGCCCTCACTGCCGGGCACGCCGTCGTGGTCGAGAATCCGTTGCAGCCACTCACGGCGCACGTCGCGATCCGGGCAGTTGGCGAGGATGGCGGCATCCTTGAGCGGAATGTTCACCTGGTAATAGAAGCGATTGGCGACCCAGCCTTGAATCTGCTCGCGGCTGGAGCACCCGGCGTACATGGCTTGGTGGAACGGATGATGAATATGGTAGTAGGCGCCTTTGGCGCGCAGGGCCGCTTCGAATTCGGTGGGGGTCAGGGGTGTGTCAGTCATTTTTATTCTCCTTCGCGTTCTGCGGTGCCCGGACTGTCCTCATCGCGAGCAGGCTCGCTCCCACAAGGTTCGAGGTGATCCCTGTGGGAGCGAGCCTGCTCGCGATGGGGTCATCGGCTACAACTCAATACTCATGCCGTCAAACGCCACTTCGATCCCGCGCCGCTCTAGCAGCGCCCGCTCGGCCGAGTCTTCGTCGAGGATCGGGTTGGTGTTGTTGATGTGGATCAGCACCTTGCGCTGGCGGGTAAAACCTTCCAGCACCTCAAGCATGCCGCCGGGGCCGCTTTGCGACAGATGCCCCATTTCACTGCCCAGGCTCTGGCCGACTTCGCAGACGCGCATTTCGTCGTCACGCCACAAGGTGCCGTCCAGCAGCAGGCAATCGGCACGCTGCATCCAGCCCAGCACTTCGTCATCGACTTGCCCCAGCCCCGGCGCGTAAAACAGTGATGCGCCGCTGCGCCGGTCTTCAATGAACAAGCCAATGGTGTCGCCCGGTTGCGGATTGCCGCGATTAGGCGAGTACGGTGGTGCGTTGCTCACCAGGGGAATCGCACGCCATCGCAAGTGCTGGCAGGCAGGAATGCTGAACGGCTGCCGATCCAGCCCGATCGGTTGCCACTGCAAGCCGCCGTTCCAGTGGCGCAACATGTTGAACAGCGGGAAGCCGCTGCTCAGGTCCTGGTGAACCCGTTCGGTGCACCAGACTGCGTGCGGACAGCCTTCGCGCAGACTCAGCAGGCCGGTGCAGTGATCGATCTGACTGTCCAGCAACACGACGCCAGCGATGGCGCTGTCACGCAACCGGCGAGCCGGTTGCAACAGCGGAAAACTCGCGAGTTGCGCGCGAATATCCGGTGATGCATTGCACAGTACCCAATCCACTCCATTGTCGCTCAGGGCAATCGAGGACTGCGTGCGCGGTTGTGCTCGCAGGCTGGCATTGCGCATCCCGGCGCACTGGTAGCAGTTGCAATTCCACTGCGGGAAGCCGCCACCAGCGGCGGAACCGAGAACGCGAATGTGCATGAATGAGGCTCCAAAGGCAGGCCCGGCCAACACATCGGCTGGCCGGGTGAACCATCAACGGTTGGCGAAATACATCGTCACTTCGAAGCCAATGCGCAGATCGGTAAACGCGGGTTTAGTCCACATGGGTCAATCCTCTTCTTGTGCCGGGCGATTCCGGTAAAGCCATTAATGCACGGGGCGTCGAACGCCCGAATGCTACTTTCGAAGGAGCAGTGGGGGTGATTTGGTAGGGGGTATGCGCGGTGTCAGATACAGCCATTCGCTGGCAAGCCAGCTCCTACAGGTATTACGCAAACCTGTAGGAGCTGGCTTGCCAGCGAAGGCCGTTACCCGATTTCGAGTCGAATCAGAAGAACCCCAGCGGATTGATGTCGTAGCTGACCAGCAGGTTCTTGGTTTGCTGGTAGTGGTCGAGCATCATCTTGTGGTTTTCCCGACCGACGCCGGACTTCTTGTAGCCACCGAACGCCGCGTGTGCCGGGTACAGGTGATAGCAGTTGGTCCACACGCGCCCGGCCTTGATCGCCCGGCCCATGCGGTAGGCGCGGTTGATGTCGCGGGTCCAGAGGCCGGCACCGAGGCCGAACTCGCTGTCGTTGGCAATTGCCAGCGCTTCGGCTTCGTCCTTGAAGGTAGTGACACCCACCACCGGGCCGAAGATTTCTTCCTGGAACACGCGCATCTTGTTGTGGCCCTTGAGCAGCGTCGGCTGGATGTAATAGCCGCTGGACAAGTCACCTTCAAGACGCTCGGCGGCGCCACCGGTGAGCAGTTCAGCCCCCTCCTCCTGAGCGATTTTGAGGTACGAGAGGATCTTGTCGTATTGCTGTTCGGACGCCTGGGCGCCGACCATGGTCTCGGTGTCCAGCGGGTTGCCGCGCTTGATCTTGACGATCTTTTTCATCACCTCGGCCATGAACGGCTCGTAGATCGATTCTTGCACCAGCGCCCGCGATGGGCAGGTGCACACTTCGCCCTGATTGAAGAACGCCAGCACCAGACCTTCGGCCGCTTTCTCGATGAACTGAGGCTCGGCGTTCATGATGTCTTCGAAGAAGATGTTCGGCGACTTGCCGCCCAGTTCGACCGTGCTTGGGATGATGTTCTCGGCGGCACAATGCATGATGTGCGCGCCCACCGGGGTTGAACCGGTGAAGGCGATCTTGGCGATGCGCTTGCTGGTGGCCAGCGCTTCGCCGGCTTCACGACCGAAGCCTTGAACGATGTTCAACACGCCCGCTGGCAGTAAATCGGCGATCAGCTCGGCGAACACCATGATCGACAGCGGGGTCTGCTCGGCAGGTTTGAGCACGATGCAGTTGCCGGCAGCCAGGGCCGGGGCGAGTTTCCAGGCCGCCATCAGCAGCGGGAAATTCCACGGAATGATTTGTCCGACCACGCCCAAAGGCTCGTGAAAGTGATAGGCAGTGGTCAGCTCGTTGATCTCGGCAGCACCGCCTTCCTGAGCGCGAATGCAACCGGCGAAGTAACGGAAATGGTCAGCGGCCAACGGCACGTCGGCGTTGAGGGTTTCGCGCACGGCCTTACCGTTGTCCCAGGTTTCGGTGACCGCGAGGATTTCCAGGTTTTGCTCGATGCGATCGGCGATTCTCAGCAGCACCAGCGAGCGGTCCTGGGCCGAGGTCTTGCCCCAGGCATCCGCAGCGGCATGCGCCGCGTCGAGGGCCTTTTCGATGTCGGCGGCGCTGGAGCGTGGGAATTCGGCAATTACCTCACCGGTAACCGGCGAGGTGTTGGTGAAGTATTCGCCATTGACTGGCGCGACAAACTCGCCGCCGATGAAGTTGCCATAGCGCGGCTTGAAGGAAACAACGGCGCCTGGGGTTCCGGGTTGTGCGTAGATCATGGTGGGCCTCTGTCTGGGTCGATGCCTGTCGTGGCGACAGGCGATGAATCGATACGTTATTTGGTAGTAGGTTTCACACAAGTCCCCTTGTGGGAGCGAGCCTGCTCGCGATGAGGCCAGCACATTCACCAAAGGTGTTGGCTGTCAGAACGCTATCGCGAGCAGGCTCGCTCCCACAGGGGGTAATGCGGTGGACTTGGGGTCAGTACTTGGCCACCAGGTCTTTCGGCAGCTTGAAGGTCCAGAGCATGCCGCCCTGGTTGAAGTCCTTCACGCGCTTGGCCACTTCCCCGCCCCACAACGGTACGGCGCCGCCCCAGCCGGAGAGGACCGACACGTATTGTTCGCCGTCCATTTCCCAGGTCACGGGTGAGCCGAGTACGCCGGAACCGGTCTGGAATTCCCAGACTTTCTCGCCGGTCTTGGCGTTGAACGCCTGGAGGAAGCCTTCCGGCGTGCCGGTGAACACCAGATTGCCCTTGGTGGTCAGCACCCCGCCCCACAGCGGCGCGTAGTTCTTGTGGCGCCAGACTTCCTTGCCGGTTTTCGGGTCAATGGCGCGCAACACGCCGATGTAGTCTTCATTCAACGGTTTGATGGTGAAACCGGCGCCGAGGAATGCCGCGCCTTTTTTGTAGGCGATGCCTTCGTTCCAGATGTCCATGCCCCACTCGTTGGACGGCACGTAAAACAGCCCGGTGTCGCGGTTGTAGGCCATCGGCATCCAGTTTTTCGCGCCAAGGAATGCAGGCGCTACGAATACCGAACTGCCCTTGGGCTCAGTGCCCGGGGCGCCGGGGCGACTGGCTTCGTTGTAGATCGGCCGGCCGTCTTTATCCAGGCCGCTGGCCCAGGTGATCTTGTCCACAAACGGGAAACCGCGAATGAACTTGCCGTTGGTACGGTCCAGCACATAGAAGAAACCGTTGCGGTCCGCCGTGGCCGCCGCTTTGATTTCCTTGCCGCCCTCGGTGTAGTTGAACGAGACCAACTCGTTGACGCCGTCATAGTCCCAACCGTCGTGGGGCGTGCTCTGGAAGTGCCATTTGATGGTGCCGTCGTCCGGGTTGAGCGCCAGGCGCGACGACGAGTAGAGGTTATCGCCAGGACGCAAATGCGAGTTCCACGGCGCCGGGTTGCCTGTGCCGAACAGCAGCAGATTGGTTTCCGGGTCGTAGTAACCGCCGAGCCAGGGCGCGGCGCCGCCGGTCTTCCACAGATCACCCGGCCAGGTCTTGCCTGCTTCACCACCGGAGATGCCGTTCTCGATGGCCTTGCCGTCCTTGTAGACGTAGCCCATGTGACCTTCGACGGTCGGGCGGACCCACAACAGCTCGCCATTTTTCGGGTCGTACGCCGAGATCTTGCCCACCACACCGAATTCGCCACCGGCCACGCCGGTAATCAGTTTGCCATTGATCACCAACGGCGCAGCGCTGATGGAATAGCCTTCCTTGTGGTCGGCCACCTGCTTGCTCCACACCACTTTGCCGGTGTCTTTGTTCAGGGCCACCAGCTTGGCGTCAAGGGTGCCAAAGATCACCAGGTCGCCATACAGCGCCACGCCACGGTTGATCACGTCGCAGCACGGACGGATGTCATCCGGCAGGCGCGCATCGTATTGCCAGAGTTTCTTGCCGGTGCGCGCATCCACCGCGAACACCCGTGAGTAGGAACCGGTCATATACATCACGCCGTCCTTGACCATCGGCTGTGCTTGCTGGCCTCGCTGTTTTTCGCCGCCGAAAGAGAATGCCCAGGCTGGCCGCAGCTCCTTCACGTTGTCGACGTTGAGAATATCCAGCGGGCTGTAGCGCTGCCCCTGGACGCCGAGGCCGTTGGTGACGACTTGCTCCGGGTTTTTCGGGTCCTGGAGAATGTCCTGGTCGGAGACGGCGGCCAATGCCTGGCCGGACAACAGCATGGCACTGAGCAGCAGGCTCAAGACGAAGGGCTGGCGACGTGCGGGTTGAGTCATGACGGCTACCTCTGCGGTTTTTTGTTATTCGCGGGAGAGTTTCCCGGTGTAGTGCAGATTCTTGGGCGCCGCCGCCCCGACAACAATTACCCGCAATATGGAGATTCCTAATCCCTTAGTAGCGGGTCGAATGAGTTCAAGCGTCACTTGGCCGCGCCGAAATCCACCCGGCTCATCTGCAAACGCTCGTAACGCGGGTACAAATGACTGACGCTGCGGATCAATTCATAACGGCTCAGATTGATCCCGGCAAAGCGTTCGGGGATGGGGCTACGGATCATCTCAGCCATGTCGCTACCGTTCGCCGCGCCGTCTTGCAGCAGCTGGTCGAGCCAGGTCAGGTAATCGCGCATTTGCTCGAAGGGTTTTGGGTCGCTGGCCACGGGGCCGTGGCCTGGCACGACCAGCGTCCAGGGCAAGTCCTGCAGGGTGGCGATATCCGCCAGCCACACCGCCAGTCCGGGACTGTTCGGAGTGGTCAGGGCCCGTTGATAAAACACCAGGTCCCCGGCAAACAGCACGCCGGTTTGCTGGTCGAGAATAGCCAGATCCGCTCCCGTATGCCCACCCAGGCCCAGCAAGCGTAAATCGTGATTCCCAAAACTGAGTACGCCTGGCGTCACGACCTGATTGGGCAACACCACTTCGGTGCCACGCATCCAGTCACCCACCATTCGATACATATTCTCGGCCATCGCATCACCTTGTTGATGCAACAGCTCGGTGGTACCCGCCAGTGCGCCGATGGGCACATCAGCAAACGCCTGATTGCCCAGCACATGGTCCGGGTGGTGGTGGGTCAGGAACACCTGAATCACCGGTTTATCCGTGATCGCGGCAATCGTCTTGCGCATGGCCTCGCCGTAACGCTTCGACGGCCCGGTGTCGATGACCACCACCCCGCGCTCGGTGACGATGAACGCGGTGTTGACGATATTGCCGCCGTTGCCCTTGGCGAAATTATCCGTGCTGCCTTCCAGCAGCCAGGTGTCTTCGGCGATCTGCCGGGGCTTGAGCGAATACTCAAGGTCGGCCATGGCCGGCAGGCTGACGCTCAACATAATCAGCAGTATCCAGCGCATGACACGCTCCTTTGGGTCAGGGGATTGACGCATCAAATTCATTGCCGCTGATGTCCCGAATGAACAGACGCGTCTGCCCTGCCCCTTCGATGTCGAAGGCCAGGTTGGGGTTTTCGCTGACGGCGGGAAACAGCTCCAGTTGCGCCAACAGCTGATCGTTCAGATCCCTCAGTTCTGCATGGTTGATGAAGAACTCCGGGATGCCGCTGACCATGCCGTTGTCCATCGGGTGCGCCACCTGCACGCGCAATCGGCTGAACTCACTGCGTGGATAGCGACCGCCCAATACTTCGCCGATGTGCTCCTCCCAACCGGGCTGGGTGCGCACGACGCTCGGTGCGGTGCAGCCGCCACCTGCGGCATCAATCAAGGTCGAACCGACATGCCACACCCCGTCGCGGGTCAAGACTGCCGCGCGCAAGGGTGTGGCCTGTTCGATACGAATACGAATCGACAGCCACGGCAATACCCGGTCCAGCGGCTGGAAATCGACGATCCTCGGCAACGGATTGAGCTCAGCCCAGGCGAGGATTTTCACCACCTCGCCCTTGAACGCCCGCGCATCAATTTCCAATGGCACCTGCCGGGCATCTTCGGCAAACGGCGGCGCCAGCAGCTTGACCCGATCATCGAAGACAAAGGGTGCGTCGCCGAGCATTTGCTTGTGATAGAACGCCCACATCACCGATGGCACCGGGTCTTTGCCCGGATCGATGTCCGCAGCGTGCGCGGCCAAGGGTAACCAACAGGCCAACAGACACGTCATTCGCCAGCTCATCACCCGCTCCTATTGATACATCTCCGGCACGTCATACCGCAGGCCGTAATGGCCGTAGATTTCCTTCACCGAACCCTCACGGATCAGGCCTTCCAGTGCCTCTTCCACGGCATAGGCCAGTTGCCGATTGCTTTCGTGCACGGCCATGCCGATTTCCCAGAGCTGCTTGCCCATGTTCGGGTAGGCGTTTTGCGCCAGTGCCACTTGCGGGTCGTCCGCCTCATGCACCTGCCAGTCAATTTCGCCACGCATGGCCATGACTGCGTCGACCTCACCGGCCTTCATCGCGGCAAACGCCTGGGGCACGCCCGGATAGTGGTGGGTCTTGCCGGCGAGCATGCCGTTGAACACCGAAGTCAGGTAGAACGACGGCACGCTGTCGACCTCGACGCCAATCGGATGATGCTCGAACACGGCCACGCTGCCGACTTTGTCCAGCCGGCGCTGATCGTATGCCACCTGCCATTGTTCGGTCTGGTAGGGGCCGAACATCACCACATGACCGTTTTCCATTTCGCCGAATTCGTTGCGCTTCTGGGCGTAGTCACGGTCATAGGGCACTCGCATCATCAGGTCGGCCAGTTGCTGGTTATGCAACGCACTGGCGCGCCAGATGTAATCGCGCAGATCGTCATCGAGTTTTTCTCCGGCGGGCGCCCAGATCAGTGTCAGGCGTACACCCAGGGCCTTGGCCAAGGCCTCGGCGAGTTCGACATCCACGCCTCGGGGCTGGCCGGCCTGTTCGAAACTGTAGGGGGCGAAGTCCTTGTACACCGCCACTTTCAGCTCCCCGGCGGCGATCATTTCGTCATAGTTGCGAACCTGCGCCTGCACCGTCTGGCAGCACAGCCACACAGCACTGATCAACACCGCGAGCAGACGCATGGGATCACTCCTCGACGTGAACGCTGTCCAGGTAAGTGCGCACCGCCCACAACGCTTCCTGACTCAAGTAGTCGGCCATTTTTGGCATGTAGACCCGACCGTCACGCACCGCGCCATGACGCACCCGTTCGACGAACCACTCGTCTCCTGTCTCACCGACATCGAGCATGCGCAGGTCGGGGGCGATCCCACCGGACTTGGCTTCCAGGCCATGACAGGCCGCACAGTTCTGGTTGTAGGCCGACGAGCCGATTTCCAGAGCCTTATCGTGCTCCGGGGAGGTGCGGTAGGGGTTGGCAGCCGCCCATCCATCAGCGTCGACCGGCACACCGGCGTCCTTGATCGGGGTCAGGCCATTGGTTTCCACGGCTTGAGGTACCACGTTGCCGTGAGCCCACACGGAACCTGCACTGATAAAGCCGGCCAGCAGCCCGGTCATGAGCAAAGCGTTGCGTATTGTTGTCATTGTTATGCCCTCAGGATTGCACGCAAAACCTCTTGGCAGAGGCTATGGCACCCATCTTAGAAACGGCATCGCAATCACCCCATGCTGCTTTGGTGGTCGCCTTCTAGTCCCTTGGTAGTAAGGCGATAGAGGGACACCGCAAGTTCTCCTCCACGGCGATAACCGTTGAAGCCCAGGCTAAAACCGCGCCGGTTCACACGAGTTACTACCTTGGTACTGGCTCACCGGTACTTTCTGCATATTTCTTCTGCTCCACAGGCTTCCTATGCTGGCGCTACCTGTAATGGAGCGTCCTATGCGCCTGCTAGCCCCTTACGTCTTGCTGTACCTGCTGGCGATTGCCTGCGCCGCCGGTCTGGCCACCCAAAGCCAGGCTGCAGATGCGCCGCTAGAGGTGCGGATCGGCTACCTGGGTTATCGCCCCGATCCGGGACCGATACTGTCCAATGTCATACCCGAACCGACCGATGCCGGGATGCGTGGCGCCGAATTGGCGATCACCGACAGCAACAGCACCGGGCGTTTTCTCAACCACAGTTACACCCTGGTCAGCGCCAGCGTCGACAGCCCCGAAGCGTTGCTCGACGCAGCAAAATCCCAGCACGCACAGGGGCTGCGTCTGTTTGTGGTGAACGCACCGGCCGACAGTTTGCGCCAGCTCAGCGCCGCCTTGCCCGACAGCCTGCTGTTCAACGCTGGCAGCCCCGATGATCGCTTGCGCACCACCGACTGCCTGCCGAACGTGCTGCACAGCCTGCCGAGTCGGGCGATGCTCGCCGATGCACTGGCGCAATTTCTGGTGGTCCGCAAATGGCAACGCGCGCTGCTGATCGTCGGCCCGACCGCAGACGATCAAGCCTACGCCGCCGCCCTGCGCCGATCGGCAAAGCGCTTCGGGCTGCAACTGGTGGCGGAGAAAGCCTGGAGTTTTGATAACGATCAACGTCGCAGTGCCCAGGCGGACATGCCGCTGTTCACCCAGACCGCCGAATATGACGTGGTGCTGGTGGCCGATGAACGCGGCGACTTCGGTGAATACGTGCCCTACCAGACCTGGTACCCGCGCCCCGTCGCCGGCACGCAAGGGCTGACCCCGGTGGGTTGGCATAAAACCGTGGAAACCTACGGCGCCGCGCAGTTGCAAAAGCGTTTTGAAGCCCTGACCGGCCGCTGGATGAACGACCGCGACTTCGCTGCATGGATGGCCGTACGCAGCATCGCCAGCGCCGTGAGCAAACTGCGCCAGACCGAGCCGATGGCGATCCGTCAGCTGGAAATCAGTGATCAATTGCCACTGGACGGTTTCAAGGGCCGCAAGCTCAGTTATCGCCCGTGGAACGGCCAGTTGCGCCAACCCATTCCCATCGTCCAGCCCCGCGCACTGGTCAGCACCTCGCCGCAAGAGGGCTTTCTGCACCCCTTCAACGAAATGGACAGCCTGGGTTACGACAAACCCGAGGTCAGCTGCCGCTTTCCCTGATCCAACTTTCCACAAGAACTACAACAAAAAGGAATCCGCCATGCGCAGCACCCTGCTTTCATGTGCCCTGCTGCTCGCCGCCGGGCATGCCGCGGCCGGCACCGCGTGGGTCTCCAACGAAAAGGACAACAGCCTGAGCCTGATCGACATGCAGACCCTGCAAGTCACCGACACCCTACCTGTTGGCCAGCGTCCACGCGGCCTGCTGCTGTCCCATGACAACAAGCTGCTCTACATCTGCGCCAGCGATTCGGACCGGGTCCAGGTGATGGACGTGGCCACGCGCAAGATCATCAAGGAGCTGCCCTCGGGCAAAGACCCCGAGCAATTCGCCCTGCACCCCAATAACCGCTGGTTGTACGTCTCCAACGAAGACGATGCACTGGTCACGGTGATCGACACCGAAACCTCCAAAGTGCTCAGCCAGATCAACGTCGGCGTCGAGCCCGAAGGCATGGCCGTCAGCCCCGACGGCAAGTGGGCGGTGAACACCAGCGAAACCACCAACATGCTGCACTGGATCGACACCAGCACCCAGACCCTGGCCGACAGCACGCTGGTGGACCAGCGACCACGCTTTGTCGAATTCAATCAGGACGGTTCGCAGCTCTGGGCATCAGCGGAAATCGGCGGCACGGTGACGATTCTCGACGTCGCCAGCCGCAAGACCCTCAAGACCCTGAACTTCCAGATCAAAGGCGTGCACCCGGACAAGGTGCAGCCCGTGGGCATCAAGCTCAGCGCCGATGGCAAGTACGCTTTCGTCGCGCTCGGCCCGGCCAATCATGTGGCGGTGATCGATGCCAGGACGTTCGAGATTCTCGACTATCTGCTGGTCGGGCGGCGTGTCTGGCAGTTGGCCTTCACGCCGGATCAAAAGCAACTGCTCGCCACCAATGGCGTCAGCGGTGACGTGTCGGTGATTGATGTCGACAGCCTCAAGGTCAGCAAATCGGTGAAAGTCGGACGCTACCCTTGGGGCGTGGTGGTGACGCCATGAACGCCCTGGAAGTCAGCGAGCTGAGTTTTGCCTACGGTGCTCGGGAAGCATTGCGCCACGTGAATTTCAATCTGGCCCCAGGACGTTTCGCCGCGCTGCTGGGGCCCAATGGCGCCGGTAAATCGACCCTGATCGCCTTGCTGACCCGACTCTATGACCTGCAGCACGGAGACATCCGGGTCGGCGGCTATTCACTACGCGATGCCCCGCGCCCGGCGCTCAAGCAGTTGGGCGTGGTGTTCCAGCAAAGCACCCTGGACCTGGACCTCAGCGTCGAGCAGAACCTGCGGTATCACGCGGCGTTGCATGGTCTGTCCCGGCGCCAGACCGGTATCCGGGTTGAAGCCGAGCTGGCCCGCCAAGCCCTGACCGAACGCCGTCGCGAACGGGTGCGCGAACTTAATGGCGGCCATCGTCGCCGGGTGGAAATCGCCCGCGCCTTGCTGCATGAACCGCGCCTGTTGCTACTCGACGAAGCCAGTGCAGGACTCGATCCCGCCAGTCGCCTGGCGCTCAATCAACACATGCGCAACCTGTGCCGCGAACACACCATCAGCGTGCTCTGGACCACCCATTTACTGGACGAAGTGCAGGCCAGCGACGATTTACTGATCCTCCATCAAGGCCGACTGGTGGCCAGCGGACAGGCCGATGCGCTGAGCCTGGAACATGGCGGCGACCTCGGTTCAGCCTTCACTCGCCTGACTACTTCAGGAGCTGCGCGATGAATGCGTACTGGCAATGTTTCAGCGGTATCGTGCTGCGCGAATGGCTGCGATTTGTGTTGCAGCGCACACGGTTTCTCAGTGCGTTGGTGCGGCCGCTGTTATGGCTGCTGGTCTTCGCGGCCGGTTTTCGGGCGGCCTTGGGGATCGCGATTATCGAACCCTACGACACCTACATTCCATACGAGGTCTACATCATCCCTGGCCTTGCCTGCATGATCCTGCTGTTCAACGGCATGCAAGGTTCACTGTCGATGGTTTACGACCGCGAGATGGGCAGCATGCGCGTGCTGCTGACCAGCCCCCTGCCCCGGACCTTTCTGCTGTGCAGCAAGTTGCTGGCCACGTCGCTGATTTCCCTGTTGCAGGTGTATGCCTTTCTGGCGATCGCCTGGATCTATGGCGTGCAACCGCCGGCCATGGGGTTATTGATCGCGCTGCCTGCGTTACTGTTGGTGGCGTTGATGCTCAGTGCCTTGGGGCTTTTGCTGTCCAACGCCATACGCCAGCTGGAGAACTTTGCCGGGGTTATGAATTTTGTGATCTTTCCATTGTTTTTCCTGTCCTCGGCGCTGTATCCGTTGTGGAAAATGCGTGAGGCCAGTGAGTGGTTGTACTGGCTGTGCGCGGTGAACCCGTTCACCCATGCGGTGGAGCTGGTGCGGTTTGCCCTCTATGAACGCTTCAATCCGCTTGCACTGATAGTGTGTGTGGGGCTGACGTTCGTATTCGCGCTACTCGCCGTGCTCACCTTCAACCCACAGCACGCAGCCCTGCGAAAATCCAGCTGACAACACAAATCAAACTGTAGGAGTGAGCCTGCTCGCGATAGCTATCTGTCATTCAACATCAATGTCGTCTGATACACCGCTATCGCGAGCAGGCTCACTCCTACAATTGGATCTTCATCAACGGGGGGGGAAATTACTACTTTAGTACTGGTTTCCCTGTCTATCGTCGCATTCCCAAAGCTCCCCGCCTGGCATGTAATAGGTCCATAACTATAAGGATCGAACCCATGCCGCGTGCCCGACGTTGTCTGTTGCGCCCTTCTCTCGCTGCGCTGTCGCTGAGCCTGTTGCTGGGGAGCGCGCACGCCGAATCACCGCTGTTTTCCGCCGACGGCTATCGCATCGGCCTGTACCGCAGCCCGACGCCGGACAGCCTGCAAGGCGCGACCATCCTTGACACCCGCGCCCTGCAAACCCTGCTCAGTCAAACCCCGACACCGGTACTGATCGACGTCTACCGCCGCCAATGGCTGCAAGGGCAATTTATCGAAGACCAGCTCCATGAAAACCTGCCCGGCAGCCACTGGCTGGCCAATACTGGCGACGGCGACCTGACGCCCGACTGGCAGGGTTACTTTGCGCGTAACCTCAAGGCATTGACCGCCGGGGATCCGGCACGACCGCTGGTCTTTTATTGCCGCGCCGACTGCTGGTTGAGCTGGAACGCGGTAAAAAGGGCGTCCGCCATGGGCTATAAAACGTTGTATTGGTACCGCGATGGACTCGACGCCTGGCAAGCGGCCAACCTGCCCGTGACGCCCGCCCGGCCGGAACCTTTCCCCTGATCTTTACGCTGGCGTGTTGTTGCCACACCCTAATCAAAATAATGAGGTGAAAGGCCGTGTACAAAATTCTGATTGCCGACGATCACCCGCTGTTTCGCGAAGCCATTCATAACGTCATCAGCGATGGTTTCCCCGGTAGCGAAGTCATGGAAACCGCCGACCTCGACAGTGCCCTGGCACTCACGCAGGAACACGACGACCTGGACCTGATCCTGCTCGACCTGAACATGCCCGGCATGCACGGGCTCAACGGCCTGATCAATCTGCGCAACGAGGCCCCGACCATTCCGGTGGTGATTGTCTCTGCCGAGCAGGACAAACAAATCGTCCTGCAAGCCATTACCTACGGTGCGGTGGGTTTCATCACCAAGTCGTCACCGCGCACGCAAATGACCGAGGCCATCCAGCAAATTCTCAACGGCAACGTGTACTTGCCGCCGGACATCATCCGCGCCACCCGAACCAACACCCCCCGCCGGATGAACGACACCCCGAGCTTCCCCCCCGAATTGCTCCAGGCCCTGACCCGCAAGCAATTGCAGGTGCTTGAACGCATGACCAAAGGCGAGTCGAACAAACAGATCGCCTATACCCTGGAAATTGCCGAAACCACCGTCAAGGCCCACGTCTCGGCGATCCTGCGCAAACTCAACGTGCACAACCGGGTGCAGGCGATCTTGAGTGCGGGGGATATTGATTTCGGGTCGTATTTGCGGCGTTGAATCAGGGAAACCGCATCGCCCCTATCGCGAGCAGGCTCACTCCCACATTTAATCTCCAGTGAACACAGAATTTGTGAACATCCAAGAACCAATGTGGGAGTGAGCCTGCTCGCGATGACGGTGGTGCTGACTCAGCGGCTCTCAAGGCCTGCCGAGCAAATGACTCATCGCCGTCTTGAGTTTCATCGGCCGTACCGGTTTGTGCATCAGGGTGTGGCCCAGCTCGCGGATCTGCTGTTTGAGTTCGTTGCTGTAGTTGGCGGTGATCATCATGGCCGGGATGGGTGACGCACGACGCGCATTGATCCGGGCCACGGCGTCGACACCGTTCTGATCGTTGTCCAGATGGTAATCAGCGATCAACAGGTCCGCCTCGGCGTGGTAGTTGTCCACTTGTCGCGCCAGGTCCTCTTCCGACAGCGCCGTCACCACCCGACAGCCCCACCCTTCGAGCAAGGTGCGCATGCCGGCGCAAATGGTCGCGTCGTTGTCCAGCACCCACACCCGTGCCCCACGCAGGCGCTCAAGCATCGGCTCGCTCATCTGCAACGTCGGTAGCGGCTTCGGTGCCGTTGCGCTCAACGGTACTTCGACCGAGAACATCGAGCCCTTGCCCGGCCACGAGCGCACATGAATGCGATGCCCGAGGATCCCGGCAATTTTCTCGACTATGGCCAGGCCCAGCCCCAGGCCGCGATCTTGATCGGGACGCTGCACGTCACCGCGTTTGAACTCCTGGAAAATCTCTTCCAGGCGATTGTCGGCGATGCCCATGCCGGTGTCCCAGACCTGGATCAACAACCGCTGATGAATGCGTCTGCACCCGAGTACAACGCGGCCGCTGTAGGTGTAGCGAATCGCATTGCTCAACAGGTTGCGCAGGATCCGCGCCAGTAACTGGATGTCACTGCGCACCAGTGCCGAACATGCAATGAAATGCAGTTCAAGGCCCTCACTACGCGCCACTTCGGTGTATTCAGCCGCAAGGTTTTCCAGCAGCTCGCTGAGGGCGAACGGCGCAACATCGGCTTTGATGACTCCGGCATCGAGTTTGGAAATGTCCACCAGAGTCCCCAGCAGGTTCTCCACATCTTCCAGGGAGTTACTGACATTGCGCACCAGAGTCTCGTTGGAGATCGGTTCGCGTCGCTCCAGCAACGCACTGGTAAACAAGCGTGCGGCGTTGAGCGGTTGCAGCAAGTCGTGGCTGACGGCCGCCAGAAACTTGGTCTTGGACAAGTTGGCTTGCTCGGCTTCGAGCTTGGCCTCGCGCAAACGTGATTCCACCTGGCGACGCTCTTCGATTTCACGCAACAACTGGCCATTGAGGGTGGTCAGCTCCGCCGTGCGTTCGCGCACCCGCAACTCCAGATTCTGATACGCCTGATGCAGCGCCTCGGCAGTGCGACGGCGCTCGGTGATGTCGCGGATCAACACGAAAATCCCCACCACCTCGCCGGAGGCCAGGCGATTGGGCACATAGGAGCGCAGCATGTAGCGTTCCTGATTATTGACGTTGGTCTCGGCGAACTCGAACGTAACGCTCTCGCCGGCCAGCGCCCTCGCGACGTAAGACTCCAGGCGCTGGTAATGCTGTTCGCTGTGCACTTGTCGCAGGCTTTGGCCGAGCATTACGCCGCGTGGCCAGCAATACCACTCTTCGTAGACCTTGTTTGTGAACTCGTACACCAGATCGGCATTGAGGTAGGCGATCAGCGCCGGCACGTGGTCGGTGATCAGGCGAATCCAGCGCTCGCTTTCACTCAGCGTCTCGGCGTGCTGGTAACGCTCGGTGATGTCAGTGAAGGTGTTGACGAAACCGCCGGTAGGCAACGGATGCGTACGGATTTCCAGGACCCGGCCATCAAAGAGGCGTTGTTCGCATTCCTGTACCGGCCTGCCATTGCCATCGCGACTGGCCGGGGTCAGCAGATTCAATTCGGTATCGGCGATCACCTCAGCAAACGGTCGATGGGCAGCGACCGGCGCCAGCCCGCTCAATTCGAGGAAACGCCGATTCCACAACTCCAGAATGCCCTCGGCGTTGACCATGGCCACGCCTTGGGACAGGTTATCGACCGCCCGCTGCAACAGGTGCGATTTCTGCGCCACCGCCTGTTCGCGGCGTACGGTTTCACTGAGTTTGACGTCGGTAATGTCGGTGAACAGGATGACCCGTCCGCCTTCTTGAGTCGGCCGTTCGCTGACTTGCAGCCAACGCCCGTTCTGCAAGCGGTAAAGCAGGCTTTCGTCGGCATGCCCGCGCGGTTCTTCGGTAAAGAGCCCATTGCTCATCATCAGGCGCTTGACCTCGGTCAGGCGCATGCCCGCGTTGATCCGCACCCGGCTATTGCGCCAGAACGCCTTGAAGCGACTGTTGAACAAGACGATTCGCTGCTCGGCGTCGAACAAGACAAAGGCATCGGAAATGCTCTCGATGGCATCGATCAGGTGTCGATGCGCCGTTTCGGCACGCAAGCGTGCCTCGCTGAGTAAATGGTTACCGGCCTTGAGTTCGGCCATGGCCTGGTTCAAGGCATCGGTGCGCTCGCGGACCTGCTCGGCCAGCACCACCGAATGCTGGAACGCCGCGTACGGATCATTGCCCCGGGTGATGCCGGACTCGATACGCTCGATCAGCGCAGCGTTGATGCGCTGCAGTTTATGGTTGTCGAGACGCAGGCTGACCAGTTCGGCCTGCAGCTCAGCGATGTCCTGGGGCACGGCCGCGGGCAATGGCAACGCCGGTGAAGGTCTGGTTGATGTGCATGCCATTGAACTGTTCTCCGTAGGTGTTGAAACCCATCACCCGTTGTTCGCGCAAAAACGTCCCGATATCGTCGAGACGGCCGTCGTCTTCCAGTTCCAGTCGCCTGAGAAAACAGTCACAACCGATGGTCAGCAACAGGTCACCCAAGCGTTCCTCCAGCCCCTCGAACAAGCTTTTCAGGTTAGGCAACATGGGGCCAGGGGTCATGGCGGTGAGCACGATGCCATTCTCCACGGCGCAGTAAAAACTCAGGCTCAAGTCCGCATGCACCTGCTGAATCGCACGCACGTAATACTGCTCGTTGATCCTCACGGCCAACGGGTGCGCGGCGAAGATTCGGTGATCCAGCTCACTCACTGGCACGCCGATGTGCCGGGCGTATTCGGCGGCGGCGGGTTCCGCGTTGAGTTCATAGACACGGCGCGAGGCGCTGTCGGCCCCGGTTACCACCAGTTTTTCGGCTCGGGGCAGCATGTGGTGGGTGGTGAACACTTCGAAATCCAGCCAGGTATTGACCAGCACCACCACCGCCGCGCCGCTGTGAAATGCACCGTCGAAGTACACATGGGTGTGGGTCAGGTAGTTGTCGTCACCGGCCGAACCGCCGAAATGGGGAATGTCGCCCAATGCGGCACTCAAGGCGGCGAGGACCATTTCTTCACGGCTGGACAAACCATCGAGCAGGGTCAGGGCAAAGCTGTTGCCCTTGATCGGTGCCAGGGTGTTGCTGCGACAGCCGCTGACCAGGCGCTCGACCATCTGCTGCGCATCGATCAGGCTGAAGTGTTCCATTTCGTCGATCAACTCGAGCGCAATGGAGAAGTGTCGGTGATCGAAACCCACCGCCGTCACGCAGTTGCGTCCGTAGCCCAACGGGGTGATTTCCCCGGCACTGGTGCAACCCGCCAGACGAATACCTCCGAAACTGTGTTTCAAGGCCTCGCCCAGCGCCTGCAAGTCATACTCGGCAGAACAGAAAAACAGCACGAAGCCCAGATGCGGGTGCAACAATTGACGCGCCAGTTCCTGCGCCACTTGCCGGGCATCGGTGGCCTGGGACATTGCGCTGACAACACCTTCACCCTGGACCTGCTGCATCGTCGCCTCCCGCAGGTGCGTATGGTTGAGCAGGGAGTTTACGAAACCCGTGGAGCGCAACGAATGCTACTTGGGTAGCAGTCAGACGCTTCGATGGGATGAGAGTGGTGGTGACCGTCGCTGTGGACCCGACCGGGCCCACATGCAGGGTATTGTTTTTAGACGCCGGCCCTGAACAGCATATAAGCGGCAATCACAAGGCAGACGCTGGCAAAACCAACTTGCAACGCCCGCGCCGGGACCTTCGCGCACAGCTTGCGGCCAATGATCATGCCGACAATGCTGGCGACGATAAAGCTGACGCCGAGGCTATCGATGCGTACGCCGGCCTGAAACGCGCCGATCACGCCGATGGCGGAAATCAGGCTGATCACCATCAAGGACGTGGCGACGATCCCGCGCATCTGCACGTCGGTCAGTTGCTTGAACGCCGGGACGATCAGAAAACCACCGCCCACGCCGAGCAGCCCGGACACCACGCCCGTCACCGCGCCGAGCGAAGCCAAGGTCGCGGTACATTTGGCGGTCCAGGAAAAACGCCCGGTCTGTTGATCGAGCATGCAGTTTTTCTGCCCCCAGTTGGCGTGACCGTGATCGCTCGGCCCCGCTTCCTGACGCTCACGGCGCAGCATCCGCCAAGCGACCATGACCATCAGCAGGCTAAACAGAATCATCAGGATTTTTTCCGGCAACTGATGGGCGAAGTAGATGCCGACCGGGGAAAACACCGCGCCGAGCAGCGCGATCAGCAACGCCGCGCGGTACCGCACCAGGCCATGCCGCAACCCGTCAATCGCCCCGACCGCCGCCGCACTGCCTACCGCAAACAAGGCGACGGGCGCCGCTTGGGTCATGGTCAAACCCAACCCCAGTACCAGGGCCGGCACCGCAAGAATGCCGCCACCGGCCCCGGTCAACCCGAGGACCAGGCCCATGACCATCCCAAAAAAACTTGCCAGCAACATAAACCACTCGTGATCTGCGGAAAAAGGCCGGGAACGCCCGGTATCGATGACAGACAGGATAGAGCCCGCGCAAATTTTTTCATCAATTGAATTGATTCGGGGCTGGTCAATGCAGGGAAAATGAATCTACCCTCGGTACTTGTTCACATAGAATTTTTCACCATGCCTGTCTTGATTGAAGCTTTCCTCGACCCCGCCTCGTCGACCTACAGTTACGTGATCTACGAAGCCGATGGCGGCCAATGCGCCATCGTCGACCCGGTGCTCGACTACGATCCGGCAGCCGGCAGGACACACACCGTCCAGGCAGACAAAATCATCGCGTTCATCCGCGAACATCAATTGCAGGTGCAATGGTTGCTGGAAACCCACGCCCATGCCGATCACCTGTCTGCCGCGCCTTATCTGCGCCGCGAACTGGGCGGCAAAATAGCGATCGGTGAGTCGATCAGCAAGGTTCAAGGCGTGTTCAAAAGCCTGTTCAACCTGGAGCCGGAATTTCGCATTGATGGTTCGCAGTTCGATCATCTGTTCGCGCCGGGCGAGTCGTTCATGATCGGTAATCTCAAGGCCACCGCCCTGCATGTGCCCGGCCACACCCCGGCGGACATGGCTTACCTGATTGACGATGATGTGATTCTGGTCGGCGACACCTTGTTCATGCCGGATGTGGGCACCGCACGCTGCGACTTTCCCGGCGGCAACGCCAACCAGTTATATGCTTCGATTCGTAAACTGCTGGCCTTCCCGGCCAGTGTGAGTCTGTACGTCTGCCACGATTACCCGCCCGAAGGTCGCAAATCCCTGTGCATGACCACAGTCGGCGAACAGCGCAAAAGCAACATTCACGTGCATGACGGTATTGATGAGGCGGCGTTTGTCGAAATGCGCACTCGACGCGATGCCGGGTTGGGCATGCCAAACCTGTTGCTACCAGCAATTCAGGTGAATGTGCGGGCCGGAAATTTGCCCCCAGCCGAGAGTAACGGCGTGACCTACCTGAAAATCCCCATCAACCAACTATGACGCCCCGCCCTCTGCGTAGCAGCTGTCGAGCAACGCGAGGCTGCGTCTGCGGTTTGCCTGACAAAACTCGATTGCCGGGTTTGCGACGGCTGCGCCGCCGGACGCTGCCTCGCGGGGCTCGACAGCTGCTACAAATCCCACCAACAAACTCTGACTCCCCCTACCCTCCGCGTAGCAGCTGTCGAGCAACGCGAGGCTGCGTCTGCGATTTTCCAGACAAAACCCAATGGCCGGGATTGGGGTTAGTTGGACAGGGTCAGGCCATTCGCCGGCAACGGCAGCGCGGTTTTGTAGCGCACTTGCTTGAGGGCGAAGCTCGAACGAATGTTCGCCACGCCAGGGACTTTGGTGAGGAAATCCATCATGAAGCGCTCCAGCGACTGGATGGTCGGCACCAATACCCGAATCAAATAGTCCGGGTCGCCGGCCATCAAATAGCATTCCATCACTTCCGGGCGATCCGAAATCGCTTCCTCGAAATGCTGCAACGCCTCTTCCACCTGTTTCTCCAGACTGACGTGAATGAACACATTCACGTGCAGCCCCAACAGGTCCGCATCCAACAGCGTCACTTGCTCGCGAATCAGGCCCAATTCTTCCATCGCCTTGACCCGGTTGAAGCACGGTGTCGGCGACAGATTGACCGAGCGTGCGAGGTCGGCGTTGGTGATGCGCGCATTCTCTTGAAGGCTGTTCAAAATGCCGATATCGGTACGGTCCAGTTTGCGCATGAGACAAAACCACCTGTTTTTTATGTTTATTCAGATTTTTTATCCTTAAATGATCTTCAGTGCAACGAAACAGAGATAAATATTCTTCTTCGCCGGGCCTATGATTGTTGTAGGACAAGAATTCTTCCACAGAGGAATGACGGTCAGCTCACTACAAGAAATTCACAAGATCGAGCGTAGAAGCCATGAAACAAGCGTACGAACCGCTGCAACTGCACGTTCCCGAACCCTCGGGCCGTCCCGGCTGCAAAACCGACTTCTCCTACCTGCGTCTGACCGACGCCGGCACGGTGCGCAAACCTTCCATCGACGTTGAACCCGCCGACACCGCCGACCTGGCCAAAGGCCTGATTCGCGTGCTCGACGACCAGGGCAATGCCCACGGTCCGTGGGCTGAAGACGTACCGGTCGAGATCCTGCGTAAAGGCATGCGCGCCATGCTCAAGACCCGGATCTACGACAACCGCATGGTCGTCGCCCAGCGTCAGAAAAAAATGTCGTTCTACATGCAGAGCCTCGGCGAAGAAGCCATCGGCAGCGGCCAGGCCCTGGCCTTGAACATCGACGACATGTGCTTCCCCACCTATCGTCAGCAAAGCATCTTGATGGCCCGCGATGTGCCGCTGGTGGGCCTGATCTGCCAACTGCTGTCCAACGAGCGCGATCCGCTCAAGGGCCGCCAGTTGCCGATCATGTACTCGGTGAAAGACGCCGGCTTCTTCACCATTTCCGGCAACCTCGCCACCCAATTTGTACAGGGCGTGGGCTGGGGCATGGCCTCGGCGATCAAGGGCGACACCAAAATCGCCTCGGCCTGGATCGGCGACGGCGCCACCGCCGAATCCGACTTCCACACCGCCCTCACCTTCGCTCACGTGTACCGGGCGCCGGTGATCCTCAACGTGGTCAACAACCAGTGGGCAATCTCCACCTTCCAGGCCATTGCCGGCGGTGAAGCCACCACGTTTGCCGGTCGTGGCGTCGGCTGCGGCATTGCCTCCCTGCGGGTTGATGGCAACGATTTCGTCGCGGTCTACGCCGCCTCTGCCTGGGCCGCCGAACGTGCACGCCGCAACCTCGGCCCGACCATGATCGAGTGGGTCACCTACCGCGCCGGCCCACACTCCACCTCCGATGATCCGTCCAAGTACCGTCCTGCCGACGACTGGAGCTACTTCCCGTTGGGCGACCCAATTGCGCGCCTCAAGCAGCACCTGATCAAGGTCGGTCACTGGTCCGAAGAGGAACACACCGCCGTCAGCGCCGAGCTGGAAGCCGAAGTCATTGCCGCACAGAAAGAAGCCGAACAGTACGGCACCCTCGCCGGTGGCCAGATTCCAAGCGCCGCGACCATGTTCGAAGACGTCTACAAAGAGATGCCGGAGCACTTGAAGCGCCAGCGTCAAGAGTTGGGGATCTGACATGAACGACCACAACAACAAAATTGAGCTGGAAACCGCCATGACTACGACCACCATGACCATGATCCAGGCCCTGCGCTCGGCCATGGATGTGATGCTTGAGCGTGACGACAATGTCGTAGTCTTCGGCCAGGACGTTGGCTACTTCGGCGGCGTGTTCCGTTGCACCGAAGGCCTGCAGACCAAGTACGGCACCTCCCGTGTGTTCGACGCGCCGATTTCCGAAAGCGGTATCGTCGGTGTCGCCGTGGGCATGGGCGCTTACGGTCTGCGCCCGGTGGCCGAGATCCAGTTCGCCGACTACGTCTACCCGGCGTCGGACCAGATCATTTCCGAAGCCGCCCGCCTGCGTTATCGCTCGGCCGGCGAGTTCACCGCCCCGATGACCCTGCGCATGCCTTGCGGCGGCGGCATCTACGGCGGCCAGACCCACAGCCAGAGCATCGAGGCGATGTTCACTCAGGTTTGCGGTCTGCGCACGGTCATGCCGTCCAACCCCTACGACGCCAAAGGTCTGCTGATCGCCTCCATCGAAAACGATGACCCGGTGATCTTCCTTGAGCCAAAACGCCTGTACAACGGCCCGTTCGACGGCCATCACGATCGCCCGGTAACCCCTTGGTCGAAACACCCGGCCGCACAGGTTCCGGACGGTTACTACACCGTGCCGCTGGACGTCGCCGCCATTGCCCGTCCGGGCAAGGACGTGACTATCCTGACTTACGGCACCACCGTTTATGTGTCGCAAGTGGCGGCTGAAGAAACCGGCATCGACGCTGAAGTCATCGACCTGCGCAGCCTGTGGCCGCTGGACCTGGACACCATCGTCAAATCGGTGAAGAAAACCGGCCGATGCGTGATCGTTCACGAAGCGACCCGTACCTGTGGCTTCGGCGCCGAACTGGTCGCGCTGGTGCAAGAGCACTGCTTCCACTACCTGGAAGCGCCTATCGAACGCGTCACCGGTTGGGACACTCCCTACCCGCACGCGCAAGAGTGGGCGTATTTCCCTGGTCCGTCCCGTGTGGGCGCGGCTTTGCATCGGGTAATGGAGGTCTGAATGGGCACGCACGTTATTAAAATGCCGGACATTGGTGAAGGCATTGCAGAAGTTGAATTGTCGGTATGGCACGTCAAGGTCGGCGACATGGTCGTCGAAGATCAGGTGCTGGCCGATGTGATGACCGACAAGGCGATGGTCGACATCCCTTCGCCAGTCCACGGCAAGGTGATCGCGCTGGGCGGTGTGCCCGGCGAAGTCATGGCGGTTGGCAGCATCCTGATCAGCATTGAAGTGGAAGGCGCGGGCAACGTTAAAGAGTCGGCGCAGCCTGCTCCAGTTAAAGAAGCGTCGGTTGCAGCGCCTAAAGTTGCAGCCGTGGTGGAAAGCAAACCGGTCGCTGCCGCAGCGCCGCGAGCCGCCGTTTGCCAAGGCCCGATGGTGGCTCGCGAGGCCGACGAACGTCCGCTGGCCTCCCCGGCCGTGCGCAAACACGCGCTGGACCTCGGCATTCAATTGCGCCTGGTACGTGGCAGCGGCCCTGCCGGCCGTGTGTTGCACGAAGACCTCGACGCCTATCTGGCGCAAGGTCAGTCGAATGCATCGACCGTGACCTCCGCTTACGCCCAGCGTAATGACGAAGAGCAAATCCCGGTCATCGGCATGCGCCGCAAGATTGCCCAGCGCATGCAGGACGCCACCCAGCGTGCCGCACACTTCAGTTACGTCGAAGAAATCGACGTCACCGCCGTCGAAGAGCTGCGCGCACACCTGAACGAAAAACACGGCGCAACCCGTGGCAAGCTGACCTTGCTGCCGTTCCTGGTCCGCGCTCTGGTGGTCGCCCTGCGCGACTTCCCGCAGATCAACGCCCGTTACGACGACGAAGCCCAAGTCATCACCCGCCTCGGCGCGGTGCATGTGGGCATCGCCACCCAGGCCGACATCGGTTTGATGGTACCGGTCGTCCGTCATGCCGAAGCCCGCAGCCTGTGGGACAACGCGGCCGAAATCTCCCGTTTGGCCACCGCCGCACGCAATGGCAAGGCCAGCCGCGATGAATTGTCCGGTTCGAGCATTACCCTGACCAGCCTCGGCGCCTTGGGCGGCATCGTCAGCACCCCGGTGCTGAACCTGCCGGAAGTGGCGATTGTTGGCGTCAACAAAATCGTCGAACGCCCGATGGTGGTCAAAGGCCAGATCGTGATTCGCAAGATGATGAACCTCTCCAGCTCCTTCGATCACCGCGTGGTCGATGGCATGGACGCGGCGCAATTCATCCAGGCCGTTCGCGGCTTGCTCGAACAACCCGCTACCCTGTTTGTGGAGTAAGGCATGCAATCTCTGAACACCACACTGCTGATCATCGGCGGCGGCCCTGGCGGATATGTGACGGCGATTCGTGCCGGTCAACTGGGCATTTCCACCATTTTGGTAGAAGGCGAATCCCTGGGCGGCACCTGCCTGAACATCGGCTGCATCCCGTCCAAGGCGTTGATTCACGTGGCCGAGCAGTTTCACCAGACGCAACACCACAGCCAGCATTCGGCTTTGGGCATCAGCGTTTCGGCGCCGACCCTCGACATCACCATGAGTGTCGAGTGGAAGAATGGCATCGTTGATCGCCTGACCACTGGCGTCGCAGCGCTACTGAAAAAGAACAAAGTCSAAGTGATTCAAGGCTGGGCCAAGGTCGTCGACGGCAAAACCGTCGACGTCGGCGACACGCGTATTCAGTGCGAGCACCTGGTGCTGGCCACCGGGTCGAAAAGCGTAAACCTGCCGATGCTGCCGATTGGCGGCCCGATCATCTCCTCCACCGAAGCCCTGGCGCCGAAGTCCGTGCCAAAACGGCTGACCGTGGTCGGTGGCGGCTATATCGGTCTGGAGCTGGGGATTGCCTATTGCAAGCTCGGTGCCGAGGTCAGTGTGGTCGAGGCGCAGGAACGCATCCTGCCCGCCTATGATGCCGAACTGACTCAGCCGGTACACGACGAACTGAAAAAACTCGGCGTGAAGCTTTACTTGAAGCACAGCGTTCAAGGCTTTGATTCAGAAAGCAACTTACTGAAAGTATTGGGTCCGGATGGCGACACTCTGAATCTGGAAACCGATCAGGTGTTGGTGGCCGTGGGCCGCAAACCCAATACTCAGGGCTGGAACCTCGAAGCGCTGAACCTGGACATGAACGGCTCGGCGATCAAGATCGACCACCGCTGTCAGACCAGCATGCGCAACGTATACGCCATCGGCGACCTGAGCGGCGAACCGATGCTTGCGCACCGGGCCATGGCTCAGGGCGAGATGGTGGCCGAACTGATCAGCGGTAAAACCCGCGAGTTCAACCCCACCGCCATCGCGGCCGTGTGCTTTACCGACCCGGAACTGGTGGTGGTCGGCAAGACCCCGGATGAGGCCGAGACCGCCGGTCTGGACTGCATCGTCTCCAGCTTCCCGTTCGCGGCCAATGGCCGGGCGATGACGCTGGAATCGAAAAGCGGCTTTGTGCGGGTTGTCGCTCGTCGGGACAATCATGTGATTGTCGGCTGGCAAGCGGTGGGTGCGGGGGTTTCCGAACTGTCTACGGCGTTCGCGCAAAGCCTGGAAATGGGCGCGCGGCTGGAAGACATCGGCGGCACCATCCATGCGCATCCGACGCTGGGCGAGGCTGTTCAAGAAGCGGCTTTGCGTGCCCTCGGCCATGCGTTGCACCTGTAAATCCGGACGCAAAACCCTGTAGCAGCTGACGAGCACCGCAAGGCAGCGTCCGGCGACGAAGTCGTCGCAAAACCTGCCACCCAGTGCTTTCAGGTACACCGAGCCAGCTGGAATGCGACGACTTCGTCGCCGGACGCTGCCTCGCGGGGCTCGACAGCTGCTACACGGGACGTATCGATGGTCGCAGAGATCGAATTGCAGGCTGCGAAACCACCTCGGAATGAAGTATTGTTGTCCCCATCCAAAAAACGTCAGAAGCCTTGAACCGTTTCGGCGGTTGTTCAGTGATAGAGGGTGTCATGGGTAACGAAAGCATCAATTGGGACAAGCTGGGTTTTGACTACATCAAGACAGACAAGCGCTTCTTGTCGTACTGGCGCAATGGCGAGTGGGACAAAGGCACCCTGACCGAAGACAACGTGCTGCACATCAGCGAAGGCTCCACTGCCCTTCACTATGGCCAGCAATGCTTCGAAGGCATGAAGGCCTATCGTTGCAAGGACGGTTCGATCAACCTGTTCCGCCCGGACCAGAACGCCCTGCGCATGCAGCGCAGCTGTGCACGCCTGCTGATGCCGTTCGTCGAAACCGAACAGTTCATCGAAGCCTGCAAAGCAGTGGTCCGCGCCAACGAGCGTTTCATCCCGCCTTACGGCACCGGCGGCGCGCTGTACCTGCGTCCGTTCGTGATCGGCGTGGGTGACAACATCGGCGTACGTACCGCCCCCGAGTTCATCTTCTCGATCTTCGCCATTCCGGTCGGCGCCTACTTCAAGGGCGGCCTGACCCCGCACAACTTCCTGATCTCCAGCTTCGACCGTGCAGCCCCACAAGGCACCGGCGCGGCCAAGGTCGGTGGCAACTACGCCGCCAGCTTGATGCCAGGTTCCCAGGCCAAGAAAGCGCACTACGCTGACTGCATCTACCTGGACCCAATGACCCACACCAAGATCGAAGAAGTCGGTTCTGCCAACTTCTTCGGGATCACCCACGACAACAAGTTCGTCACCCCGAACTCGCCGTCGGTCCTGCCAGGCATCACCCGCCTGTCGCTGATCGAACTGGCCAAATCGCGTCTGGGCATGGAAGTGATTGAAGGTGACGTGTTCATCGACAAGCTCTCGGACTTCAAAGAAGCCGGCGCTTGCGGTACCGCGGCCGTGATCACCCCGATCGGCGGCATCAGCTACAACGACCACTTGCACGTGTTCCACAGCGAAACCGAAGTCGGCCCGGTCACCCAGAAGCTCTACAAAGAGCTGACCGGTGTACAGACCGGCGACATCGAAGCGCCGGCGGGCTGGATCGTCAAGGTTTGATCTGACACTGCTGTTCGCTTGAGCTTGAGCAAAAAAGCCCGGCTATCGATTGGATAGCCGGGCTTTTTTTCGCCTTCGATTTGTCAGAGTTATTCTTACAATTCAATGGGTAGCGGAAATCTCTTGATGCCTTTTATCAATAGGCATTGATGATCCGTTTGAAGACGGCAGCACCAAGTCGAACTGCGCGCCAAGCGCCTTGCGCCCCATCGCCGTCAACGTCAACGCCCGGCTGTCCAGGTCCTGCGTCACCCACTTACGTTTGATCGCGGATTGCAGCAACGCCGCCCCCAACGAGCCACCCAGATGCGGCCGACGCATGCTCCAGTCCAGACACGGACACGCGAAACGGCGGCGTAGCGTACTCAGGTCCTTGACCTCAATGCCCAATCCTTCAAACAGCGCCTCGCCGCTGTCACTCAACCGATAAGCCTGCTCATCGGTTTCCAACAACCAGCCTTTCTCCAGCATCCGGTCATGCAGCAACACCGCCAGCGTGCCGGCCATGTGGTCGTAGCAGGTGCGAGCGAATTGCAGGCGATCCGGCGTGCGCGAGTTGAACGTCGGCGCGGTGTTCTGGCCGATCACCATCAGCGCTTCCAGTGCCTGGGCCACGCGTTTGTCCGCCAGGCTGTAATAACGATGGCGGCCCTGCACGTGCAGCCGCACCAGCGCCAGTTCCTTGAGTTTGGACAAGTGCGCGCTGGCGGTGGAGGCGCTTACCTCGGCAATCGCCGCCAGTTCGGTGCTGGTGCGGGCGTGGCCGTCCATCAGCGAACAGAGGATTTTCGTCCGGGCCGGCTCCGCGATGGCTGCCGCTACGTGAGAGACGCCGATGTCGTGTTGTTCTACGTTCATATTTCGCTCCCGGACGAATCAAGGGCCTTTCGGACTGGAGATAGTAGCAACACTTTCCCCACCCCGAACGAGGCTGCGACCCATGGACCCGATCATCGCTGCGACTCATGCCGACCCTTATCCCTATTACGCGCAATTGCGTGACCAAGGAGGACTGATTTTTCACGAAGGACTGAAAATGTGGGTGGCCAGCAGCGCCCGAGCGGTCGCCGCCGTACTGGCACACCCTGATTGCCATGTCCGGCCGGTCGCCGAACCGGTGCCCAAGGCGATTGCCGGCGGCCTGGCGGGCAAGGTGTTCGGGCAGTTGATGCGGATGAATGAAGGTGAACGGCAGCGCTGCCCGAGGTCGGCGATTGAGCCAGGGCTAGGGTTGATTGATGGGGATGAAGTCAATGCGTTGGTGGCGGCGCGATTGATCACGCCGGACGTCGACGGTTTGTACAACGCCATGTTTCGCGGGCCGGTGTGCGTGGTGGCGGCACTGCTGGGGTTCACGCCGGCTCAGGGTCGGACGATCAGCGAGCTGACAGCGGATTTCGTGGCATGCCTGTCGTCGCTCAGCGTTCAGGCGCAACTCAACGCAGCACAGGCTGCCGCTGAACATTTACGAGGTTACTTCATTGAGTTGCTCGACGACCCGGACAATAAAAGCCCACTGCTCACCGGGATTCGCGAGCGCTTCGCTGGCGACCAGGAAACGCTGATCGCCAATCTGATTGGCCTGTTTTCCCAGACCTTTGAAGCCACTGCGGGGCTGATCGGCAATGCGCTGTTGGCGGTGATTCGACATCCATCGCTTCAGCAGGGCTGCGTAGATGATTTGATTGCCGAAACCCAGCGTTTTGACCCGTCGGTGCAAAACACTCGCCGGTTTGTTGCCGCGCCCTGTGAGATTGAGGGCGTGCGCCTGCATGCGGGCGATGTGGTTCTGGTGCTGTTGGCGTCGGCCAATCGCGATCCGCAGCTGAATGACAGCCCCGACGTCTTTCGTCTGGATCGCCCGCAGCGCCGAAGTTTTACCTTTGGCGCGGGGCGGCATCAGTGTCCGGGGCAAGTATTGGCGTTGGGGATTGCCAGTGCGACGTTGCGGGAGATTCTGGCGCACCAGCCTGCGCTGGAGCGGTTAGCCTGGGAGTACCGGCCTTCGTTGAATGGGCGGATTCCGGTGTTTCGTGATGTGGCGTGAGACCGCGAAGACGTCATGACAAACGACGCATCATTCAAAACCTGTCAATCAATTACACCAACGCGCGCTCTATCCGGCCAGAACAATGCTGCCTGCCCCCGATGCTCGCCGTGCTGATCGATCAGGGTCCAGACTTTGCCTTCGTAAATCATGAAGGCATTGCCGTCCCTGTCCACCCGCCAGCCGCTATAGCCGTGAGCAATTCCGTTGACCGTAACCTGTTCCAGCAATGTCTGGCGCGTGGCTCGGTCCAACGGTGAAGCGCTGAACCGTGACGGCATACCAAGGAACTGCGAGCGATCGTATTTGAAACTGGCCAGCGTCTGTTCATTGGCATAGAAGAAACGAGGATCGTCTTCAGTGCCATGGGCTAACAGGCTGTAAGGCGCGTGCTCGTGCAACCAGTGCAAGCGTTCCGTTCCGGTCAGTGATTCAGGGGCCGGCAGACCCTGGCCGGTCCAGTGCCGAAAAGCCTCGTCCAGCAGTTGAACAGCTGCATATTCGTTGATTGGCGACACGCGCCCTCCCATAACATGGCGTCGGTGAAGCTCCCCGCCTCGACCACCGCGACGAAGACTTCCATTGGCCTGAGTTTGGCCATGATCATGCCTGCATTAAATACATCAGGTTAAAAGAGTTGTTACCGGCGATGTGTTTATCCGCAGGGGCTTTCTCCCTAGAGTCACCGTAATAACATTGAACATCGAGCCAGCATTGATGCAAACCCTTCTGGACAAGTCATTAAGTTCTTTTGCCCGGGCCGACCTTCTGCAAGGCCCGACGCCCATCCAGCGCGCTGAACGCCTTGAGCAGCAGTTGGGTTTGAAGGCGCAAGGCATCGGCCTGTTCCTCAAGCGCGATGATCACATGCTGATTGGCGGTGGTGGCAACAAACTGCGCAAACTCGAATTTCATCTCGGCGCAGCATTGGCGGCCGGGGTCGAAACGGTCATCACCATCGGCGGCCTTCAATCCAACCATGCGCGGCTGACCGCTGCGGTGTGTGCCCGCCTCGGTATCGCCTGCGAACTGATCCTCACCCGATAAGTCCCGAAAACGGAAGTGGGCTACGAACTCAACGGCAACGTCCTGCTCGACCAGTTGTTCGGCGCCTCCATCTGCGTGCTGGCCGGTGGCAGCGATTCACTTGCCGAAGCCGAGAAACGCGCCGAACACCTTCGGGCTTCCGGGCACAAGGTACTGGTGATTCCTACGGGCGGCTCGACACCGCTGGGCGCTCTTGGCTATGCGCGCTGCGCGGAGGAGATTGCGCAACAAGAAACCGAACTCGGCCTCACCTTCAATCAGGTCGTGGTACCCAACGGCAGCGCCGGCACCCACGCCGGGCTCGCGGCCGGGTTTCAGTTGCTGGATCGAGGTACTTCGCTGGTGAAGTCGTACTCGGTTTTATCAGACAGGGATACCTCAGCGGCCAGAACCCTGCAACTGACCCAGGATGTACTGTCTTTACTTGGCAGCAGCGCCAGTGTTCAGGCTTCAGAGATCGTCATCGACGGCAGTCAGTTGGGCGATGGATACGGCCTGCCGACACCGGCCATGCTGGACGCGGTGCGTTTGATGGCTCGCGCTGAAGGGCTGTTGATCGACCCGGTATATTCCGGGAAAGCGTTCGCCGGGTTGCTGGCCGATCTCACTCAAGGAGGCTTCCGATCCGGTGACAATGTGCTGTTTGTGATGACCGGCGGTACACCGGGGTTGTATGCGTATCGGGAGGCGTTTCAGGGCTGAAGGTTAGTCCCCGACAAGCCACCTCGCCAAAAAAATCCTTTCATCCCAAGCCTCAGTCAATCATCCCGCGTCAGCACTTCCAGCAGTTCAATCTCGAAAATCAGGTTCGAGTTCGGCGTAATCTTGCCCATCGTCCGTTCGCCATAGGCCAGATGCGCCGGCACCAGCAATTTGCGCTTGCCGCCCACCTGCATCCCCATAATCCCCTGATCCCACCCTTTGATAACCCGGCCAGTGCCAATCACGCACTGGAAAGGTTTGCCACGACTATAGGACGAGTCGAACTCGGTGCCGTCTTCCAGCCAGCCACGATATTGGGTGGTGATCAGCGCGCCTTTGACGGCGGCTTTGCCGTCGCCTGGCTGGAGGTCGATGATTTGCAGTTGTTCATTCATGACGATGTTGGTCTGTTTGCGGTATTCGAGGGTCGTGGTTTTCCCAGAAAATCATCCTGCTTGCAACTCTTCAGGTTCCTTTATCGGAATGGGACAATCGCTGCACATCAAGTCTAGCGCTCGCTAGATAGAAAGCGACTGCAACCAAGCGGTCCGGTGAACTAACATAAGCACCAACGTTTCCCTCGGTTTAATACCCAATGACTCTCCCTGAATGAATCTGCTCTGGATCAGCGCAGCCATTGGCTCAGTCATGCTTGCCCTGCTCATCGCGATGATCTATCGAGAGCGCTCGCTGAAAAAACAACTGGGCGAGTGTCGTGCACTGATTGCCAGCCTGTCCGAGGGACCGTCCGTGCGTCAGGATGGCGACGCCGAACGCTTCAAACGCAGTCAATACTTCGCCCGTATCGGCACCTGGGACTGGGACGTCGACACCGACAAGCTCTACTGGTCGGACGCGATCTACGGCATGTTCGGCTTCAAGATCGGCGAAGTGACACCCTCCTACGCCCTGTTTTGCTCCTGCGTACACCCGGAGGACCGCGCCAGCGTGCGCGCCGGGGAATTGCGTTGCCTTGAAACCGGGGAAAACCATGACGAAGAATACCGCGTCGTCTGGCCCGACGGCAGCATTCACTGGTTGCGAGAGACCGGCAACGTGGTCAAGAACGACCACGATGCCACCATCAAAATGATGGGCGTAGTGCGCGACATCACAGAGGAAAAAGCTTCCGCCAGTTACCTGCAATACCTGGCTCATTACGATCCACTGACCGGGCTGCCCAATCGACTGGTGCTGGAAGAACGTTTGTCCGAGGCACTGGAACAAGCCCGTATCGGCGCCACACGGGTTGTGCTGGTGTTTGTCGACCTCAACGGTTTCAAGGCCATCAACGATCACTACGGCCATGCGGCCGGCGACCGCGTCCTGATCGCCACGGCCGCCCGGTTGAAAAAAATATTGCGTTCCACCGACACCGTCGCCCGAATCGGCGGCGACGAATTTGTGGTCATTCTCCAAGGATTGCCTCAGGACATCTGCCTGCAGGATGAAGCGCGCAGCATCTGCCAGAAAATCTTCGTCGAACTTTCACCGCCGATCATCATCGGTAACGACCAGCGCCACATCGGCACCAGTCTCGGGGTCGCGGTGTACCCGGACCATGCGCCAAGCATGGACCGGCTGATTCATATTGCGGACCTGGCGATGTATGAGGCCAAGCGCAGTGGGAATAATCAGTATCGGTTGGGCTTCGAGAGCCCTGTGCGAGCTCCCGGCCAATAGGGCTTGAACGCTCCACCGGGGTACTGTGCTTGCGAAAAATCATTCCTTACTGTTGCGATGATTCTGCGCCTGACTGTACCGGGGATTGCGCCTCGGCTCGGCGTAGGCTGCGTGAACACACTCAGGACTGACCGCCATGCACATTGCCATTCTGACCTTCGACGGTTTCAACGAACTGGATTCCCTGATCGCTTACGGCATGCTCAGCCGGGTGTCGCTGCTGGGAGACAAGGACTGGCGCGTGAGCATCGCTTCGCCGACGCCGCGTGTCACGTCCATGAATGGTTTGACCATTGATGCGCAGATTGATCTGGCCGAGGCTTGCCAGGCGGATGCTGTGCTGGTTGGGAGCGGACGCAAGACTCGTGAAGTAGCTGAGAATTCGGCGATCATGGATCAACTGCGTTTCGATCCAGGCCGGCAGTTACTGGCTGCGCAATGTTCTGGCACCTTTTTACTGGCAAAGCTCGGCTTGCTCGGCGACGCCCCCGCTTGCACCGATGCCATCAGCAAGCCGTGGGTGCAGGCGGCTGGTGTAAATGTCGTCAATCAGGCGTTTTATGCCAATGGGAATGTCGCGACGGCAGGTGGTTGTTTGTCGGCGCAGTATTTGGCGGTGTGGTTTCTAGCTCGACTGAAAGGCACTGAAGCGGCTCGGGAGGTGTTGCACAACTTCGCGCCGGTGGGTGAGAAGAATGAGTATGTGGCTCGGGGGATGGCACATATCGAGGCGTTTATCTGATTGCACGGTTGTCTGGTCGGGCGTCTTCGCTGGCAAGCCAGCTCCTACAGGTGACCGCATTCCCCTGTGGGAGCGAGCCTGCTCGCGATAGCGGTATACGTGGTTCGGGGGATGGCCCATCTCGGGGCATTTATTTGATTGCACGGTTGTCTGCTCGGGCATCTTCGCTGGCAAGCCAGCTCCTACAGGTAAGCGCGTTCTCCTGTAGGAGCTGGCTTGCCAGCGATAGCCGTTTATCGGCGCGTAAAGGCTGACGCATTTCGCCGCAGCCTTTATCCTTGGCGCCCCGCCGTATCGAGTGTTGGAGTAAGTCATGCCCCATGAAGGCAACCTGTTGCAAGCCGCTGTCGTATTTCTGTGCGCGGCGGTGCTCACCGTGCCCTTGGCCAAGCGCCTGCAATTGGGAGCCGTGCTGGGTTATCTGTTTGCCGGCGTCCTCATCGGGCCGTCCGTGCTGGGGTTGATTGGCAATCCGCAAAGTGTCAGCCACATCTCTGAACTCGGCGTGGTGTTGCTGTTGTTCGTCATCGGCCTGGAACTGTCGCCGCGACGCTTGTGGGTGATGCGCAAATCAGTGTTCGGCGTGGGTCTGGCGCAGGTGCTGCTGACGGGTTTGGTGATTGGCGTACTGGCGCTGTTCGTCTTCGGTCAGCCGCTGAACAGCGCCATCGTGCTGGGCCTTGGCCTAGCCTTGTCGTCCACCGCGTTTGGCTTGCAAAGCCTGGCTGAGCGCAAGGAACTGACCAGCCCTCACGGCCGGTTGGCGTTTGCGATTCTGCTGTTTCAGGACATCGCCGCGATCCCGCTGATCGCCATGGTCCCGCTGCTGGCGGGTGGCGATCACGCCAGCACCGCGGCCGACAATGTGAATCATGGTTTGCGAGTGTTGGCCAGCATTGCGGTGGTGGTGATCGGCGGACGCTATCTGTTGCGCCCGGTGTTTCGCGTGGTTGCCAAGACTCGTTTGCCGGAGGTGTCCACTGCGACGGCGCTGCTGGTGGTGATCGGTACGGCGTGGCTGATGGACCTGGTCGGCGTGTCCATGGCGCTTGGCGCGTTCCTCGCCGGGTTGCTGCTGGCGGACTCCGAATACCGGCATGAACTGGAAGCGCAGATCGAACCATTCAAAGGCCTACTGCTGGGGTTGTTCTTCATCAGCGTCGGTATGGGGGCCAACCTGAGCTTGCTGCTCAGCGCGCCGATTGCAGTGCTCGGGCTGACGTTAC
Organism: Pseudomonas sp. P4_C8; assembly: GCF_056401975.1. Lineage (NCBI taxonomy): Bacteria > Pseudomonadati > Pseudomonadota > Gammaproteobacteria > Pseudomonadales > Pseudomonadaceae > Pseudomonas > Pseudomonas sp. P4_C8. The sequence goes on along the minus strand of NZ_JBFUIH010000010.1, from coordinate 39,819 downwards.
TGCTGATCGCAATCAAACTGCCGCTGCTGTTTATCGTGGGTCGATTGGCCGGTGGCTTGGGCAATGTCAATGCGCTGCGTCTGGGCATCGTGTTGGCGGCTGGTGGTGAATTCGCATTTGTGGTGTTCAAGATCGGCCGCGATCAGGGCTTGTTCGAGCCGCACCTGTACGACTTGCTGGTGCTGACGATCACCCTGTCCATGGCGGTGACGCCGCTGTTGTTGCTGCTGTGCGCACGGCTCTATTCGCCCAAGGTGCAACCTGTCGTGGTTCCGGAAAAATTTCGTAAAATCGACACCGATGCGCCGCGTGTGGTGATTGCCGGCATGGGCCGAATGGGGCAGATCGTGGCGCGGATTCTGCGGGCGCAAAACATCAAATTCGTGGCGCTCGACACCTCGGTGGAAACCATCGAACTGTCCCGCAGTTTCGGCGGTGTGCCGGTGTTCTATGGCGACCCGATGCGCCCGGAAATCCTCAGCGCAGCCAAGGTCGAACAGGCCGAATATTTTGTCATCGCCACCGATGATCCGGACACCAACATCAAGACCGCCGAGGTGGTGCATCGGTTGTATCCGCACATCAAAATCATTGCTCGAGCACGTAACCGCCAGCATGTGCATCGCCTGGTGGATCTTGGCGCCGAGGCGATTCGAGAAACCTATTACTCGAGCCTGGAAATGAGCCGGCGCACGTTGGTTGGCCTGGGGCTGACCCAGGCCCAGGCCGATGCGCGGATCAAGCGCTTCAAGCATCACGATGAGCAGGTGCTGGAGGCGCAGCATGCCGTTTATGACGATGCCGCGAAGGTGTTGCAGACCGCGCAGGAAGCGCGGGCTGAGCTGGCTAAATTGTTTGAGTCGGATCAGTTGGAGGAGCAGGAGGCGAGTAAGGTTTAAGTCCTGTGGTGACAGTGCTGATGCCATCGCGGGCAAGCCATGCTCCTACAGTCAAGCACACAGCAAAACGCCGCTTCCACCAGAGGCAGAAGCGGCAGAGGCAATGAGCCTCAGCGAATCAGGACACACTCGAGAGCGTGCTTGTTTCTTCTGCGACCGGATAGAAACCATCAGAAGATCTATTCATTGTTGTATCGCTCCAGGCAGGAAAGATGGTGTAACAACTCTTCGAATGGAGCATTGCAGTCACCGTGCCAGACGCAAAAACTAAATAAATCGTTGTTTTTCAATAGCCTATAAAGATTTAACTTCTATTTCTCATGCGATTTGCAAGGAACACGTCAACACGACGGGTTTTCTGCATTGAATGAAATAATAAGTGCATGAAGTTTTATTTAGAAAGCCTTCAATCATTTCTTGGCAAAATGCTGCACATCATTGAGAACCGCTAATCAGGCCAGCCCTATGACCCGCATCTTGACCATCGAAGACGACGCCGTGACCGCCCGGGAAATCGTCGCCGAATTGAGCAGCCACGGCCTCGATGTCGATTGGGTCGACAATGGCCGTGAAGGCCTGGAGCGTGCGGTCAGTGGCGACTACGACCTGATCACCCTCGACCGAATGCTGCCGGAGCTCGATGGGCTGGCGATTGTCACCACGTTGCGGACCATGGGCGTGGCCACGCCGATCCTGATGATCAGCGCCCTCTCCGACGTCGATGAGCGGGTGCGGGGCTTGCGCGCGGGCGGTGACGATTACCTGACCAAGCCGTTCGCCACCGATGAAATGGCCGCCCGCGTTGAAGTGCTGCTGCGCCGTCAGAACACCGTGACCGCCCAGGCCACCACACTGCGAGTGGCTGACCTGGAACTCAACCTGATCAGCCACGAAGCCAGCCGCGCCGGCCTGCTGCTGACGCTGCTGCCGACAGAGTACAAATTGCTCGAATTCCTGATGCGCAACACCGGGCAGATTCTATCGCGCATGATGATTTTTGAAGAAGTCTGGGGCTACCACTTCGACCCCGGCACCAACCTGATCGACGTGCACATCGGCCGTTTGCGCAAGAAAATTGACCCACAAGGCCAGGCCCCACTGATTCGGACCGTGCGAGGCTCGGGTTATGTCATTGCCGAACCCGTCTAACGGCTGGCGTTCCTCCAGCAGCCGCTTGCTGGCGCTCTACAGCTCGCTGTTTGTGGTCTGGAGCGCGATCCTCATGGGCGTCATGTACTACGAGGTGTCCGCTTACCTGGACAACCTGGCCAAGCATTCGCTGATGCAACGTCAGCATTTGTTTTCGCACTTTCAGGGCGAACAATTGGCGGACGCCCTCGCCGTCAGCATGACCTTCGACATTCGCGGCATCGACGCCTATGGCCTGTTCGATGCTCAGCACCGCTACCTCAGCGGTGCACTTCGCCAAATGCCCGAAGGCCTGCCGCTGGACGGCAAGATCCACATGCTCAGCGATTGCGCCGACTCCGACGACCCGACCCTGCCCGCCGACAGCTGCGACGCGGTCGCGACCCAGACCCGGGACGGTCGCTGGCTAGTGCTGGTGCGCGACAACGGTTCGTTGTTCGCTGTCACCCGGATCATCCTTCATGCGTTGCTCTGGGGCGTCACGCTGACGATCATTCCTGGCATTGTCGGTTGGCACTTGTTGCGGCGCCGCCCCCTGCGACGTATCCGTGCGATCCAGGCCAGCGCCGAAGCCATCGTCGCCGGTGATTTGACCCGACGCCTGCCCTTGTCCAATCGCCGCGATGAACTGGACATGCTCGCCGCCATCGTCAACGCCATGCTGGAACGCATCGAGCGGTTGATGCACGAGGTCAAGGGTGTCTGCGACAACATCGCCCACGACCTGCGCACCCCGCTGACACGCCTGCGGGCGCAGCTGTACCGGATTCAGCAACAGGCTGAAGACGGCTCGACGCTGGCCGTGCAACTGGATTCCGTGCTCGGTGAAGCGGACACACTGATGGCGCGCTTTCGCGGGTTGCTGCGGATTTCCGAGTTGGAAGATCGCCAGCGTCGGTCAGGTTTTGTGCAACTGGACCCGGTGCCGTTGCTGCAAGAGCTGCACGACTTTTACCTGCCGCTGGCAGAAGAAGGCGAACTGAATTTCACCCTGCAATTGCCAGCGAGCTTGCCAGCGCTTAACGGGGATCGAGCGCTGTTGTTCGAAGCTGTGGCGAATTTGCTGAGTAACTCGATCAAGTTCACACCGCCGGGGGGCGAGGTGATATTGCGCGGGGTCCGTGAAGGTGGATTTACGCGAATTGAAGTGCTCGACTCCGGCCCGGGCATTCCAGAGGCCGAACGCGAGGCGGTGTTTCAACGCTTCTATCGTGCTGAGGGGGGCCATCAGAAAAGCGGGTTTGGTTTGGGATTGTCGATTGTCGCGGCGATTGCCAGCCTGCATGGGTTTGCGCTGGAGGTGGGCAGCAGCGAACTCGGTGGCGCGCGGTTGGTGCTTGATTGCAAAAACTCAGCCCTGACACAACCCTTGTAGCAGCCGCCGAGCCTGCGAGGCTGCGTTCGGCTGCGGAGCAGTCGTAAAACTTGAGCACGCGGTCTGTCAGATACACCGCGTTGCCTGATTTCACGACTGCTTCGCAGCCGAACGCAGCCTCGCAGGCTCGGCAGCTGCTACAAGGTCAACTCGTATTTCTAGGCCGGGTAATTGGCCCGCAGTGCCTGCAGCCCCCCCTGATAAATCCCGTTGAACAACGCAACCACTTCTTCCTCACTAACACCCACCGGTTCAAACCGCCCCGACCACGTCACCCGAGCCCCCTGCCCCTGCGCTTCAACGCGGATCGTCGCCAAATACGCGGTGGCCGGAAACGGCGCCTGCAGAATCGAATAGCTGTACGTCTTTCCGGCGTTGTCAAACACCTCCAGCCGCTCAACCACCACCGCGCCGTCCGCGGTTTGCAGACTGCGCACGCGCCCGCCTTCGCTCAACTCGCTTTTGGGAATAAACGGCAGCCAGTCCGGCAGCGAGTTGAAGCCGCCGATCAATTGCCACACCTCATCGGCCGAGGCCGGGATATCGATAAACGCTGATGCAGTCGCCATGTAAAGCTCTCTCTAAATGAATAGTTTTCAAATCGCCATGCTGTCGACGACACCACCGTCGACGCGTAATGCCGCGCCGGTCGTGGCCGAGGACAGCGGCGAAGCGATGTAAGCCACCAAATTGGCGACTTCTTCGACATTCGCCACTCGCTGGATAATCGACGTCGGCCGCGCCTTGCGCACGAACGCATCAGCTTCTTCGCGAACACTGCGGCCGGATTCGGCAGTAGCGTCCTTGAGCATCTGCTCCAGGCCATCGGTCAGCGTCGGGCCGGGCAGGATCGCATTGACCGTCACGCCAGTGCCCGCCAGGCGTTTGGCCAGGCCATGGGACACCGCCAGGTTGGCGCTTTTGGTCACGCCATAGTTGAGCATGTCGGCCGGGATCGCGATCCCGGATTCCGAGGACAGGAAAATCACCCGGCCCCAGCCCTGCTTGACCAWGTCCGGCACGTAATGCCGGGACAGGCGTACGCCGGAGATTACATTGACCTCATAAAACCGCGTCCACTCGCTGTCTGGCGTGTCGAAGAAATCCACCTCGTTAAAGATCCCGAGGTTGTTCACCAAAATGTCGGCGCGCGGTTCGGCAGCAAACAACAGCTCGGCGCCTTCGGCAGTACCCAGGTCGGCGGTCAGGCCGCGCAATTGCGCACCCGGCACGCTCTGACGAATGCTCGCCAGCGCCTGCTCGACCTTGACCGTCTCACGGCCGATCACCACCACCGTGGCGCCGGATTCGGCCAGCGCCTTGCTGATGCCCAGGCCAATGCCGGCGGTGCTGCCGCTGACAATGGCGAGTTTTCCACTCAGATCAATCTTCATGCTCAAACTCCTGTGATCGGCAATGGCGCGCGGTCGGACACCAGTTTTGCGTCGCGCATCGCCTGCCAGAAAGCTGCGGGAATAACCGCCGACAGCGCCGCCACGTCTTCAGCAATTCGCTCCGGACGGCTGGACCCCGGAATCACCGCCGCCACGGCCGGGTTGGCCAACGAGAACTGCAACGCCGCAGCCTTGATGTCGACACCATGAGCGGCGGCGATGCGTTTGATGTGCTCGACTTTGTTGATGATCGCCGGGCTGGCCTTCTGGTATTCGAAGTGCGCACCGCCAGCCAGAATGCCCGAACTGTAAGGACCACCGACCACGATCTCGACCTTCTGCGCCAGGGCGGCGTCCATCAAACGTTGCAACGCTCGATCGTGGTCGAGAAGAGTGTAGCGACCCGCTAGCAGGAAGCCGTCGGGTTGGGCTTCGGTCAGATCAAGGGTCAGCTCGCACGGCTCGACCTTGTTCACGCCCAACCCCCAGCCCTTGATCACGCCTTCTTCGCGCAAACGGGTTAGCACTTTGAACGCGCCGGTGCGGGCCTGATTGAAGTATTCCAGCCATTGATCGCCATAAAAGTCCTGCGCGATGTCATGCACCCAGACGATGTCCAGACGGTCGGTTTGCAGACGCTTGAGGCTGTCTTCGATGGAGCGCAGTGTGGCGTCGGCGCTGTAGTCGTTGACGATCTTGTTCGGGCGACCGTGTTCGAACACCCCGCTCTTCTCACCCAGATCACGGGCCGCGGCGTCTTCGACCTCATCAAGAATGACCCGGCCGACTTTGCTGCTCAGCACATAGTCGTCGCGGTTGTACTGGGCCAGCGCGTTGCCCAAGCGGATTTCCGACAGGCCCGAACCGTAGAACGGCGCGGTGTCGAAGTAACGTACGCCGGCATCCCAGGCGGCGTGCACAGTGGCCAGCGCCTCTTCTTCAGGAATGGCGCGAAACATATTGCCCAATGGCGCCGTGCCGAAACCCAGCGCGCCGGGCAGTTTGTCTTTCAAGCTCATGATTCAATCCTCGTCAGTTTCAGTGGTCAGTTGCCTGACCGTTGAGCAGATCCTAGATTGCGACAGTCGGACCGTCCAAGACATAATGCGCAGCACTTGAGTCCCTATAGGTCTGAAATGATCGACATTCGCCAATTGCGCTACTTCCTCGCCGTCGCCGAAGAAGAACACGTCGGTCGCGCCGCCGAACGCCTGCACATTTCCCAATCGCCGCTGAGCCGGCAGATCGCCCAGCTCGAAGAACGCCTGGGCCTGACCCTGTTCGAACGCAGCCAGCAACGCATCCGCCTGACCCGCGACGGCCAGACGTTTCTCGCTGAAACCCGTGCCCTACTGACCCATGCAAATCGCCTCGAATCCCTCGGCAAACGCCTCGGTCGCGGCGAAGAAGGCGGCTTATGCATCGGCTACATCGAAAACGCCATGCATGCCGGCGTGCTGCCGAATGCCTTGCGCGTGTTGCGCGTCGACCGGCCGAACGTGCATGTCGCGCTGTACAACCTGAGCTCCGTCGAGCAACTCGAAGGACTGCGCCAGCGTAGTCTGGATATCGCCCTGGTCGGCGAACCGCCCGTCGCTGATGATCCGGATCTTCTGGGTTTTCAGGTGCTGGACGATCCGATGCTGCTGGCCCTGCCCGAGCACCATCCCCTCGCCCACCAGTCGGAACTGACCCCGGCCGACCTGGCCGATCAGGAATGGATCGGCGTGCAACACCGCCAGAACGTCACCAGCCGCGACGACTTCGTCAGCGCCTGTATCCGCGCCGGCTTCACCCCGGACATCCGCATGGAAGCCACCGAACCGTTCACCGCATTGGGGCTGGTGGCGTCAGGGTTGGGGATAGCGATGATTCAGAAAGGCCTGAGCCGCAATGCACCACCGGGTGTAGTGCTGCGGGAAGTGCCGTGGATTTCGTTTACCACGCCGTTGTGGGCAGCGTGGCACCGGATTAATTTGCGGCCGTTGGTGGAGACGTTCAGGAAGGTGCTGACGGAACCGGATTCGGCTTGAGCCGAGATCAGTGTAGGAGTGAGCCTGCTCGCGATAAGGCCCGGACAAGCACCGCAAAACTCAGCTATCAGCCATGCAGTTGTGGCCTTAGCTTTGCGGATCGAAGTTATCCAGCATCCGGTTCACCGCCAGTTCACCCAACATCACGGAATGTTGAATGCCAAGCAAGGTGTGGCGCTGTGTACCGTTCAGTTGCCCCGCGAAATCGCTCAACATGACACTCGCTGACGCCAACGTCTCACAGGCGTTGACCAGCAGGGATTCGTTATCGGTGTCGGGGCCGACGAAGTAGATGGTGCTGGGTTTGCGTGGCGTGTCTTTGGGGATGACCGGTTTGAGGTAGTAATCGAGGGCGCGGTCGGCGGCGGTGTTGAGCTTTTTGGAATCGGTGGATTCGTAGGGGGAAACGTCGTCGGTGTCGGTTTCTGGCGGGTTAGGTGTGATCTTGAACATAGTGAAACTCCAAATCAGAACAGAGGAGCCATCACTTTCGCTACCAAACGAAGAGGTGGTGACCATACGCGGGTTGGTAGACCGGTGACTTGGAAACCGGCGCGCTCGAAAGCGCCCTGCGCATGGCCACCATAAAGACGCAGACCGCAGGGGCTGCATCAGGTGTGCTATGCACTAAGTCAGCCGGGCTACCAAACCCGATCGCTGTTTTTCAGCGACCGGCAAACAGTAAAGTCCCGGCCCAAGGCGCACAAGCCGGCGGATTCTGGCGCAGTCGTAGGCAACGGCGCAAGGTTGTGTAGCCTCACAGAGTGTCTGGAGATGTGTGTTAAACATCGCCGTTTAATGACCCTCTCAGGTTTGATGCTTTACTGAACAGACCCTCAAATCCTGCGAGCCTCCAACATGAACCGCAACGACCTGCGCCGCGTGGACATGAACCTGTTGGTGATTTTCGAAACCCTGATGTTCGAGAAAAACCTGACCCGCGCCGGGGAGAAGCTGTTCCTCGGCCAGCCCGCCGTCAGTGCCTCACTGGCGAAATTGCGCGACCTGTTCGATGACCCGTTGCTGGTGCGCAACGGTCGCACACTGGAGCCAACCCCGCGTGCGCTGGTGATTCTGAAGGAGTTGCAACCGGCGATGGACACCATTTCCGGTGCGGTCAGTCGGGCCAAGGATTTCGACCCGGCCACCAGCCGTGATGTGTTTCGCATCGGCCTGTCCGATGACGCCGAGTTCGGCCTGTTTCCGCCGCTGCTCAAGCAGATTCGCGAGGAGGCGCAGAACGTTGTGGTGGTGGTGCGCCGGGTGAATTATCTGCTGATGTCATCGATGCTCGCCAGCGGCGAAATTTCTGTCGGGATCAGTTACACCACGGAGCTGCCGGCCAACGCCAAGCGCAAGAAGTTGCGCGACTTGAGTGTGAAGATTTTGCGCGGTGATAACCGGCCCGGGCCCCTGACGCTGGACGAGTTCTGCGACCGGCCGCATGCACTGGTGTCGTTTTCCGGGGACTTGACCGGGGCCATCGACAACGACCTGGCCCGTATCGGTCGCTCACGGCGGGTGGTATTGGCGGTGCCGCAATTCGCTGGGTTAAGGGCGCTGCTGGCCGGCACCGACATGCTGGCCACGGTGCCGGATTACGCCGCGTGTGCGTTGATCGAAGGCAGTAGCCAGTTGCGTGCCGACGACCCGCCGTTTGACATCGTGCTGTCCGAGCTGTCCATGGTCTGGAACGGCGTCAACGATAACGATCCGGCAGAACGCTGGTTGCGTTCGAAAATTGCACACTACATGTCGGCTCCACTGCCGGGGCATGCAGCAACGTGAACGCTGTCGGTTGGGTCTCGCGCAGGTACACCGGCAGGTCCGTGACCGGTGGCATGGCCGGGATTTCGAAGTACATCTGGATCACCCAACCACGGTGATAGCTGGCGTGATTGACCACGTGCATCAGTATCGCGCCTGCGCTCATGGTGCCGCTTTCGCCCGACACAAACGAAAACTCGACGGTTTTATCCAGCGACGCCTCGGTCTGCCGTTCGCTCCAGTCGCAGTACCAGTGATCGATCTCCCGTTGTGCCATGCGCAGTTCGCCAAGGTCGGCATGCAACAGATCATGTGAGGTTTTGAAGCCGTGCCCTCGGCCTTCGAGGTGAGCTTGCCAGATGCAGTCCACCACGTAGATGTGGTTCAGGGTGCCGATCATGTTTTTGAACACCGAGACGCGTTCTTTACTGACCTCCCCCGCCGGCAATGCGGCCAGGCTGTCAAAGAGGCGCTGGTCGGCCCAGTTTTTGTAATCGGCAAGCATGCGGGCAGTGCGTACGTTGATCATGAGAGATCTCCCATGGTGATGGGCGCACTGCAAAGCATAGCCCGCTCGGCGGGCGGCATCGCAAAGGCTGATAACCGGCACCTTCGCGATGCGTTCTGTGTAGCCGCCGTGTAGCAGCTGTCGAGCACCGCGAGGCTGCGTCCGGCTCGGTCCGCGCTCGGGCGAAGCAGTCGTAAACCCTGCACACGCGGCCTTTCTGAAACACCGCGTCGCCTGATTTCACGACTGCTTCGCCCGAGCGCGGACCGAGCCGGACGCAGCCTCGCGGTGCTCGACAGCTGCTACAGGATTGTGTCGTCGACTGACTTGGGGGAAAGGCGCTCCACCACCCGATCGGCCAGCGCCAGGCAACTGGTCAGGCCCGGTGATTCGATGCCAAACAGGTTCACCAGCCCCGGCACGCCATGCTCGGCCGGGCCGCTGATAGTGAAGTCGGCGGCCGGTTCATTAGGGCCATTTATTTTCGGGCGAATGCCACTGTACGCGGGTTGCAGACTGTTATCGGGCAGACCAGGCCAGTAACGTCGAATGGCCTCATAAAAACCCTCGGACCGGCGCGGGTCGACGCGGTAATCGATATGGTCGACCCATTCGACGTCCGGGCCGAAGCGCGCTTGACCGCCAAGGTCGAGGGTCATGTGCACACCCAGCCCGGCACTTTCCGGCGCCGGATAGACCAGATGCCGAAACGGCGCCCGGCCACTCAAGCTGAAATAACTGCCCTTGCACAGCCGGGCGGTTGGAACGTGCTGCGGCGCCAGGCCTTCGATGCGACTCGCCAACGGCGGCGCGGACAATCCAGCGCAATTGATCAACTCACGGCAGCTCAGGGTCATCGGCTGTACGCCGCCCAACTGCAACTCGAAACCTTGCCCGGTGCAACGGACTGACTCCAGTGGTGTGCGCAAGACAACCGACGCGCCGCCGGCCTCAGCATCGGCCTGAAGTGCGAGCATCAGCGCATGAGAGTCGATAATCCCGGTGGAAGGCGACCACAGCGCAGCCACGCAGGACAGCGCCGGTTCAAGCGTCCGGGCTCGCGCCGCATCCAGCCATTGCAAGTCATCGACGCCATTGCGCCGGCCCTGCTCCAACAACACGCGCAAGGCCGCACACTCGCGGTCATCGGTGGCCACGATCAGTTTGCCCAAACGCTGATAATCAACCCCGTGTTCATCGCAGAAGGCATACAAACGCTGCTTGCCCTCCACGCACAACTGCGCCTTGAGGCTGCCAGTCGGGTAGTAGATTCCGGCGTGAATCACTTCCGAGTTACGTGAGCTGATCCCTCCCCCAATGCCCTCGCCCGCTTCGACCACGATCACTTCCCGACCACTACGGGCCAACGCCCTGGCCACCGCCAACCCGACCACACCGGCGCCGACCACCACGCACTCGATATCCACGCTCAATTGCTCCTGACTTTGCGAAGGCACTAACGTTAGCACTGCATTGAAGGGAGCCGACGGAAACTTGTTATCGGCCGCCAGCAAGTTCTTCCGCTTCCGTCACATGAACGACAACTCTCTGTCATTTAGCTGAATCAATCATAGAGCCCGCCGCTTTTTCCATTTAATACACTACTAATCGGGTATTTAAGGTTGACGTATCCAACCACCCTGAGTAAATTGCCCGGGCCTTCGACGAAGGCCTTTTTTCAACTCACAAAAGAATCCAATGGACACAGTATCTAGTCGCTGTCGGGTTACTGCGAAACTGCAGAATCTGGCACATAACCCAGAAAATGACGGGACTCGACTTTTCGGTCGGGTGAGCTGCGCTAGAGCTTGATGCTCCACCGTAACTTGCCTCACCGGCGTCCGTCCGGTCCAGAGGCATGTTATGAACTTCACCACCACTGTAATGCCCGGCGTACGCGCCTTTGCTTCGACCATGCGGGTCAAGCCCAGCCGTGAGCCTACGCTCGCGAACCGCGCCATTGCGCCGCTTTCCAGCCCTTCTTCCCCTGCCAGGGCACTCCCGCGTGCCAACTGGCGCGTCTGCCCGATGACGGGTAGGCTTCAGCAACGCTGGAGCCTGGACGACAGCCCGGAACCACCGAGTCGACGCATCGCGCGCCGCTTCCGGCTGCGAAGCCGAGCCTGACAGGCCGCACATTCAGTTGATTTGAAGGCACTTTAAAGTCCTTCCTATAACGGTTCCCCGAGAATGGAAACTGACAACTTCTTATTGCCTTTTAAAACACCAGTTAATTGGAGTTAGTTATGGACGAAGCCAGTAGACGGTTCGCTGCCTATCACTTTTCCATTGATAGCCAGCGAACGTTAAAACAACAAAACATTACTTCTGACATCGATCGCTTGTTTGCGGCTCGACATACATTCGCTCGCCTGTAGTTGGGTGAGCCGGCTGTGTGTCGTGCCGCAAGTCAGCGGCAGGAGCACACGCGATGACCACAGTAAAATCCCCGAATACCCGCGCCAAAGGTGCCAGCAGCGACATCGCCAAACTGTCGATGCGCGCCGCACGAGAAGCCCAAAATGGCCTGGCCGTGACCCTCGCCAACCTCAATGCAACCGCTGACGGCCTGACCGAACTGGAAGCCGAAGGCCGGCTGGCGCGTGGGGGCTACAACGAAGTGGCCCACGACAAGCCGCCTCACGCCCTCGTCCAACTGCTCAAAGCCCTGCACAATCCCTTCATCTATGTCCTGCTGACTCTGGCCGGCATCAGTTTCTTCACCGATTACTGGCTGCCGATCAGTCAGGGCGAAGGCGACGAAGCCGACCTGACCAAGGTCATTATCATCATGACCATGGTCACCTTGAGCAGCCTGCTGCGGTTCTGGCAGGAATACCGTTCCGCCAAGTCTGCCGAAACGTTGAAGGCCATGGTGCGCACCACCGCGACCGTGCTGCGGCGCGAGCAAAGCGGCAGCCGTGCGGTGCCGCGTGAAGTACCGATGCGCGAGCTGGTGGCCGGCGATATCGTGCAACTCAGCGCCGGTGACATGATCCCGGCGGACATTCGCCTGATCGAATCCCGCGACCTGTTCATCAGTCAGGCGGTACTCACCGGTGAAGCCTTGCCGGTGGAGAAATACGACACGCTGGGTAACGTCGCACAGAAATCCGCGACCGGTAACGCAGCCGATCAGTCGAACCTGCTCGACCTGCCGAACATCTGCTTCATGGGCACCAACGTGGTCAGCGGCACCGCCAATGCCGTGGTGGTCGCGACCGGCTCGCGCACCTACTTCGGCTCGCTGGCCAAAGCCATTGTCGGCTCGCGGGTACAAACGGCGTTCGACCGTGGGGTGAACAGTGTCAGCTGGCTGTTGATCCGTTTCATGCTGGTGATGGTGCCGATCGTGTTCCTGCTCAACGGCTTCTCAAAGGGCGACTGGAGCGACGCGTTTCTGTTTGCACTGGCTGTGGCGGTCGGGCTGACCCCGGAAATGCTGCCGATGATTGTCAGCGCCAACCTCGCTAAAGGCGCGATGGCCATGGCCAAGCGCAAAGTGGTGGTCAAGCGACTCAATGCGATCCAGAACTTCGGTTCGATGGACGTGCTGTGCACGGACAAGACCGGCACCCTGACCCAGGACAAGATCATTCTGGAGCACCACGTCGACAGCCACGGCCGGCGCGACGACGCGATCCTCGAACTGGCGTGGCTCAACAGTCATCACCAAAGCGGCCTGAAAAACCTGATGGACCAGGCGGTGGTTCAATTCGCCAACAGCAACCCAAAGTTTCGGGTGCCGTTTGCCTACAGCAAGGTTGATGAGTTGCCGTTCGACTTCGTCCGTCGGCGCCTGTCGATCATCGTCAAGGACAGCCGCGACGATCACCTGATGGTGTGCAAAGGCGCGGTCGAGGAAATGCTGTCCATCGCCAGTCACCTCCATGAAAACGGCAGCGTCGTCGCCCTCGATGATCAGCGCCGCAAAGACCTGCTGGCCCTGGCCAACGAATACAACGAGGACGGCTTCCGCGTATTGCTGGTTGCCACCCGCGAGATCCCGAAAGCGCAGAGCAAAAACCAGTACACCACCGAGGATGAGCGCGAGCTGGTGATTCGCGGCTTCCTGACCTTCCTCGATCCGCCCAAGGAAACCGCAGGCCCGGCCATTGCGGCGCTGCGGGACATGGGCGTGACGGTCAAGGTGCTGACCGGCGACAACGCTGTCGTCACCTGCAAGATCTGCCGCGACGTCGGCCTGGAACCGGGCACCCCGCTGCTCGGCCAGGACATCGAAAACATGGACGACACCACCCTCAAGCTGCGTGTCGAAGAACGTACGGTGTTTGCCAAGCTGACGCCGCTGCAAAAGTCCCGGGTGCTGAAGGCGTTGCAAGCCAACGGTCACACCGTGGGTTTCCTCGGTGACGGCATCAACGATGCCCCTGCCCTGCGCGATGCCGACGTCGGTATTTCGGTGGACAGTGGCACTGACATTGCCAAGGAGTCGGCCGACATCATCCTGTTGGAAAAGAGCCTGATGGTGCTCGAAGAAGGCGTGCTCAAGGGCCGTGAAACCTTCGGCAATATCATGAAGTACCTGAACATGACCGCCAGTTCCAATTTCGGCAACGTGTTTTCGGTGCTGGTGGCCAGTGCGTTCATCCCGTTTTTGCCGATGCTGTCGATTCACCTGCTGCTGCAAAACCTCATGTACGACATCTCTCAGCTGGCGCTGCCCTGGGACAAGATGGACAAGGAGTTCCTGAGCAAACCGCGCAAGTGGGACGCGAAGAACATCGGCCGTTTCATGCTGTGGATCGGGCCGACCTCGTCGGTGTTCGACATCACCACGTTTGCGCTGATGTGGTACGTGTTCGCTGCCAATAGCGTGGAAATGCAGAGCCTGTTCCAGTCCGGCTGGTTCATCGAAGGGCTGCTGTCCCAGACGCTGGTGGTGCACATGCTGCGCACACAGAAGATCCCGTTCTTCCAAAGCACGGCGGCGTTGCCGGTGACTCTGATGACCGGGTTGGTGATGGTGCTGGGCATCTACATTCCGTTCTCGCCGCTGGGCACGCTGGTCGGTTTGCAGCCATTGCCGTGGGCGTACTTCCCTTGGTTGGTGGGCACCTTGCTCAGCTACTGCGTCTTCGCGCAGGTCATGAAAACGATCTACATCCGCCGCTTCAAGCAGTGGTTCTGATGACTTGAACACCCCCTTGTAGGAGCCGAGCTTGCTCGCGATAGCGGTGTGTCAGTCGACACCAATATCGGCTGGTCTGCCGCTATCGCGAGCAAGCTCAGCTCCTACAGGTTTTTGAGTTCGGCCTTCGATCAATGCGACACGGAATAAGGAGAGTTCTCATGTCGGGAACGACTCTACTGATCAACCTCGCAGGCGCCATCGCATTGCTGCTGTGGGGCACTCACATGATTTCTTCGGCGTTACTGCGCGGCTTTGGTTCGCCATTGCGCCAGTGGCTGGGCCACAACCTGAACAATCGCTGGATGGCATTGCTGTCGGGGATCGGCATCACCGGCCTCCTGCAAAGCAGCACCGCCGTCAGCCTGATGGCGACCTCGTTCACCGCCGCCGGCACCCTCGCGCTGGCCCCGGCGCTGGCCATGATGCTGGGCGCCAATATCGGTTCGACCCTGGTGGTGCAACTGCTGAGCCTCGACATGTCGATGCTCATGCCACTGATGTTGCTGACGGGGTTGATCGTCTTTCGCCTGCGCGATGACTCACGCTTTGAAAGTGTCGGCTGTGCGCTGATCGGCCTGGGGCTGATGCTGCTGGCCCTGCACATGCTCGGTTCCACCCTGGCGCACGTCGAAACCACGCCGGTGTTTCAGCTGATCATGCAAAGCCTGGACGGCGACCTGCTGATTGCACTGTTGGTGGCGCTGCTGCTCACCTGGCTCTGCCATTCCAGCGTGGCCGTGGTGTTGCTGATCGTCTCGCTGGCCGCGACCGGCATGCTCTCGGCGACCACCCTGGTTGCGTTGGTCTTGGGTGTAAACATTGGCGGTACCTTGCCGTCAGTGATCAACGCTGGATCCAGCGTCGGTCGACGTTTGCCGCTGGGTAATCTGCTGGTGCGGGTGGTCGGTGCGCTGGCGGTGTTGCCGTTTGCCGGACTGTTGGCCGAGACGAGCCTGAATCCGTCGACGCTGGTCGTGGTCCTGCACAGCGGTTTCAACTTGTTGTTGGCGCTGGTGTTCATCGGCTTGACTGACGTACTCGCCAACGCCCTCACCCGGCTGCTGCCGGATCCGGTGCGGGAAGTCGATCCCGGAATGCCGCACTACCTGGACGAGGCAGGACTGGAGGTGGCCAACATCGGTTTGTCCAACGCCGCCCGGGAAGCCCTGCGCATGGCCGATATGTTCTCGGCGATGCTCGGGCGCCTGTTGCAGGTGTTCCACACCTCGGCGCCGACCTGCGTCGACGACGTCAGACGCATCGATCAATCCCTGGACCTGCTCAGCGCAGCGATTCGTGCCTATCTGGCCGACATCGGCAAGGAAGGCATCAGCGACGACGATGCCGATCGCGCCCAGGAAATCCTTTTGTTCGTGATCAACCTCGAACACGCGGCGGACATTCTCTCCAGCAGCCTCGCGCAATTGGCGATGCGCCGGGTGCGCCGTGGCGAACAGTTCTCGGCGTTCGAGCTGGGCAACATCGCCCCGCTGCACGACGCCTTGCTGGAAAGCCTGAGCCTGGCGATCAGCGTGTTCCTGCGCGAAGACATTGCCACCGCCCATCAACTGATCAGTCGCAAGGAAACCGTCAGAGAACTCGAAGCGCACGCCAGCCGTGAGCATTTTCGCAAGTTGCAGGAAGACAAAAACACCTGGGCCGAATCCGGTGACATCTTCCAGCGCGTGCTGCGCGATTACCGCCGCGTGCACCACCACATCGCCGCCCTCGCCTATCCGCTGCTCGAACGCGCGGGTGAGCGGGTGATCGAGAACAACGATCCGGCGAAGGAAACCCCGTCATGCGCCTGCTGATCTGTGCGGGTCGCCATTACGCCGACARTGGCCAGTGCCGACGGGTGCTCGACGCCTTCCAACGCGCGCACCCGGTGCGTGTGCTGATCCATGGCGGTAACCGGCACCTGGGCGGCGAAATCGAAGAATGGGCGCGAGAACAGGGCATCGACCTTGTGCGTTACCCGCCTAACTGGCAACGCCACGGAAAGTCGGCAGAGCGCTTGCGCAACCAGTTCATGTTGCGCGACAGCCGACCGGACGTGGTGATTGCCCTGCCCGGCGGCGAAGACACCGAAGCACTGCTCGCCCAAGCCCGGGCGGCCGGTCTGCAAACCCTATCGCTAGCCACCCCAAACACAACGCAGCCCTTGTAGCAGCTGTCGAGCCCGCGAGGCTGCGTCCGGCTGCGAAGCAGTCGCGAATCCGATTCGCGCGGTCTGCCTGACGCACCGTGAGTTCTGACTGGACGACTGCTGCGAAGCCGGGCGCAGCCTCGCCGGCTCGACAGCTGCTACAGGGGTTTGCAGTTAGAGGGGGCCGCTTTCCAATGAAACTTCGAGGTAAACCTCATGCAGAAACCGACTCGTGAATTGATGTCTTTTGTACGCAGTCTGCCGCCCGTGCAAGGCCGAAAGGTGCGGCGCAATGTGTTGTTCGTCAGTATCACCCTGAGCCTGATCGCACTCCTGACGGTGATGTCCAACGCCAAAGCGGCCGGCGGTGCGTACGTGGTGGATGATGCCGCGATCAGGCCAACGGGGTGTTGATCAGGCGTGGCAGGCCGGACCACGGTTTCACCTTGGCGAGCGTATCGACGTTGATGTGGTGGCGGAACGTAACCTGACAGGGGAACGTGATCAGTGGCTGATAACCGGAGCAACACTGCGGTTTTGAACGATATTGCGGCGATAAGGAACTCCTGGCGATCGCCGCGCATCCTAACCTTAGAGGTACTTCCTATTTGCTTCACGCTTTCAGAGGACACCGTCATGCGCCGTCTGATTATTATTTCCTCACTGATGCTGTGTTTACCCTTCGGTTCGGCTATGGCTGATGTGGATGCGGGAGATGTTGCCACTTCAGCCGGGGTCTCAGCCTCGCTGTACTCGACATTCAAAGATAAGAAGCTGCTGATTCCCGCTCAGGATGACGCCTCGAGCTTCGTTGCCAGTGGCGGTGCGATTCGCGGGGTTTATCTGGAGTCGGTGTTGAAGAAAATTCGTCAGGACAATCCCGGCCTCAATGCCAGCGATGAAGACCTGGCCCGGGCCATCCTGGTGCAGGAAGGCGATTCCGCCGGTAAATGAAAGCCTTAAAACAGCGGTAGGGCTTGTGACACATCAATAGCGTTTCCAGCCCTACTTCGCTCGCCTACCGGATAGGCGTGCCCAGCCAGCGACTAATTGCGCACTGACACTCACCCCACCACAGACCACGATCACCACGTCGTGCGCATCGGCTATGGCTCGATGGTCCAGGTACGCTACCGCCAATGAAACACCGCACGCTGGTTCCACCAACTGACGCATGTCACTGGCGAAACGAACCACGCCCATGATTGCATYCTCATCGCTAAGCACAACGCACTGGTGCGCAAAGTCCTGGATGTGCTGCACCGGCCAGGCCGCGACTTGCGCCGCACCCAGCGAGGTCGCCACGGTGTCGATGCGTGGCAACCTGACGGGATGCCCTGCTTCCACGGCGGCCGCAAAAGACGCGGCGCCCTCGGTTTCGCAGGCGATGATCCGGCAGTCTGTGCGGCCATGGCGAATCAACCCCGTGAGGATGCCCGCCAGCAATCCGCCGCCCCCTACCGATGTCACCATCACATCCACTTGAGGACACACTTCCAGGACTTCATCCACCAGCGTGCTGTGCCCTTCCCACAACACCGGGTGATCGAAGGCCGGCACGTATTCGGTGTCCGCGTCCTGCGAGAGCTCTCTTGCCCTTTGATTGGCTTCGTCCCAGACCTTGCCATGGACAATGACTTCAGCGCCGGTTTTTCTGATCCTGGCGCGGGTCGTCTCAGGGGTCGTGTGCGGCACCACAATGCAGGCACTCAGCCCCAGGCTGGCGGCGGCAATGGCGGTGGCAAAACCGGCATTGCCGCCCGAAGGACAAACAACTCGGCGTTTGCCCTGCGCCTTGGCCTGACTGCACAGAAGCCCCATGCCACGCAGCTTGAACGAACCACTGGGTTGCAGGTTTTCCATCTTGAGCCAGATCCGTCGGGTCGGGGTCGACAGCCCCCAATGCAGGATCAACGGCGTTCTGATGTGCAGCATCGCGGGTGTCCCAAAGGTGAACCCTTCTTATCCAAGCTTAGTTCACCCTGCCCCCCGCCCCTGTTTTAGCGATAGCGCGGTGCAGCGCTGGAGTTGCCGAACAACCCGGAAAGGGTCTGACGCTGGGCTTCGTAACGATCCCACTGTTCGCCGTCGTGCAGGCTCGGAATGGTCACCACTTCGCCCTTCGCCAGGCCTGCCAGCGCGGCGTCGACCATGTCTTGCGCCGACATCACGATCTCTTGCGGCAGGTTTTCCACCGGGTTGCCGGCCTCACTCCAGAAATCGGTCGCCGTCGCACCGGGCAGTACCGCCTGGACACGAATGCCTTTATCCGCCAGTTCGCGGTGCATCGACTGGCTAAGGCCCAGCACAAAGGCCTTGGTCCCGCCGTACACGCCATTGAGGATTTCCGGCGCGAAAGCAACAATCGACGAGATGTTGATGACGGTTCCCGTGCCACGCGCGACAAAGCCTGGCACCACCGCATACGCCAGACGCATCAGCGCGGTGACGTTGAGGGTGATCATCTCTTCCATCTCATCGACCGGGCTGCCCAGCAGCGGCATGACCGCGCCCACACCGGCGTTGTTGACCAGCAAGGTGATGCTGGCGTCGTTACGCAAAATTTCCTCGACCTGCAGCACATCGGCTTTGACTTTCAAATCGGCCGCGACCACTTCCACCGCTCGGCCGGTTTCGTTACTCAGGTGGTTAGCCAGCGCATTCAGTTTGGCCTGGCTGCGGGCAACCAGAATCAGGTCGTAACCCTGGCGGGCTAGACGGTCGGCATACACCGCGCCGATACCCGAAGAAGCGCCAGTAATCAGTGCTGTGCCTTTGGATGAGAGAGCCATGTTGAGTTTCCTTCACAGTGAGGCGAACAGTTCGCCGGGTGTGAACCGTTATAAAGCCTCTTACACTTGTCTCAAATGACGTTTAAAGTACGTTTTCAGGACATGTCCTTTTGAGGGTCTAGCGATGACTGCCGTGGCATTTGTGGTGTTCGAGGGTTTCCAGTCCATGGCGCTGGCCGCCATGTCGGTGTTCGAGTACGCCAACTTCAGCGCCGGTGAGACGCTGTATGACGTCAGTGTGATCTCACAAGACGGCAGCACGCTGCGCGCCTCCGGTGGTTTGAGTGTCGGAACCCAGGCCTTCGATGAACGGGTGTTCGATACCGTCATCGTGGTCGGCGGCGATGCCATCATCGAACAGTCGCCCGAAGGCGTACTGAAATACCTGCGCCGCCGCGTGGACACCACACGGCGGATGGCGTCGATCTGTTCGGGGGCATTTGTACTGGCCCAGGCCGGTCTGCTCGATGGACGGCGGGCCACCACGCATTGGGCCTATGCCCGGGAGCTGCAAGCGCGATTCCCATTGATCAAAGTGGAAGAAGACCGCATCTACGTGGTTGACGGCTCGATCTGGACCTCGGCCGGCATGACCGCCGGCATCGACCTGGCGCTGGCCATGGTCGAGAAGGATCACGGCGCGGAACTGGCGCGTTCCGTGGCACAGAAACTGGTGATGTATCAGCGTCGTGCGGGCGGCCAGTCCCAGCATTCGGCGTTGCTCGAACTGGCGCCAAAATCCGACCGCATTCAGACCGTTCTCGGCTATGCCCGGGAACACCTGGCCTCGCCCCTGTCGGTGGAGCAACTGGCAGACGTGGCGCGCCTCAGCCCTCGGCAATTCAGCCGCAGCTTTCGCGCCGAGACCGGGCAAACGCCGGCCAGGGCCATCGAAAACTTGCGACTGGAGGTGGCGCGGCAGATGCTCGAACGCGGGCGCCTGACCCTCGATCAGATCGCCACCGAGGTCGGCTTCACTGACCGGCGCCGCATGCGCGAAGCCTTCCTTAGGGCATTCGGCCAACCGCCGCAGGTGATTCGGCGCAATGCCAGGTCCGGGTTGAACGCGTGAGCAACATCGGGCCTCTAAGCTGAAAAGGGTCATTGCACATCACGAGGTGCTCATGAAAATCTCGCCCAAACTGGCGTTTTTCGCCATCGTCGGCACCCTCGCCTACCTCGGTCTTGCGGTGTGGGGATTGGGCGGGTTTGCGGCATTTTTTACACATGCGCCGTTAGTGGTGGTTGCCTTGGCGACCGTGGTGATGACCGTGGCTTCGCTGTTCACCGAGGTCAACTTGAGTTCCGGCGAACGTGAGGACCGGGCCAATCGCTGGGTGCTTCCGGCGTTCGGGGTGATTGGATTGCTCAGCGGGTTCTTGCCTGCCTACACCGACCGGATTGACGTCTGGACATTCGGCGGTGAAGGCCTGCGCTGGATCGGTGCGTTGCTGTTCATCGCTGGCGGTGCGTTACGCTTGTGGCCCGTGTTTGTGCTGGGCAAGCGCTTCAGCGGGTTGGTGGCGATTCAGCCGGGGCACAGGCTGGTCACTGACGGGATTTATCGACGCCTGCGCAACCCCAGCTACCTGGGAATGTTGGTGATTGCCGTGGGCTGGGCGCTGGCGTTTCGTTCGGGTGTCGGGCTGTTGCTGGCGGCGTTGACAGTGATGCCGCTGATTGCGCGGATTCACGCTGAGGAAGCGCTGTTGAGGGCGAAGTTTGGTGGTGAGTACGACAGTTATTGCGCCAACACCTGGCGGCTGATTCCCGGAATCTATTAGCCACGACACCGATCCATGTAGGAGTGAGCCTGCTCGCGATAGCGGTGGATCAGTCGGTATTGATATGACTGATCCACCGCTATCGCGAGCAGGCTCACTCCTACAATTAGATTTATTTGAGGCGGATATGGTGGTCAGGGTCCACAGATGCGGTTACCGACTGATAATTGGCCAACGTTGCATGTTGCGTCTGAATCGCATGCTCATGCGTCTCGGTGATGATCACCAAATCCGCCCCTGCCGCTTCCGCTGCCAGAATCCCTACCGTGGCGTCTTCAAAGATCAAACACTCCGTCACCTCAACACCCAACCGTTTCGCCGCCAGTCGATACCCCGCAGGATCCGGTTTACCGGCGCTGACATCTTCGGCCGTCACCATGACATCAGGTTCGGGAATCCCCGCCGCCGCCATCCGGCGCAAGGCCAGTGCTCTTGGTGCAGAGGTCACGATTGCCCATTTACCGGCCGGCAAGGCCTGAAGGAAAGCCGCCGCACCACGAACCTCGACTACGCCTTCCACGTCCTCGATTTCCGCCTGGGTAATCCACGCCGCTTCAGATTCGGCATCACCCCCCGGCAACCCCTGGCGATTGACCGTATCAATGGCGCGCACGCCGTGAATGGTCGGCAGGAAGGACGCGACATCCACCCCGTGGCGCAAGGCCCAGATCGTCCAGATCCGCTCGGCGGCGGCGATGGAGTTGAGGACAGTGCCGTCCATATCGAACAGGAAGGCGCGGTAAGGAGTGTTGAAAACGGATGGATGAGCAGACAAGGATCAGCTTCCTTTCGCAAGGGCCAGGCAGGTAAGCCAGCAATGTAGCATTTACTTGCGAGACGGGCTCAGGAGGCGCAATAGCGCTTCAGCTGACGGGCTTGGACTTCAAGGCGCCTTCGACACAGTCCAGCAATTGGCCGAGCGCCCAGGGCTTTTTGATAAACGAGACTGAATGCCTCACGCCGGAGCTTTGTGGTGTTTCGAAACCGGACATGATCATGATCGGCTTGTCTGGCCAGCGGTCGCCAAACTGATTGGCGAGGTCAGCGCCATTGAGCGTGCCCGGCATGCTGATGTCGGTGAGCAACAGACGGACATTGTCGGAGTGCTGCTCCAGGTACGCTGAAGCGGCATCCGCGCTAGTCTGTGACTTAACCACGAACCCTTCTTCCTGGAGGATTTCGCAGAGAAATTCCAGGATCAACGGATCGTCTTCGACCACAAGAATCAACCCGCCAGAAACGTTCGTGCCTGCCGTCGATACTGGCCCCATGATTTTGCCACTCCCTGAATACACCCATGATTTTCGCGCGCTAAATCCGCTCTCTATCAATTATGAGCAGCAGTCTTGGCGGAAATTCATTTTTGATACTCAGAGGCGACGAAATCAGGCGTCCTGCAAAATCAGATCGGCGCCCTTCTCTGCCACCATCAACACCGCCGCGTGGGTATTGCCGGACGTCACGTTAGGGAAAATCGATGCATCGACAATGCGCAATCCTTCCAGCCCATGGACTTTCAATCGTTTGTCGACCACAGACTTCTGCTCGTCCGCCCCCATCGCGCAGGAACCGCACAGGTGGTAGATCGAACCGCTGTTTTCGCGGAAATATTGCAACATCTGTTCGTCGGTTTCGACGACTGGCCCCGGCAATACCTCTTCAACCGTGATGCGCTTGAGCGCCGGTGCCTGCATGATTTTGCGCATCAAGCGGCTGCCCTGGATGACCTCGTCGATGTCTTTTTGCGTGCTCAGGTAGTTCGGGTCGATCCTTGCTGCGTCCCGCGGGTTTTTCGAAGCGATCTCGATGTGCCCGCGACTGGTCGGCCGGCACGGGTTGAAGCACAACAGAAAGCCTGAGTACGGCTCCGGCTTGAGGCTGGCCTTATTGTTTTTCGGGATCTGGTACGACAGCGGGTTGAAGTACAGCTGCAAGTTCGGGTGGGTCTGCTGCTCATTGCCACGGAAAAATCCGCCGGCCTGATTGACACTCATCGCCAGCGCGCCCTTGCGGGTGAACAGGTATTTCAGACCGAGTTTGAACTGACCGAACAATGAACTCAGTTGATCGTTGAGCGTCGGGATATTGGCCTTGTAGTAGTAACTGGCGCACAGGTGATCCTGCAGGTTTTGCCCCACCGCCGGCAGATGCTTGACCATCGGGATCTTGTGTTTGGCCAGCAGCGCCTGATCCGCGACACCGGACAGTTGCAGGATCTTCGGCGTGTCTACTGCACCGGCGCAAAGGATGATTTCCTTGTTGGCGGTGAAGGTTCGCACCACGCCGTGCTGGGTGATGGAAATCCCGGTTGCGCGGTCGTTATCGAACAACACGCGATCCACCAGGGCGAAATGCTCAACGGTCAGGTTCGACCGAGACAGCGCCGGGTGCAGATGCGCAAAGCTGCTGGAACAACGTTGGCCATTTTTGGTGTTGACGTCATAGATGCCCGAGCCTTCGAATTTTGGCCCGTTGAAATCGTCGCTGTGCGGATAGCCGAGCTCGTCGCAGCCCTTGAGGAACACATCGCAAATCGGATGGGTCTGGCCCTTCATCGGCGTGATGCTGATCGGGCCGCTGGAGCCGTGGTATTCGCTGTCGCCCAGCGGATGGTTTTCCAGTTTGCGGAAATACGGCAGGACGTCCTTGAAGCCCCATCCTTCGTTGCCGTTGGCCGCCCAATCATCAAAATCGTGGGCTTGGCCGCGGACGTAGATCATCGCGTTGATCGATCCCGAACCGCCCTGCACTTTACCGCGTGGTGCGTAGATTTCGCGGCTGTTCAGCTGCTTTTGTGGCTGGCTGTAATACATCCAGTTGAAGGTCGGGTTGTAATACATTTTGGCGAAGCCGACCGGGATCTTGAACCACAGGGAACTGTCCTTGCCGCCCGCTTCCAGCAGCAACACCGAATGTTTGCCGCTGGCCGAGAGCCGGTTGGCAAGGATGCAGCCTGCGGCGCCAGCGCCAGCGATGATGTAGTCGTATGTCATGCAGGGTTACCGCGTAAGTCGTTGTACAAAATTCGGATGGACGATGCGATCCCCTGTGGGAGCCAGCCTGCTGGCGATGGCGGCCTGACATTCAACATCAATGTCGACTGATCCACCGCTATCGCCAGCAGGCTGGCTCCCACAGGAACCGCGTCAGGCCTGTCAGCCTCTGGCTGGCGATGTGTCTTTGACGTCCGCCGGGGTCGGCGCCATTTGCAGGTGCAGGCGCTCGCCGGTGTACGGCGAATGCTTGCGCACCACGTCCATGTCCAGCTCCACGCCCAGGCCCGGCTCGGTGGACGGGATGATGTAGCCGTCCTCCCATTGCAGCGGCTTGGTCAGGACTTCGGCATGGAACCCGCCCCAGGTCATGATGCTTTCCTGGATCAGGAAGTTCGGCGTGCAGGTCGCCAACTGGAAACTCGCGGCCGCACCAATCGGCCCGTTGTAGAGGTGCGGGGCGATCTGCGCGTAATAGGCTTCGGCCATGCTGGCGATCTTTTTCGCTTCCAGCAGACCACCGCAGCGGGCGACGTTCATCTGCAAAATCGACGCGCCACCGGCCTGCAACAGCTTGAAGAATTCGTACTTGGTGGTCAGTCGCTCGCCCGTGGCAATCGGAATCGAGGTCTTGGCCGCGACCTGCGCCATGGCGTCTTCCTGCCCCGGCGGCACCGGTTCTTCGAACCACAGCGGGTCGTACTTCTCCAGGCGCTTGGCCAGGCGAATCGCCGAGGACGGGACCATTTGCCCGTGGGTGCCGAACAGCAGGTCACATTTGTCGCCCACCGCTTCGCGGATCTTGCGGCAGAAGGTTTCGCAGCGCTCAAGCACTTCCAGGGAGATCTGGTGCCCGGAGTACGCGGTATACGGCCCGGCCGGGTCGAACTTCACGGCGGTGAAGCCTTTGTTCATGTTCTCGATGGCGCACTCGGCCGCCAGGTCCGGGTCGTCGTAGTCGTACTCGCCCTTGCTGTTCACCGGATAGAGATAGGTGTAGGAACGCAGGCGTTCGTGGACCTTGCCGCCCAGCAGTTCATACACCGGCTTGTTCGCCGCTTTGCCGATGATGTCCCAGCAGGCCATTTCCAGACCGCTGACCACACCCATCATGGTCAGGTCCGGACGCTGGGTGAAACCGCTCGAATAGGCCTGGCGGAAGAAGCGTTCGATGTGGTGCGGGTCCTGGTTGAGCAGGTAGCGTTCGAACACGTCTTCGATGATCGGCAACATGGCTTTGGGGCCGAAGGTCGCGGCGTAGATTTCGCCCACACCTTCGATGCCGCAATCGGTTTTGATTTTGACGAACAACCAATACATGCCGCCGATGTGCGGTGGCGGAACGGCGACGATATGGGTTTCTAAGGCGACGATTTTCATCACAGACACCTGCTTATTTCAAAGAAGTCTTGTTCAAAGATTTACGATTGATACGAGCGCGCAAGGTCAGGGCCGCGAAGGTCCCGAGCAGGCCGACGAATGCGATGTAGCTGAAATACAGCTTGTAACCAAAGGCACCCGGGTAATGCTCAGTGAGGTAGCCGTTGATCAAGGGAATGAACGCGTCCGGCAGGTAACCGACCACCGAGACAATGCCAATGGCCAGGCCGGTGATGCGCAGCGGAATGTTGCAGGTGTCGAGGATCGCCCAGTACAAACCACGAATGGCGTAGGTCATCAGGCCGATGAAAATCACCGTGCCGATCAGCAGGCCCATGCTGTTGAGCGCCGGGAACACGACCAGGCCGACCATCGCCAACGTCGCGCAGAACAGCGCCACGATCAGCACCGAGATGTTCGAAAACTTGTCACCGAGCCAACCACCGCCGATCCCGCCAATCGGGCGCATCCACAATTTTAGGGTGGTGATGGTGCCCGCCATGACCGCGGTCATGCCGCCGCCTTGCAGGTAATCGGAGAAGCTGTAGGTGGCCCAGAAGATGTGATAACCGCAGAACACGATGGCCGTCACCAGCCACAACTCAGGGATTTTCACCAGGGTGGCCAGGTCGCTGAGCAGGTTGTACTTGCCCTTCTCCACCGGCGCGGTGTCGTCCATCGACTTTGGGTCTTTGATCAACACCAGCACGCAACCGATGGCGATGCAAGTAAAGGCATAGAGATAGACGACGTGTTTGAAGCCCTCTGCCGCCGACTCGCCACGAGTTTCGGTGGCGAAGGCAAACAGGGCCAGTGCGACAGTGGCCAGCAACGCTTCGACCAGGCCGCGACCGCCATCGAGGATGCCAAAGAACCGACCCTGTTCAGTGTGATGCGCAATCATTTTTACGCGCTTGAGTACCGAAGCCCAGAACGTCAGGCCGGTGGTCAGGCCCCAGCAACCGAAGATGATCATCAACCCGGTCATCGACGGCGCGGTGGAGTACCACAGGCCCAAGGCACCGGTGGCGACCAGCGAGAAGAAAATCAAAAAGCGTGGGGCGATGCGGTCAGCCAGCCAGCCGCTAGGCAAGTAGCTGAGGAGGAAAATCGTACCGAGCATCGAGTACAGATAACCCAGCTCGCTGTGGCTGATCTGGAACACGTCGAGCATGGTGGTCTGGTAGACCTGACGCAGGTACAGGATCGGGTAGATCGCACCGGCGGCCAGTACCAATAGCATCAATTGGAAATAGCGACTTCCCTTGTCACTGTGGCTTATTGAACCCGCGTTCGAACCCTGAACAGCGGCAGCAGTGGATGCATGCTTGGACATCTAGGTGACCTCTGGCTGCCCGGTGGTCCGGGCAGCCCTGTTAATTGTTTTTATGGGTGCTGCGTGAAGCGTGTGCCTGGTGGATCAGTACTTCATGACCACGAGACGGGTCTGGGTGAATTCGAGCATGCCGTGCTTGCCGTCATCGCCGCCCAGCCCTGAACGTTTCCAGCCGGCGTGGAAGCCCTGATACGGGTCGGCCGGGGTGCGATTGACGTACAGCTCGCCGGCTTCAATGGCGTTGGCGACTTTCATCGTGGTGCGGTAGTTCTCGGTGTACAGCACCGAGGACAGGCCGAACTGATGGTCGTTGGCCATTGCCAGGGCTTCGTCGATGTCGCCGTACTTGAGCACCGGCAACACCGGGCCGAAGATCTCTTCCTGGATGATTTCCATGTCCTGACGGCAGCCGCTGAGCAGGGTCGGCGGGTAGAAATGACCTTTGCCTTGTGGGATAAAACCACCGGTTTCCAGGACCGCGCCGTCCGCGATGGCGCGTTCGACCATGGCGTGAATGTTCTGTTGCGAACTGGCGTTGACCAACGGCCCCATCTGGCTGGCGTCGGTGGCGCGGTCGCCAAACTTCACGGCGCTGATTTTCGATTTCAGCAGCGCGAGGAATTGGTCGTAGACACTTTCCTGCACGTAGACCCGCTCCACGGCCGTGCACAACTGACCGCAGTGGGTGGTCTTCGAGGCGACGATGGCGCTAGCGGCCGCTTCAAGATCGGCATCCGCTTCGATGATCGCCGGGGTTTTGCCGCCCAGCTCGAGCGATGGCTTGGCAATGTTGGCCTTGCAGTAATCGAGCACGATGCGCCCGGCGTTGACGCTGCCGGTCAGGGTGATCAGGCCGACCGCCTTATGAGTGCAAACGGCGGCGGCAGTCGCGTGGTCCATGGTCAGGATGTTCACCACCCCGGCCGGCAATCCGGATTGCTGCACGGCCTTGGCGATTTCAAACGCCGAGGTCGGTGTGTTGTTGCTTGGGCGCACCACCACGGTGTTGCCGGCAATCAGCGCCGGGGCGATTTTGCGCAGCAGTGTATAGACCGGGTAGTTGAACGGAATCAGGCAGGCAACCACACCAATTGCCTCGCGGTGCAGAAACAGGTTTTCGTTCGGGGAGTCGCTGGGAATGATCTCGCCTTCAATGCGGCGTGCCCACTCGGCGTGATAACGGGTGATCTGCGCGGCGTAACGGGCTTCGTTGCTGGCATCGGCAACGCTTTTGCCGGATTCGGCGGCCAGGGCAGCACCGATGTTTTCAGCGCAGGCATCCAGGGCATCGGCGAAGGAGCGCAGGTGTTCGGCGCGCTCGATGCTGGTGAGTTTGCCCCAGACCTTTTGCGCGGCGGCAGCGGCTTCGACCGCATTGACCGCCTCCACAGCAGTGGCCGCCGAGACGTGGCCAACCAGTGCTTCGGTCGCAGGATTATAGACTGCGATCAGCGCGTCGCTGGCAGGTTCGATGAATTGGCCGTTAACAAAATTTCGCTCGAGTCGCATGTGCATCGCCCATCGTTGTTTTTATCCAGTTCGACCAGTCTTGGCATCCCGAGCGAGTTGAACAAACGATTTATTGAGCGGGCAAACATTCGAAAAATGCAGGTTACCCCCAAAGCAATGGGATTTACTGTAGGAGTGAGCCTGCTCGCGATAGCGGTGTATCAGCCGACAACTTCATCGCCTGACACTACGCTATCGCCGGCAAGCCGGTCTCACTCCTACAGGGGATCTGTGTGGATTAGAGGGCGGCGGTTGAGGGTTCGAGTTGTCTTTGTGCCAACCAGATTTCTTCCTGCAACCACTGACTGAACACCTGCAATTGCGGCATCAGGGTCTGCTCCGGCCGGGTCACCAGCCAGTAGGACTGGTGCCCATCCACGTGCACGTTGAGCACCTGAGTCAACTGCCCGCTGGCCAGTTCCGGGGCGACCATGTGCCAGTCGGCGATGGTAATGCCCAGGCCGTCGATGGCCGCGCGAATCGCCAGGTCCAGCAAGTCGAATTCATAGCCGCCCTGGGTGTCGACCCCGGTGATGCGTGCGGCGTCCAGCCAATGTTTCCAGGTCAGGTAGCGCTGGTCTTCACGGGCCAGCACATGCAGCAATGTCAGGCGATTGAGGTCAATGCCCTGCTCGCTCCACTCCCGCGCATACAAGGTCGGGGAGCACACGGCGATGTGCCGCTCCTGGATCAGCATCGAGCTGTTCAGGCCATCCCATTCGCCATCGCCGAAACGGATCGCACAATCGAGGGTGCTGGTTTCCGCCAGGCTATCCTGCAAACGCGTGGTAATGCTCAACTCCAACTCAGGATGTTTTTCCCGCAAGCGCCCCAGGCGCGGCATCAGCCAGCGATTGGTAAAGGTCGGCGGTGCGTTGATGTGCAGGCGATTGGAATGGGTTTTCTGTTGGATGCTGCGCACCGTCAGCTCGATCTTGTCAAAGGATTGATGCAGCGCCCGCAACAACACTTTCCCGGCGCTGGTCAGTTCCAGGTGATGGTGGCGGCGCTCCAGCAGGCTCTCACCGAGCTGTTCTTCCAGCTGACGCACCTGGCGACTGACCGCGCTCTGGGTCACGTTCAACAACTCGGCGGCGCGGGTAAAACTACCGGTGCTGCCGGCCACTTCAAACGCCTTGAGGGCATTAAGACCGGGCATTTTGCGTTTCATGTAAAGCACTCGAAAGCGGTATCTGATCGGCCAAGCATCCCACGACCGCCAGAAATTGTCCTACAGGATTTTCTCAGTAACATGCATCTGAGGAAGGTTTCTGCACATTTTTTATCGTTTGTTCAACACACCATTGATCGCAAGACTGGCCGGCATCTCATATAAAAATAACCGAGAGTTGCCCATGCCCTTCCCTGCTTCTCTGCGCCTTAGTCCGTTGCACATCGCTCTGCTCTGCACCTTTGCGGCCCCTGCCATGGCCGTGCAAGTGACCGACAACCTCGACCTCGGCGGCGCGGTTCGTGTGCGCTGGGACTATGACCCCGACCGTGACATTCAGAAACTAAATTTCGACACGGCCTTCCTCTCGGCCAAGTACAACTCCGACACCTGGATCGGCGCGGCCAAGTACCGTTTTTACGGTCGAGCCTACCCGTATCAGTACACCGATAAAGTCGGTGACGTCCAATTCGCCGAGACGGCGTGGATCGGCTACAAGTTCAACCCGGACCAACAGGTCCAGGTCGGCCTGAACCAGGTGCCTTTCGGTTTGCAGCCGTATTTTGGCAGCACCTTCTTCGAAACCCTGGGCAACGTCATCGGTGTGGAAGACCTGTCAGAAGTCGGCACCAAGTACATCCAGCAAATCGGCGACTGGAACATCCAGACCGGTTACTACCTGCGCCCGGCGTGGCAAGGCAAAGGCACCAGCAACGGCGCCACCTACTCCAGCGTTGTCTCCGAAGCCGACAGTTACGTCACCGACGGCAGCAACAACCAGGAACGCCACGCCGTAGCGCTACGGGTGGCCAAAGCCCTGGATCTGGGACCGTGGAAATCGGAAATTGGCCTCTCCGGCCTGACGTCATCCCTTCAAAACCAGGACACCGATGACAACGGCCGGCGTAATGCCGCAGCCGTGCATTACATGGGCAAAAACGGCCCATGGGGCGTGCAGTTGCAGGCCGCGCGACAAGAGATGTCGCCGCGCAACCCTGGCACCGATGAACTGGTCACTTTCGGCGGTTATGACGGCACGTACAACGTCGCCAGTCGCGGCAACCTGTACGTGGCAGATCTCAGTTACGACGTGACCGGCAAATACCTGTTCGATCAGGTCAGCGGGGTCAAGGTGTACGCCAACTACAGCGCCTTCGACAAATCCGAAAGCGGGTTCAAGACCTCTGAACGGATGATCGTGGGCAGCTCGTTTTCAGTGAGCAAATTGTGGGTCGCTACGGAATGGTTGTTTGGCAAAAACGATCCGTACATTGGGGGTAGCAGCTATACCCAGAGTCTGGGGGCTGGCGGGAGTGATCAGTGGGAGAATCAGGTGTATATGAACGTCGGGTATTACTTCTGATCCAGCATTTTTAGCGTCTTTGAGGACGCCTTCGCGGGCAAGCCCGCTCCTACAGTGATTTGCGGCGCACACTAAACCTGTAGGAGCGGGCTTGCCCGCGAAGGCGTCAGTGCAGACAACACTTGCATCAGCCCGTTGCCAATAGTCAGATAGGTACTCATAACCATACCGATAAAAACAATAGCCCGGCCCGACGCAACACCGGAGACCGGTACGGAGCCCTCCTTCGATGCGTCAACTGCCCTCGCTCAATATGCTGCGCGTCTTCGAAGAGGTCGCGCGCCATCGCAGTTTCAGCCAGGCGGCGCTGGCCCTGAACGTCACTCAAGGGGCGGTCAGTCGACAGATCAAGCAACTGGAAGACTACCTTGGTGTCGCGCTGTTCGTGCGCACGCCCCAGGGCTTGTCGCTGACCGAATCCGGCATCGCCCTCTCCCCGCACCTGGCGCAAGCCTTTGACCACATTGAACGTGCCCTGCAAGCCGTGCGCGTGCCCAACCTGCGCCAGCGCCTGAGAATCCTCGCGCCGCCGACCTGGGCGACACGCTGGTTGTCCGCGCATTTGCGCGTGTTCTGCCAGCGCTATCCTGACATCAGCCTGAGCGTGACCAACCAGGCCGGCCACGACAGCCTCGCCGAGATCGATTGCCACATCCGCTTCGGTCTCGAAGCCGCCAGCCATTGCAGCAGTCAATTGCTGGTGATGGAGCGGCACATCGCCGTGGCCAGTCCGGAGTTGTTTAGCGAGGGGCAACCGCCGGATCTGCGGAAGTTTCCTTTGCTGCACATCCTGCACGATGGCAAACGCTTGAAGGTCTGGGAAAACTGGCTGGCAGCGACGGGACGGGACGATGTCGATGCGGAGCAAGGACTGGAATTCAGCACGCTGGATCAGGTGATTCACACCGCGCTCGCCGGTGGTGGGCTGGCGGTGATTGATCGGCAGATGATCGAGAAAGAGTTGGCCAATGGCAGCCTGCTGCCGATTACCCCGGTGGAAGTGATCGGGCCGTATGGCTATTGGCTGGATGTGGCGAATGACAAACAGGGGTTGTCGAAGGTGCGGTTGTTTACGGATTGGTTGGGGTTGGTCAGTAATCCCTGAGCCCCCCATACCACTGTGGGAGCGAGCCTGCTCGCGATGGCGGCGGATCAGTCAATATTGATGTCGACTGACACTCCGTCATCGCGAGCAGGCTCACTCCCACATTTGGATCTTTATCAGGTCCTTAGATCTGCGCAGCCACTTTCACCACCGCCGCTGCACCACCCTCCACCGGGCTCTGCGCCTTGCCTGCCTGGCTCAGGGTCAGGGATTTGGTCTCAGGAGCCCACGCCCAGGAAATCAAGGCCCCGAACGCGAGAACCCCGGCCAGAATGGCCATTGTCGGACTCATGCCGATCCCGGCCACGCTCAGCGGCAGTAGAAAGGTACTTACCGCCGAACCCAGACGGCTGACCGCCGTGGCCAGGCCGATACCGCTGGCGCGCACTTCCGTCGGGAAGCTCTCGGCCGGGAACACCCCCACCAGATTGCTCACCGCCGACAGCACCAAGGTGAACACCCCAAACACCAACACCATCAGCCAGGCCGCACTGCTCGGCAACACCGCCAGCAGGAACAACGCCACCGCCAGAATGATGAACGAGTTGATCAGGAAGCCGCGACGGGAAAACTTTACCGTGCACCAAATGCCGATCAGTGCGCCGAGAATCAACAGCAGGTTGAGCATCATCTCAGTGCCGAAGCCTTCGGCCAGTCCCATTTTCTGCAGAATCGTCGGCAGGAAGGTGTAAATCGCAAAATACGGCATGACGATGCAGACGAAGAACAGGCAGTTGAACGCCGTGCGCTTGCGATATTCACGGCTGAACAGCACGGCATAACCGGAGCGGGTTTCGGTGGAGCGGGTTTCGTCGAGTTCGACATTATCACCCAGGAATTTTTTGACGACTGCTCGCGCCTCGGCGATACGGCCCTGATTGACCAGCCAGCGCGGCGATTCCGGCGTGCCAATGCGGGCAATCAAAATCACCACCGCCGGGATCGCCGAGGATGCCAGCATCCAGCGCCAGGCATCGTCGCCCAGGCTGAGCATCGCCGTCCCGATGAAGGTCGCGGCAACATAGCCGCAAGTCCAGACGACACTGAACGAGCCGAGCAATATCCCACGGTGCTTTCTCGGCGCAAACTCGGCCAACATGGCATGTCCAACGCTATAGTCGCCGCCCAGGCCGATACCGATCAGGATCCGACACAGCACCAGGCCAATGGCCGTTTCGACATAAAACTGCATGACCGACGCCACAGCGATCAGCAGGAAACTGACCAGGAAAATTTTCTGTCGACCAACGCGATCGGAAAACCAGCCAAAAAACAGACTCCCCAGGAACAGGCCGATCAGTGCCGATGCACCGATCAGGCCCTGCCAGAACGCATCGAGCTGCATTTGCGGATTGAGCAGCGTCAAGGCGATACCGATCAGGCCCAGGATATAGCCATCGGTGAAGTGGGCACCGAAGGTCAGCCCGGCGATCTTGATATGAAATCGACCAATGGGCAGGTCATCGATATGTACCGATTTAACGGACATATAACTCTCCAATTGTTGTTATTGACGGAGAAATGAAATCAATCGTTTCAACTGTGGGAGCGAGCTGGCTCCCACAGGGTTTTTGGGAGGTTACAGACCACCCATCAACAAGTATTTGATTTCCAGATAGTCATCCAGACCGTACTTCGAACCCTCGCGACCGAGGCCCGATTCCTTGATGCCGCCGAACGGCGCCACTTCCGTGGAAATGATCCCTTCGTTGATGCCGACCATGCCCGCTTCCAGGCCTTCGGCCATGCGCCATACGCGACCGATGTCGCGGCTGTAGAAGTAAGCCGACAAACCAAACGGCGTGTCGTTGGCCTTTTGCAGCACTTCGGCTTCGTCCTTGAAACGGAAGCAGGCTGCCACCGGGCCGAAGGTTTCTTCCTGCGCGATCAGCATTTCGCTGCTGGCTTCGGCGAGGATGGTCGGCTGGTAAAACGTACCGCCGAGCGCATGACGACGACCACCGCACAACAGCTTGGCGCCCTTCTCCAGCGCATCGTCGACGTGCAGTTCGACCTTGGCCAGCGCCGCTGCGTTGATCAATGGGCCTTGCTCGGTTTCGCCGTCCAGCGCACTGCCCACGCGCATCGCCGCAACGGCTTCCGCGAGTTTGCCGGTGAAGGCTTCGTAGACGCCGTCCTGAATGAAGAAACGGTTAACACAGACGCAGGTCTGCCCGGTGTTGCGGAACTTCGAGGCCATCGCGCCTTTGACCGCAGCGTCCAGATCAGCGTCGTCGAAGACAATGAACGGCGCGTTGCCACCCAGTTCCAGCGAGACCTTTTTCAGCGTGTCCGCCGCCTGGCGCATCAGCAATTTGCCAGTGCGCGTGGAGCCGGTGAACGACAGTTTGCGCACAATGCTGGACGCTTGCAGCGCACCACCAATCGCGACCGCATCGCCAGACACAATGTTGAACACACCCGCCGGAATACCGGCCTGCTCTGCCAACACCGCCAGTGCAAAGGCCGACAGCGGCGTTTCTTCCGAAGGCTTGAGGATCATCGTGCAACCGGCGGCCAATGCCGGGCCGACCTTGCGCGTGACCATGGCCAAAGGGAAATTCCACGGGGTGATCGCGGCGACCACGCCAATGGCTTCCTTGACCACGATGATCCGTGCATCAGCCTTGTGGCTCGGAATCACGTCGCCGTAAGCGCGCTTGGCTTCTTCAGCAAACCACTCCAGAAAACTCGCGGCATAGACCACCTCACCCATGGCTTCGGCCAACGGCTTGCCTTGTTCGCGGCTGAGCAGGGTCGCCAGATCCTTCTGGTTGCTCAGCATCAACTCGCTCCAGCGCTTGAGCTTCTGGCTGCGTTCCTTGGCGGTGAGCTTGCGCCACGCCGGTAACGCTCGGTTGGCGGCGTCAATGGCCAGGCGGGTCTCTTGGGCTCCGGCCTTTTGTACTTCGGTGATCAACTCGCCGTTGGCCGGGTTGAATACCGAGTAGCTCGGACCACCGGACGACCATTGACCGTCGATGAAATTGCCAGTGCGGATCAGCGCGCTCATGCGACAGCCTCGGTGAGGGTGAAGCGTTCCAGACCCGGACGTGCCGAACGCAAAATTCGTTTGCCGGCGGTGTAATCGTTGATCACGTCGCACGGGGTGTAATTGCGTTCCAGCTCGTGCAGTTCTTCAGCGTCGAGCTGGGTGTCCAGCGCGGCCAGCGCACTGTCGAATTGCTCGGTGGTGTCTGCGCCCACCAACATGCAATCCACACCCGGATGGTTGGCCACCCAAGCCTGGGCGATTTGCGCATTCGAAACGCCACGGGCGCGGGCCACGCGTTGCACCGAATGAGCGATTTCGAACGAGGCTTCGTCGCTGTACATCTGCTGAGTAAAAAAATCGGTCTGGTTGCGCGTCGACTGCACATCGCCGGTCAACAATCCGCGGGCCAGCGGGCTGAACACCGAGACGCCCAGGCCTTGATCACGACAGAACGGGATCATCTCGCGCTCTTCTTCGCGGTAGGCGCAGTTCAATTGCAGCTGCATGTTGATCGGCTTGACCCAACCGTTGCGCTCGCAAGCCATGAGAATCTTCGCCAATTGCCCGGTGAGCATGGTCGAGACGCCGATGTAGCGCGCTTTGCCGGAGCGCACGATGTCGTTCATCGCGCTCATGGTTTCTTCGACCGGCGTGTTCACATCGAAGTAATGCAGCATGAACACATCGACGTAGTCCATGTTAAGGCGCTTCAGCGAGGCGTCGATGCTGTCCATGATGTGCTTGCGCGAATGGCCGCTGGCGTTGATCCCGATGCGGGTGCCGTAACCGACTTTGGTGGTGATCACCAGGTCTTCGCGACGGACCAGGCGCTTGACGATGCGCCCCACCACTTCTTCGCCGACACCGGCGGAATAGAAGTCCGCCAGGTCGATGAAGTTGACGCCGTTGTCCAGCGCGTGCGCGACGATCGGCTCGCTTTTCTTCTCATCGAAGATCCACGGCTTCCAGTCCGGGGTGCCCATGTTCATTGTGCCAAGGCACAGGCGGGAGACTTGCAGGCCGGAGTTGCCCAAACGAATGTATTGCATGGCGCGGACCTCAGGCTTTTGGCGTGTAGAAAGGGTTGCTGATGTGATTGACCACATCCGCCAGTTGCGCGGTTTCCGGCTTGCCGGTCAGCGCGGCACGAATCGCCGTGCGGCAGGCGTTGTAGTTGTTCAGGTAGACCGCATCGAGGTCATCGCAGGCCGGGTTGACCCAGTTGGCGGTGACGATGGCCCATTCGTCTTCGGCTTCCGGCGGCAAGGTGCCGTCCAGCAGCGCTTCAAGCACGGCCTTGGCGATACCGGCCTGGGACGCGCCCCAGGTGGCGTTGCCGTGCAGGTCGCTGCTGATCGCCGCTTTGTTGACATAAAGGGTCATTGGCTTGACCGGAATGTTTGGCTGGGCGATCACCATGAATGGGCAGTGCCCCTGGCTTGGGGACGCCAGGCTGTTGGCAAACGCCTGGCCGGCCGGACCGTTGCGCGGGCCGATCAGAATATTGATGTGCGCGGCATTTACGCCCGGGCCTTCGAAACCTTCACCGATGTACAGGTCGAGTTCTTTCATGAGTCGTTACTCTTCAGGGAGTTTGGGTTGATCAGAAGCGCACGCAGGCAGCGGGCCTGGCGTGGCAAATGTCGGGGTTCGAAGAGCGCAGCAGGTCGCTGGCGAAGACGCGGCAGTGATGATGAGTCATGGTTGCAAACGCTCTTTTTTGTTGTTGATGAGCTGGTTTGCGATTTTTTAACACTGGGGGTTTGCGGGGCTGTAACCATTAAAAGTCATGAGGGCATGACTTCAAGTCATACCCTGCACACAGCTATGGGAATGTGGGAACTGTGAAGCTGCAAGAACTGTGGGAGCAGGTTCGCTCCCACAGGGATTGAGTCGTATTGGATTACTGCGACGCGGCGTCCTTCTTCATGGCGTCTTTGCTCATGCTGTCCTTGGACATGGCATCTTTTTTCATGGCGTCCTTGGACATTGCATCCTTGGACATGCTGTCTTTCTTCATCGTGTCTTGGGCCATGGAGTCCTTCTTCATCGTCGCGTCTTTGGACATGGCATCCTTGGACATCGAGTCCTTGCTCATGCTGTCGCTGCTCGTGGTATCGGCGGCAAACACGCTTGCGGCGCCCAGTGCGATGCACATGGACAGTACGGTGGTGGCTAACTTTTTCATGATGAAACTCCTTGAAGCTCAGGTTGCGGACAAGTGAAGTTGCGTGTCAGCTGCCACCGAACCAGTTGTAGCCCTGGTCTTCCCAGAAGCCACCGCTGTAGGTGTTGCTGACGAAAATCGCCTGAATGTGTTTGGGATTCTTGTAGCCAAGCTTGGTGGGCATGCGCAGTTTCATGGGGAAGCCGTACTGGCGCGGCAGCACCGCGCCGTCGTAGGTCAGCGTCAGCAAGGTTTGCGCATGCAGCGCGGTGGCCATGTCGATGCTGGTGTAGTAGTCGTCCGCGCATTTGAAACCGACATATTTGGCATCGGTGTCGGCGCCAACGCGCTTGAGGAAATCACTGAACCGCACGCCACCCCAACGGCCGATCGCGCTCCAGCCTTCGACGCAAATGTGCCGGGTAATCTGTTCGGTCTGCGCCATGGCGCGCAGTTCTTCGAGCCGCCAACTGCGCTTGTCCGCGACCAGGCCGGTGACTTCCAGTCGGTAGCTCTCCTCTTCCACTGTCGGCGCCTCGTCAATGCCGTAGTAGGCGTTGAAAGGGAATGGCCGGGTGATCATCGACTCGGGATAGGTCGGTGCCATGGCGTTGGGGTTGAACAGCCAGCCCTGCACCCGGTCGTTGAAGCGGGACATGGCGGACAGCGCGGTGTCGACGCTTTCGTTGTCGGTGATGTTGCAGCCGGACAACATCGCCACACCGCCGAGGGTCAGGCCACGCAGCAGGAACGAGCGACGCGAGCGGTCGGTGATCTGCGGGGCAAGGATTTTCCGGGCGTCTGTCAGGATCGATGACTTGTCCAGCCCGGTACTTTCGATGCGCTTTTTCATACCTGCTCCTTGCGACCGACGATCATGGCCCACAACGTTTTGGGAACCAGCGCGACCATCACCAGATGCACCGCAACGAAGGCCACCAACAAAGACATCGCGAAGAAATGCACCCGTCGCGCGCCTTCGTAACCCGCCATTAACTCGCGCAGCAGCGGGAACTGGACGGACTTCCACAGCACCAGCCCGGAAACCACCAGTAGCGTGATGTCGACCATCACGAACAGGTACGCCAGCCGTTGCACCTGGTTGTAATGACTCAGGTCGGCATGCCCCAACCGTCCTCGCAACGCTGCCCACAGGTCATGCAAGACACCTTTGGGCGAAACGGGAAAGAAACGGCGTTTCAGACGACCGCTGAACAGGTTGAAGGCCAGATAAATCAAGCCATTGATAGCGAGAAACCACATCGCCGCGAAGTGCCATTGCAGTGCGCCCCCCAGCCAGCCACCGAGCGTGATCGACTTGGGAAAGCTGAAATCGTAAATCGGCGATGCGTTGTAGATTCGCCAACCGCTGGTGACCATGACCAGCACCGCCAGGGCGTTCAGCCAATGGGTCAGCCGTAGCCAGCGCGGATGGCTGCTGACGCGGGGTGAAGCAGATAGCTGCGACATGTCTGGCTCCCGGCAGTTGATCGATGGGGCCGAGTATGTGAGCGGACAGATCGCCAAATCCTCACGTAAAGTTAAATTAAACGTGATAACTCTCGACACGTTGCAACGCGCCTTGCCCCGCAATTGTGGTTAAAATGCCGCCCCCTCAAATTGCCGACCCTGCCCGATGAACCCAGACGCGCTCGCCACCCTCCACACCCATTTGCTGATGGCACTGGCAACGGCCCCCGCAGAAACCCGCCGCTTGTTCCACGGCCGTGGCCGCTGCTGGCCGGGGCTGGAGCAGTTGACCGTCGACTGGCTGCAGGGTGTAGTGCTGGTCGCGCTGTTCAAAGAGCCGGAAGCGTCGCAGCTGGAAGATTTGAAACGACTGTTGATGCAGATCACCCAGTCACACGAGTGGACCCAATCCGGCGCACATACCTTGCTGCTGCAACATCGTTATCTGCTGCAAAGCACCACCGAATGGCTGCTGGGCGAGGTGATCGATGAGATGACCATCACCGAGGGCGGCTTGCGTTATCGCGTGGACCTGGGCCGCAAGCAGAACACCGGCCTGTTTCTCGACATGCGTTACGGCCGCGACTGGGTGCGGGCCAATGCCCAGGGCAAGCGCGTGTTGAACCTGTTTGCCTACACCTGCGGCTTCTCGGTCGCCGCCATCGAGGGTGGCGCCGAGCACGTGGTCAATCTGGACATGTCCAGCCCGGCCCTGAGTCGTGGCCGCGATAATCACCGACTCAACGGGCACGACTTGAGCCAGGTCAGTTTTCTCGGCCATGACCTGTTCAAATCCTGGGGCAAGGTGATTGGCAAGGGGCCTTATGACCTGGTGATCATCGACCCGCCGTCCTTTCAGAAAGGCAGTTTTTTGCTGACCAAGGACTACCAGCGTGTGTTACGCCGGTTGCCGGAACTGCTCAGCCCTGAGGGTACGGTGCTGGCCTGCATGAACGACCCGGCGTTCGGGTCTGACTTCCTCATCGACGGCGTTATGCGTGAGGCACCGAGCCTGCGCTTTGAACAGCGGCTGGAGAATCCGCCGGAGTTTCCGGATGCGGACATTGAGTGTGGCTTGAAGGCACTAGTGTTCAAACTGGGGGATTGAATTCTGCTCTACCTGTAATTGGATGGACTCGCCCACGCCGAGGCGTCAATGCGCCACGGTGGCAGTCTAAGAAGCCAACGGCAGCGAGGGCGAGTCCATGAAAAAGAATACGACGCTTAAACAGTCCCTGTCTTCAACCGATGTGTCGGCCTGTACGACAGTGGCGGTCGATCTTGCCAAGCAGGTCTTTCAGGTCGCAGGCGAAGACGCTCTGGGC
>NZ_JBFUIH010000009.1:0-211080 GCF_056401975.1 Pseudomonas sp. P4_C8 | reverse complement strand
GGCGGCCAGTGCTTTTGGGTAGCGCTTTATCAAAGCCCAGTCGCACCAGGTCCAGCTTGGCGACGTAGATGTCGATAACGCGAACGAGGTGATCCTCAGGGATCAACTCCTCCAGCGAAACCGGGAACAAACTGGTCTGGGTACGGGACTGTCCCTGGATGTAGGCCATAACGAAAAATGCTCCGTATCTTTCGATGCGGAGCATTTTCTTTGATCGCCAGGCAGATTGCTAGGTTTTCACACAGTCTGATTGGGCCGGTTTATTTTTGACTGGGATTTGTGGTGGCCTCATCGCGAGCAGGCTCACTCCCACAGTGGATTTGTGGCGTTCACAAACCTGTGGGAGCCAGCCTGCTGGCGATGGCGTCAGTCAGCGCACCACAAAACCATCAGGCTGCCGCGAAACGCTTATCCAGATAATCAATGATCACCTTGGACTCATACATCCAGGTCGTCTGGCCGTTCTCTTCAATACGAAGGCACGGCACCTTGATCTTGCCACCTTGCTCCAGCAGGGTCTGGCGATCCTGTTCGCTGTTTTTCGCGTCACGCAACGCCACCGGAACATTCAGGCGGCGCAGGGTACGGCGGGTCTTCACGCAAAACGGGCAGGCGTGGAATTGATACAGAGTCAGGTCTTTGGCAGCGGAGTTGACCTTGGCCTGAGCCTCGGCGGGGCGTTGCTTCTTGCCGGGACGAGTCAGGAAGTCGATGAAGATGATCAGTTGGCCAAGGCCGACACGAAGCGCTTTTACGAACACGTTGAAAGCCTCACGGAGCGAATGAAGAAGGGCGCGCAGCTTACCTGATTTTTTGCAGACGAAAAAAAACCGGCGATGAATGCCGGTTTTCTTCGTGCCGCACATTACTTGATCAGGCTGAGAAACTCGCTGCGGGTGGCCGCGTTTTCGCGGAACTCACCGAGCATCACCGAAGTGATCATCGACGAATTCTGTTTCTCCACACCGCGCATCATCATGCACATGTGCTTGGCCTCGATCACCACCGCAACGCCCAAGGCGCCGGTGACTTGCTGGACCGCTTCCGCGATCTGGCGGCTGAGATTTTCCTGGATCTGCAGGCGGCGGGCGTACATGTCGACGATTCGCGCCACTTTCGACAGGCCCAGCACTTTGCCGCTCGGGATGTAGGCGACATGCGCCTTGCCGATGAACGGCAGCAGGTGGTGTTCGCACAACGAGTACAGCTCGATGTCCTTGACCAGCACCATTTCGCTGTTGTCGGAGCTGAACAAGGCACCGTTGGTGACCTCTTCCAGCGTCTGTTCATAACCGCGGCAGAGGTACTGCATGGCTTTGGCGGCACGCTTTGGCGTGTCGAGCAGGCCCTCGCGGGAGGCGTCCTCGCCCAGTTGGCCGAGAATCGCGGTGTAATTCTGTTCCAGTGTCACAGAGCTTTATTCCGTATGGGTTCTAGAGGGGTACGGGTTCTGTCTGTACCAATTTTGTACCAATCAGGCTTTGTTCAAGCTTCCCGACTTCGCTCCAGTCTTCACTGGAATTGATCCACCGGGCGTAAGTCGACAGTAGCATTTGCACGCTGTGGCCGAGCTGATTCGCAATGAACCCGAGGTTCATGCCTGCCATGAGGCACATGGTAGCGTAAGTGTGCCGGCAGTTGTATTGCCGTCTGGCCCTGATCTTCAGTGCGACCAGTGCCGCCTTGAAATGTTTGTCTGTCACGCTGGCCT
This sequence comes from Pseudomonas sp. P4_C8, assembly GCF_056401975.1. Lineage (NCBI taxonomy): Bacteria > Pseudomonadati > Pseudomonadota > Gammaproteobacteria > Pseudomonadales > Pseudomonadaceae > Pseudomonas > Pseudomonas sp. P4_C8. Next base: position 209,369 of record NZ_JBFUIH010000009.1, on the reverse strand, counting down.
GCTGGATGAACTCAAAGTTCTTGGTCGGCGGGAACACATAAGGCGACTGCTTGTGCTGTCGCCGGCTCTGCTTCGCCCTCAACTCGGCCACACTCTTGGCCACCTCAATCGCATTTAATGCCCTGCTATTCAGCATGACTCGCCGCGCTTCACGGGTTTTCGTGCGCTCCTCGATCTTGTAGTCCGCGACGATCCGACACACGTTGGCGACGCGCCCCTCTGTATTCACCTCATCCCAGCGCAACGCCGCTATCTCCCCTGGCCACATGCCGGTGTAAACCGTGAACTCGAAGTACGCCGCGTACACCAGCATCGAACCGGTCAGCACCTTATATAAGTGCCCGATAATCAAATCAGCCTCAACCACCGTAGACACTGGCCAATGCCGATTGGCAGGCGAAGTGGGATGACCGTGACAAGCAGGGCGCTGAAGCTCGGACGCTCAACGAAGCAGCCGAGCGCACCAAAGAGCAGACCTACCAACAATCAATCAACAAGTCGGTTCAAGATGGTCAACGCACGATCGATCAAGCAACTGCTGATGCTGCCGCTGCTCGCGCTTCTGCTGACGTACTGCGCGGGGGTGGCCAACGCCCTTGCTGCTCGACTCGCAACCAGTGAAGCCAGCGGCAATTCCTGTACTGCCGCCGCAAGCAAGGCAACTGCCCGCGCCGCAATGGTGCTTGCCGACGTGCTCAAGCGCGCTGATGAAAGAGCGGGAAACCTGGTGGAGTATGCTGAGCAAAGCCGCGGACGCGGAGTGACCTGCGAACCGGCGTATGACGGAATTCAGATCGCCAGATAATGGTAATCTGGCGCCTTTCTGTGATTCGTCATCGGGTGTGTAAAGTGGTAAGAGAGTTCGAGTTCATCAACTTCTTCAGGGCAATCGCTGCGCTTTGGGTGTTGGTGGCACATTGCATGATTTGGGGTGGGTGGTATGGCATCCCACTGCCATCGGCGAAGATTGCAGTGAATCTGTTCATGCTGATCTCGGGCTTTCTGATGATGGCGAATGCCACCGCGCGGAAGCACTCGGAGCCGCTGACTACGGGAAGGAGCTGGGCGCGTTTTTGGGTTCGTCGCTACTTCAGGCTGGCTCCGGCCTACTATCTGTCCCTGGCGCTGGCAGTAATGTTCAGCTCCTACTTTCTCCTTGGCTACAAAGAACTCCAGCACTTGAACCCGGCCCTGTGGGCTGGCGGTGATGGTGGGGTTTATGATCCGATGCGGATCGAGTACACCGCCACAAACATGTTTCTGCACCTCACTTTCCTGTTTGGACTACATCCTGAGTACTCATTCTCGACATTCCTTCCGGACTGGAGCCTCAGCCTGGAAATGCAGTTTTATGCAGTTTTCCCCCTGCTGTTCCTGGTGTTTCGTCGGATTGGCGTCGCAAAGGCGTCGCTGCTGATCGGCGTTCCGGTGTTTCTGGTGGGGGCGTGGATATCCTCAAAAGCCCACTATTTCGAGCCCTCGCTAATCGTTCTGCGGCTCAATTACTTCCTCGCGGGCATGGTTTTGTTTGCGGCGATGAAGGAGGGAGTTTCCAAAGCTCGGCAAGCCAGCCTGATCACCTGCGCAATGGTGCTCGTTTATATTGGTTCGAGGGTTGATCCTGATTTCCTTGTGCTTCCAGGCATCCTGCTGCTGATGCTGGCCATCGGCCTGGCCGAGAAGTCTGGCCGGGCTCCGTCCTGGCTAATCAGCCTGATCAACAATAAGCCGGTTCGGTTCGCCTCGGACACGTCCTATGGTGTCTACCTTTTCCACGGTTTCTTTATTGCAGCCTCCGGACTCATCATCACGCGGGTTCCATTCCTTCTTGGACTGACACCGCCGCAGCGCGTCGGCGTTATGTTGGTCTTTGTCCTGGCGGGTGCGTACCTGACTGCCTATCTGGTTTACAAAGCTGTTGAGCTGCCAGGTATCCGGCTCGGGGGACGAGTGAATCGGTCGATGCTTTCGATTGAGCGAAAGCCGGTTGTTACTTGATTGATTTTGTTCGGCCGGCAGGACGCCGGATAGGGATGGGCCAATTCTTGGGCCAATTTATCGGGGTGTGTTGGAGTAAGGCGGGGAATCGCCGGGGATTGGCCCTTGAATTCAAAGGCCGATTCCCCGTCTATCCCCGTTTAGAACAGCAGGGAAGGGAGCAGATCTGAATTTGGCATGTGCTAATTCTCCGCAGACGAGGAAAGCGTAGCAGTCGATAAGACGATTTGAATGGAATGGTGCTCGGTCGGCAGAACGCCGGTAGAAGGGATGGGGCTGGGCGGCCACGTCCGTACACATGGCCTCCCTGGTTTTACAACACCGCCAAGACGACAGTAGCCAAAAGAGCCAGTGCAACAGCGGACACTGGATCTATGCCCATCGAGCCGAAGCTAATGGCCATGCCACCGAACGCACGAATGCGTTTGTGCAAAACTGCTGAACCAGCTTGATTAGATATACCCAAAGGTAATCCTACCTTGCTGTTCTCAGAGTCTCATAGTGTGGCCGGCGCGGAGGTTCAGACTGTTGCTGTTTCTCTGTGTGTTCTCTGGACACAAAGGGTCAGCAGCCCAACCAGTACTTAGGCAGCAACAGTAGATGCTGATGCTGTCAAAATTACGTGCGGAGAATGACGAGATTCAATTTGAAAAGTAAGGTCTTCAATTTCTCGACTCCGTGTTCGCAGTGCTATCCCGTACCAATTTTTGTACCACTGACCGTGTATTCAGGGTGTGAGCCGGGTATTCCAAAGTAATGAAGTGCCCGGTTTCATTGGTTCTGCGTACTTTGGCTTACCCCTTTAGAATTGCGGTGTAATTCTGTTCCAGGGACATGAAACTACCTGTGGGGATTTTCGCAAAGGGCAAGGGTATGGACACGGCGCTGCAAGCGTGAAGCGACAGCTTTACTCGTCACGACCTTCCATCATGGTGCGTTTGAGCATCACATACACCGCTCCGGCGCCGCCATGTTTAGCCTGGCACGAGGTGAAGCCAAGCACTTGTGAATGCTGGCGCAGCCAAGTGTTGACGTGACTTTTGATCATCGGCCGCTTGCCGTCCAGACGCACGGCTTTGCCGTGGGTGACGCGCACGCAGCGAATTTCGAATTTGGTCGCTTCGGCCAGAAACGCCCAGAGGGTTTCTCGCGCTTTTTCCACGCTCATGCCATGCAGATCGAGGCTGCCCTCGAACGGAATCTGACCGATCTTGAGCTTGCGCATCTGGCTTTCCTGAACCCCGTCACGGGCCCACATCAACTCGTCTTCCGGGCCGACATCAATGACGAACTGATCGGACAGCCCATCAACGGTGGTGGCATCGGTGCGAATGGTCGCGGCTTGACGCAGCTTGGCGATTTGCGCACGGTCGGCCTTGGGTTTGCCGGTTTCGGCGCGATCGTGCTTGATCGGCTTGACGCCTTGGATCGCACTTTTGAACAGGGAAAAATCGTTGTCTTGCATGTCAGCCTCCGCGAAGGGCGGCCAGTTTACCCAAGTCGAGTCGCTATCCATAACAATTGAGGCCCGGCAAATACCAGGCCTTCTGTTCAGTCGTGTTTTTTCATCAGGTGTGGAGACATGTTCAGCCCGCGCGACTGGCGCGAACGGCGCCGGCACCGACGCCAAAGCCATACGCCGAGGTACAGCATGAACAGGCCGATCGCCAGAATCACTGCCGCACCGATCCGGCTGGTGTTCAGTTCGCCCAGCGCGGGTACGTGGCCAAACAGGCTGGCGGCAGCGGCCATGGCGAGCAAGACACCGCACGTTGCCAGCAACGCGGCAAACGCGGCGCCAATTCGAAAACGCCAGTTGCGTTGGCCTTTGGGCCGCAAGCGGCGAGCGTCAAAACCATCGGATAACTTCATTCCGACCTTCCTCAATGGGTATCGGCCCTTCGACCGGGAGTTGACCGGGATGTTCCTGAGGCTAAGACAATTGCGGCAAATGGGTGACTTTTGCGGATGAGCGGCAGTATTGGCCGCTCATCAAGGGCCGATCAAATCAAATCAGATCGTGAGTGAGCGCGAGCGTGGCGAAGTTGTCCGCCATGATCGCCATTTCGGTCTGTTGAACGTGTTCGGCGCTCAACACGCCGCCCTTGTAAGGTAAATCGCGCGTGGCACAGGCGTCTTCCACCAGCGTGCAACGGAAACCCAGATTCTTAGCAGCGCGCACCGTGGTGCTGACACTGGAGTGACTCATGAAACCGCAGACGATCAGGTCAAGGGCGCCGAGGTCTTCCAGGCGCTTTGCCAGTTCAGTGCCGTGGAACGCACTTGGCAGCAATTTGCCGATGATGGTTTCGTCGGGCAGTGGTTCAAGGCCGGGGATAAACTCACCACGCTCGCCTTGTGGATCGAACAGCCCGCCGACCGTGCCGAGGTGGCGTACATGCACGATGGTGCGGCCGGCCGCGCGGGCAGCCGCCAGCAATTGCTTGATGTTCGCGACGGCAGCGTCCATGCCGCTCAGGGCCAGCGGACCGCTGAGGTACTCCTTTTGTGCATCGATGATGACAAGGGTCGCATGGCTCAGATTGGCTGCTGCGTAACCGCGGCCGCTGAGTTGAAACATCGTTTTTGGAACGGACATTCTGGGGCTCCTTGGAGTGGGGCTTTTGCGCCATTGTCCTCTGGCTGAGCGGTTCTGTGAATCGCTACTATTGTAGATGTCGTCTTTACTGGCTTGCAGCCTTGTCAGTTTGCTCGTTTTGTTCAATAGCCAGCGGTAAAAAGGGATGGATCCTACATCTGGTCCGGTGTTTTTCCTGCGTCGTCGTGGCGCGTTTTGGCTGTTAGAATTGCCAGTCGTTTTTTCTGGAGTTTGCCGCCGTGATCACTTCCCGACTTCGTACCCTGCGTGACCATATCCGTTGGGCCGTCAGCCGCTTCCATGGGGAGGATCTGTTTTTCGGCCATGGGACTGACAACGCCTGGGATGAAGCCCGTCAACTGGTGTTGGGTGCCTTGCACTTACCGTGGGAAATAGCTGACAGCTACCTTGACTGCGCGTTGGAAGAAGATGAGCTGGTGAATTTGCAGCGCTTGCTCAAGCGTCGCATCGAAGAACGCATTCCGACTGCCTACTTACTGGGTGAAGCGTGGTTTTGTGGCATGTCGTTCATCGTCGACGAGCGCGTGCTGATCCCGCGTTCACCGATTGGCGAGCTGATTGAAAAACGTTTCGAGCCTTGGTTGGGTGCAGAGCCGGCTCGCATTCTCGACCTCTGTACCGGTTCCGGTTGCATCGGCATCGCCTGTGCCTATGAATTCCAGAACGCCGAAGTGGTACTGGCCGACCTGTCGTTCGAAGCGCTGGAAGTGGCCAATCAGAACATTGAGCGTCACGGTGTCGATGAGCGGGTGTACACCGTTCAGGGCGATGGGTTTGATGGCTTGCCGGGTCAACGTTTCGACCTGATCGTGTCGAACCCGCCCTACGTCGATGCGGAAGATTTCGCCGATATGCCGGACGAGTATCAGCACGAGCCGGAGCTGGGACTGGCCTGTGGCGATGATGGTTTGAACCTGGTGCGTCGCATGCTCGCTGAAGCTGCGGATCATCTGACCGACAAGGGCTTGCTGATTGTCGAAGTGGGCAACAGCCAGGTTCACGTCGAGGCGCTGTACCCGGAAGTCGATTTCGCCTGGCTCGATTTCGAGCGCGGCGGGCATGGGGTATTCATGTTGACGGCTGAGCAGTGCCGCGATCATCAGGCCCTGTTCGCTTCCCGCGTCTGACTTTAGAAAGCCATCGCGGGCAAGCCATGCTCCTACAAAACCTGTAGGAGCATGGCTTGCCCGCGATGGCCGCGCCTCGGTCTCAAACTTTTACCGATGCGTAGCAATCCAGATCAACAACCCCGCCTGAAACACCGCAAACGCCACCAGACACGTAATGGTAAAGCGCAGCCCGGCGTCTTCTCGCCTGTACTTGCTGACTTTTTCTTCGTGCGTCTGCAGCTTCACTTCCTGCTCGGCCAGGTTCTGTTCGGCCTGCTGAAGCATCTGTGCTGCTTCAAGAATTTCCACCTGCTGCAGCTTTTCAGTGTTCCAGTCGCCCGAAAGGTCGCCGATCCGTACGGCTTCGACGCGGCCCTTCAAATGCTGGGCATCGGCATACACCACCTCAAAACCATGGGCCCCGAGAAAGTGATCGCGGCGTAGGCGGGTGTCTTCGTTCAGCGCATCTTTGTTGTTCAGGTTCATGCCGTCGACGGTGTAACCAGACCAACGCTTCTTCGCCCAAGTGATCCCTTGAGCGGCCATGTAGCGGCCGATGCCACGGTTCATCGGTTCAATCTGCAGGCCACTGTCGGGCCCGAAATGCACGCTCTTGGTGGTGTGATCGACCCACACGTCCAGATGATTCTGTTCTTTGCGCACACGCTGACCGGGCAGGGTGATGCTCATGCGCATCAGGCTTTGATCCGTGCTGTGGCGTTCGGCATAGCCGAATTCGACAAAGCGCAGCGGCCTCCCGCCGGTGTTACGGTCGGTTTTTAGCGGCGCCAGACGAAGCATTTTGTGGTGCTCGACGTGGACGTCCGCCCACGGCAGCTCAACCGCTGGCGGTGCGTCTTGTTCAGCGGTGGTGTCGGGTGAAGTCTGGGTATCAGTCATAACGGCGAGATCCTGTCCAAGCCCTGCCGCCAGCCAGTGCGCTGGCGACAAAGGCTTATCGGCCGTTTTTGACAGGACTGGAGGGCCAACAGCGCTTAACGGGTGCTAAGTCCGTCAATAAACCCGAGAATTCGTGTGCCAAGTTCGGCAGCCAGCGGCAATTGTGGATCTTTGTAAGAGGCCAGTTGGCGTTTTACATCGTTGGGCACGATGCGCATGACGTGATTCATGCCTTCGATCAGCGCCAGTTCGGCGTCCGGTTTGGCGGCCTTCAGCAGCCTGGCGTCACCGACACCGACCTGAATGTCGTTGCTGCCCTGGATGATCAGCGCCGGCATCTTCAATCGGGCAAACGCCGCTGCCGGATCCTGGCGGAACAGCGAAATCAGATACGGCTGCACACTTGGGCGGAATATTCCCTGCAATGGCGGGGGCACGTTGTCGTCGGTGTGGCCGGCCTTGAGGGTGTCGAGCAGCTCATTACTGCGCTGCATCAGCGCAGGTGGCAGGTGATTGCTCAACTGCTGACGCAACACCTGATCGACCGGTCGCGCGCTGCCGGACAGGGAAATGACCCCGGCAGCATCCACGCTCGGTGCCGCCAGAGTGGCAATCAGGGCGCCTTCGCTGTGGCCGAGCAAAATCAGTTGGCTAAAACGTGGATCGGATTTGAGCTTGCGCCCCCAGGCTTCGGCATCGGCCACATAGGCCTCGACCGACAGATTGCGTTCGTCCGGGGTGGCGGCAAGGCTCGCCGCCACCCCGCGTTTGTCATAACGCACGCTGGCGATGTTGTGTTTGGCCAGCACCCAGGCCAGCCGTTTCAGGCTGTCGTTGCGTCCGCCATCGGTGTTATTGCCGTCGCGATCCGTAGGACCGGAGCCGGATATGATCAGGACAACCGGCACAGGCGTGTCGGACTTGGGCAGCAGCAACGAGCCGAAAAGCTCACCGCTGCCGGTATCCAGGGTGACGGGGCGTTGCAGGACGGTGGCCTGCACAAAGCCGGTAAACAGGGTCAGGCTCAAGGCTAAAACTCGCAGCATCATCACGCCATCATTCACAAAGATGCCGTTTGGACTCACCGGCACCCATAAGGTTCGAGGATGAACTACTCGGGTAGCCTGCGTATACTGGCGCGCATTACGTATTCAGGTTCTATTTCACGGAGCGTCCTGCATGTCCGGCAATACCTACGGCAAGCTGTTCACTGTCACCACCGCGGGCGAAAGCCATGGCCCGGCGTTGGTCGCCATTGTCGACGGCTGCCCGCCGGGGCTGGAGATTTCCCTGGAGGATCTGCAGCGTGATCTGGACCGCCGCAAGCCCGGCACCAGCCGCCACACCACGCAACGCCAGGAAGCCGACGAAGTCGAAATCCTCTCTGGCGTGTTCGAAGGTCGCACCACCGGTTGCCCCATTGGCCTGTTGATCCGCAACACCGACCAGAAGTCCAAGGACTACTCGGCGATCAAGGATCTGTTCCGCCCGGCCCACGCCGATTACACCTACCACCATAAATACGGTGAGCGCGATTACCGTGGCGGCGGTCGCAGCTCGGCCCGGGAAACCGCCATGCGCGTGGCTGCCGGGGCGATTGCGAAAAAGTACCTGGCGACGCAAGGCATTGTCATTCGYGGCTACATGAGCCAGCTGGGCCCGATTGAAATCCCGTTCAAAACCTGGGATTCGGTGGAAGAAAACGCCTTCTTCAGCCCTGACCCAGACAAAGTCCCGGAGCTGGAAGCCTATATGGACCAGCTGCGTCGCGATCAGGATTCGGTCGGTGCGAAAATCACTGTGGTGGCTGAAGGTGTGATGCCAGGCCTGGGCGAGCCGATTTTCGACCGCCTCGACGCCGAACTGGCCCATGCGCTGATGAGCATCAACGCAGTGAAAGGCGTGGAAATCGGCGCCGGTTTCGCCAGCGTCGCCCAGCGCGGCACCGAACACCGCGACGAAATGACTCCGGAAGGTTTCCTCAGCAACAACGCCGGCGGTATTTTGGGCGGCATCTCGTCCGGTCAGCCGATCGTCGCGCACCTGGCGCTGAAGCCGACGTCGAGCATCACCACGCCGGGCCGCTCCATCGACGTCCATGGCAACCCGGTGGAAGTCATCACCAAAGGCCGTCACGACCCGTGCGTCGGCATTCGTGCCACGCCCATCGCTGAAGCGATGATGGCCATCGTGCTGATGGATCACTTGCTGCGTCACCGTGGGCAGAACGCCGATGTGCGCGTGAGCACCCCGGTGCTGGGTCAGCTTTAATGGCTGACCTGACAGCCGCTGCAGTCTGATGACGGCAGCGGCGCTCCCGTACTGGCGGCTCTCCAGTTTCTATCTGTTCTATTTCGCCTTGCTCGGTTCGACGGCGCCGTTTCTGGCGCTGTACTTCGATCACCTGGGCTTTTCCAGCGCGCGGATCGGCGAACTGGTGGCGATCCCGATGCTGATGCGCTGCGTTGCGCCGAACATCTGGGGCTGGTTGGGTGACTACACCGGCCGACGGCTGGCCATCGTGCGCTTCGGTGCGGTATGTACGCTGCTGACGTTCTYGCTGATTTTCGTCAGCAAGACATACGCCTGGCTGGCAATGGTCATGGCGCTGCACGCGTTCTTCTGGCACGCGGTATTGCCGCAGTTCGAAGTCATCACCCTGGCGCACCTGAAAGGGCAGACCTCGCGCTACAGCCAGATCCGCTTGTGGGGCTCCATCGGTTTCATCATCACCGTGGTTTTGCTTGGTCGATTGTTCGAATGGCTCAGCCTCGACATTTATCCGGTGGCATTGGTGTTGATCATGGCCGGTATCGTCGTCAGCAGCCTGTGGGTGCCCAATGCCCAACCGGCTCAGGGTGAGCGGCTGGCGGGTGAAGGTTTTCTCAAACAATTGCGCAGCCCCGGCGTCCTGGCGTTTTATGGCTGCGTGGCGTTGATGCAAATGAGCCACGGGCCTTATTACACGTTTTTGACCTTGCACCTGGAACGTCTCGGCTATAGCCGAGGCGTGATCGGCATGCTCTGGGCCGTCGGCGTGGTCGCTGAAGTGTTGATGTTTCTGGCCATGACCCGAATCCTCACGCGGTTCTCGGTGCGCCGGGTGCTGTTGGCGAGTTTCCTGCTGGCCGCCCTGCGCTGGGTGCTGCTCGGTTCGTTTGCCGAGTTTCTTTGGGTGTTGCTGTTCGCCCAAGTGCTGCATGCGGCCACCTTCGGCAGCTTTCACGCGGCTGCCATTCAGTTCGTGCAACGTAGCTTTGGCGCCCGTCAGCAGGGGCAGGGCCAGGCGCTATACGCGGCGCTGGCCGGCACCGGCGGCGCTTTGGGCGCGTTGTATTCCGGCTACAGCTGGAATGCCCTCGGCGCCCCATTGACCTTTAGTATTGCAAGCGTCGCATCCCTGGCGGCAGCCGTTATCATTGCCACACGACTGCAAGAGGACAGGCCATGAGCCTTACCCGTGGACACCTCGTCCAGGGCAGATCGAGGCCATTGAATTTTTTCGAGTGCGAGTTGAAGACGCGCGCGCTCTTTAACCGTAAAGCATGAACCGTTAAGGAGTTGCCCTGATGAGCAGCCTGTCCGTTTACCACGTCACAAGCCCTGACCTGCCGAACAAGGTGCTGACCCATTTCGAAGACATCGCCTCGACCCTGGCCGAGCAGGGCGTGCGCTTCGACCGCTGGCAAGCGGCGGCGAAAATCCAGCCCGGCGCAAGTCAGGAAGAAGTGATCGCCGCGTATCAGGAACAAATCGACAAACTGATGACCGAACACGGTTACATCACCGTCGACGTTATCAGCGTGAACAGTGATCACCCGCAAAAAGCCGAGTTGCGCGCCAAGTTCCTCGACGAACACTGTCATGGCGAAGACGAAGTCCGATTTTTCGTTGTCGGTCGTGGCTTGTTTTCCCTGCACATCGGCGATTACGTCTACGCGGTACTCTGCGAAAAGAACGACCTGATCTCGGTGCCGGCCGGCACGCCGCACTGGTTTGACATGGGCGAACACCCGCATTTTGTGGCGATTCGTCTGTTCAAAAACCCTGAAGGCTGGGTGGCCAACTTCACTGGCGAAGACATCGCCAGCCGCTTCCCGCGTCTTGAGGACTGACCGTTTCGCGCGGATCAATCCTTCAACTTTTTAAGATCAAAGCACATAACTTGTGGGAGCGAGCTTGCTCGCGAAAGCGGTGTATCAGTCAACTTTAATCTCGACTGATACGCCCTCTTCGCGAGCAGACTCGCTCCCACAGTGGTTTGTACTGTCCTGACGAATTACGCCGTGTGATAGGTCGGCAAAGCAAACCGTTGCTGGCTTTGCAACATGGAGATCTGCGGCAGTTCACTGGCCTGTTCCGCAAGGTCACGACGAATCGCACTGATCACCCACGACAACTGATCGCCAGCATGCAATTGCTGGTAGGAAATCGAACGCTTGAACACCCGGCCTTCGGTGCTGCGCAGGGTCAGCAGAATCCCGCCGTCAGGACGCGCTTGGGTGGTCACTTCGAAGTTGGAGAACAGGGACGAAAATTTTTCTTGGATCAGGTTCATGTCTATCAGCTCCGTGTGCACATGATTGGCAAGCATGGAGAGGTAGTTGCAGCGATTGTGCCAGTATTTTAAGTTTAAAAAATCTATATAAATCAATCAGTTAAGCTTTTACCGGATTTTCGGTTTCGTGCAATCTGCATGAATGGCCATCGTGCATCCTGCATTTTGAAAGATCGTTGCTGTTTCGATGGAGCCAATTGGCAGGTCGAGGTTCATCGTTCGTTAGTCCGGGCTGCGGATACAAAACATTGCAAAAACCGCGTGTACAGCTCAAGAACCGCTGACGTATTTTCGAGCTCAAAGATCGCCGCCCGACAATAAGAAAATCAGCGGGAACACGCATGAAACGCACGCCGAACGACACGATTACCTGGGGCATGATGCTCCGCAAGCTGCCGACGATTGCCAAAGCCATTCCCCGCGTGGTGAAAGGCCTGAAGGTCGCCAATGTCAAGGATCCGACCCAACCGTGTGGCTTGGGCTGGTGTTTCGAGCAGGCGACGTTGCGCAATCCCGATGGCCCCGCGTTACTGCAGGGCGACGTGACACTGACGTATACGCAGGTCAATCAATGGGCCAACCGCATCGCTCATCATCTGATTGCCCAAGACATCGGCAAGGGTGACGTGGTCGCGGTCTTCATCGAGAACCGCCCGGAGCTGCTGGTGACGATTCTGGCGGTGGCCAAGGTCGGCGCGATCAGCGCGTTGCTCAATACTTCGCAGACCCGCGATACCCTCTTGCACAGCCTGAACCTGGTGGCGCCCGTGGCGATCATTGTCGGCGGCGAATTGGTCCCGGCGTTTTCGCAGGTCCGCGAACGGGTGTCCATTGCCCCGGCGCGAACCTGGTACGTCGCCGATCAAGCCACCTACAACCATCCGGGCATTGCCCCCGAGGGTTTCGTCAACCTGATGGCGGCCAGTGCCGATGCAGCCGACAACAACCCTGCCAGCAGCCAGCAGGTTTTTTTCGACGATCCTTGTTTCTATATCTACACCTCGGGCACCACCGGGCTGCCCAAGGCCGGCGTCTTCAAACACGGGCGCTGGATGCGCAGCTCTGCCAGTTTCGGCCTGATCGCCCTGGACATGCAGCCGCACGACATCGTCTATTGCACCTTGCCGCTGTATCACGCCACCGGGCTCTGCGTGTGCTGGGGTTCGGCCATCAGCGGCGCCTCGGGGTTCGCCATCCGCCGCAAGTTCAGCGCCAGCCAGTTCTGGAGTGACGTACGCAAATATCACGCGACCACCCTCGGCTACGTCGGCGAACTGTGCCGCTATCTGGTGGATCAACCACCCAGTGCCGAAGACAGCCAACACGGCGTGACCAAGATGATCGGCAACGGTTTGCGTCCTGGCGCGTGGAACGCCTTCAAAACCCGTTTTGGCGTTAAGCATATTTGCGAGCTGTATGCGGCCAGCGACGGCAACATCGGCTTCATCAACATTCTCAATTTCGACCACACCATCGGTTTCTCGCTAATGGCCTGGGAATTGGTGACCTACGATCATGACAGCGGCCAACCGATTCGCAATGCCAAGGGTTTCATGAACAAAGTGGCCAAAGGCACGCAGGGTCTGTTGTTGGCGAAAATCGACGACAAGGCTCCGCTGGACGGCTATACCGATCCGCAAAAGACCGCAAAAGTCGTGCTGCATGACGTGTTCAAGAAGGGCGATAGTTACTTCAACACCGGTGACCTGCTGCGCAACATTGGTTTCGGCCATGCACAATTCGTCGACCGATTGGGTGATACCTATCGTTGGAAGGGTGAAAACGTCTCGACCACGGAAGTCGAAAACATCTTGCTGCAATATCCGCAGATCGCGGAAGCCGTGGCGTATGGCGTGGAGGTCCGAAACACCAACGGGCGCGCCGGCATGGCTGCGATTACCCCGGCCGAATCCCTGGCCACCCTGGACTTCAGCGAATTGCTGGAATTCGCTCGCCAGCAAATGCCTGCCTATGCGGTGCCGCTGTTCCTGCGGGTGAAAGTGAAAATGGAGACCACCGGGACGTTCAAATACCAGAAGACCCGGCTCAAGGACGAAGCCTTCGACCCCGGCAAAACTGGTGATGACCCGATCTACGCCTGGCTACCCGGCACCCAGACTTACGTGCAAGTGACCGAGCAGGTGCTGGCGGATATTCATGACGGCAAGTACCGCTATTGAAGGTGGCTATGGCTACCCTTGAGAAAAAACAAGTGACAGCGTGGGGGCTGCTCGGGAAACTGTCGGCTTTGCGAATAACCCAACGTGGAGCCCCCGATGTCAGACCAAAGCCGCCAGATGACCCCCGAAGAAGCCGCTGAATTTGCCGAACAGGTCTTCAACAAAGCGCGCGAGGGTGATGCGGCCATGATGGCTGCGCTGCTGACCAAAGGCCTGCCGCCTAATCTGCGCAACCACAAAGGCGACACCTTGCTGATGCTGGCCGCCTACCATGGCCACGTGGATACCGTAAAAGTCCTGCTTGAACACAAAGCCGACCCGGAAATTCGCAATGACAACGGCCAAAGCCCGATTGCCGGTGCCGCGTTCAAGGGCGACCTGGCAGTGGTCAAGGCACTGGTAGACGGCGGGGCGCAAGTGGAAGGTTCATCGTTTGATGGCCGAACCGCGTTGATGATGGCGGCGATGTTCAACCGCGTCGAAATCGTCGACTACCTGATCAGCAAAGGTGCCGATCCAAAAGCCAAGGACGCCAACGGCGTGTCCGCACTCGATGCCGCGAAAACCCTCGGCGCCACCGACACCATCGCTCAGTTGGAAAAACTGCTCGGCTGATCCTTTGTGGTGGGGGACCAAGCCCCTCACCACAGGTCTCACCCTGCTCGGTAACTTCCTCCGAATGCGCTATCCTTCGCGCCCTCAAAAATCATTCGCTACAGGATCCACCTCATGAAAGCCGCACTCGTCGAACTCATCAGCAAAATCAGCTCCGGGTGCATGAGCGATGACGAAATTCTGAAGGTCGCTGACGAAGCGGCTCAGGCTTACGCCGATCCTGAAGCTTTTCTGACGGCCAATCCGGATATCAACTACGACGACACGTTCCCGATCGCCTTGGGCGAATGGGTGGTTGTCGGCAGTCTGCCGGAGACAGTGTTGTTCCAGGCCGACACATACATGGACCTGTTCGCCCAGATCGTCGCTTCGTTCGGCCCCGGTGTTGATTTCAATATCAAACCCAAGCAACTGGCCAAAACCGATGCCCTGACCGCGCTCAACCGCATTCAGGTGCAAATGGGCAGCATGAACAAGGAAAACGGCGGCTACACGCTGATGAACTTCAGCCAGTTGCTCGACGACGAACTGCAAGTGGTGCTGGTCTACGGCAACGACGTGCCACGGGTACTTGAACTGTGCGCCGAGGTCGGCATCGCCGCTGCGCCATCCCTGGAAGCCTTGAAAGTGGCGATCCATATCTGACGTTAACCCAGTAAAAAATCGGAACACTGGCATTGGGCGGCTATCCTAAGAGTGCAAAATCACTCTTAGGGAGCGTCACCATGGGTTCTACGTTCAACAGCCTGATTGCCTTGATCATTTTCGTGCTGGATATCTGGGCCATCATCAACGTGTTTAAAAGTGGCGCCACCACCGGGATGAAAGTCCTCTGGGTGGTGTTGATCGCGTGCTTGCCGGTGCTGGGGCTGATCATCTGGGCCATCACCGGACCGCGGGCTGACGTACGGATCTGACTCCATTCCCTGTAGGAGCCGAGCTTGCTCGCGAAAGCGGTGTATCAGTCAATACACATGTCGGCTGATACACCGCTTTCGCGAGCAAGCTCGGCTCCTACATGGGGCATGTATTTTTCAGGCTCCAATGCAGTAATCCGTTGAACGAACAGTCCGCGCAAAAGTCCAGATGCTTGTAAGCCCATCCATGGGTTTTATCGAGGAGGCTCTGATGCAAAAGTGGAAAATCACTTTCGTAGATGATCACGGCGAAACAGTCGATGAAGTCTTTGAGTGCGACGAATGCCCGGATAACGAGCACGCCGCCAAACTCATCAAGGCCCGACTCCTTCCTGTCGCCGCCGTACTGGATCTGAACGATCTGGAAGGGCGAACTCCCGATGCGACCGTCAAAAGTCTTAAAGCCCAGAACAGCATACAAATCCTCGGCATCACGCCAATCTGAACATCTCCTGTCACATTCTCATCCAGTCCTTGGCAGCGGCTCTCTCTTGAGGCTACTCTGCAATCGAGATCAGCGAATGGATCGCTAAGGTCTGGTCTTGTCAGCTACATGCTTGCTTCCCACCGGCAACGAGGTTGCCGCATCGCTCGCACCACTCGGTTGCGCGTGCCGGGAATACGGAAAGTCTATCCATCACTATGAGGGGGACGTTTCATGAGCACAGCCTATCAAGAAGACATCAGCAGCTCGGTGCTGCGCCGCATGAAAGAAGGCGGTTTCGACTTTTCAAGATTCCATCCCATCGAGTTCTACGCCATTTTCCCCGACGAGGAGCGGGCCCGCAGAGCAGCAGGTCATTACCGTGGTGAGTCCTTGAATGCGCAAATCAGTGTGCGCGACGACGGCGCATGGGCGCTCGAACTGAGCAAAGTCATGTACGCCACATACGATGACATCGGCGATTTCGAGCAATGTTTTGAGGCCGTGGTCGAGCCTCTGGGCGGCATCATTGAAGGATGGGGCGTCAAGCAGGAGGTACGAGGGCTACTCGCATAATCTTATGAACAGTGACACGCACTAACGGCTGGCCTTCGGGTTGGCCGTTTTAGTTTATGGGGCGGCAAAATCCTTCCGGCAAAACCCTTCCGGCAAAACCCTGAAACAAGAATCCGGCGCAAAAAAAACCGCCTGAGCAGGCGGCTAAAGGGAAGTTCGGGCTGTTTTCCAGCGAATGCGCGGATTATCCGCACGGGCGGGCGGGCAGTGAAATCAACTCTGACTATGCTGGTGATAGGCGACAACGTCGCCTTGCAATGAAGCGGGGGCAATCAAGTTGGGGCGTTTGCTGCACGGGATTGGTGCGGTATTAACGGTGTTGATTTCCAACTGATTGATATCAAAGCGTTTATGCCGATGGCACGGGCCTTGCGAAGCCTAGGTGTCCGGGTGACAAGGAGTACGGCATGATCCGCACCTATTTTGATGAAATGTACGATGCCGGCGGCCAGGTCCGCCCGCATTATCGGGAGTTTGCCCGTTGGCTGGCCGAAACGCCTGACGAACTTTTGGCACAACGGCGACGCGAGGCCGATCTGTTGTTTCATCGCGCCGGGATTACTTTTACGCTCTATGGGGACGAGCAGGGGACAGAGCGCCTGATTCCCTTCGATACAATCCCTCGCAGCATCCCTGCCAGTGAATGGCGGGTCGTCGAGCGCGGCTGCATTCAGCGGGTCAAGGCATTGAACATGTTCCTTGCCGACCTCTATCACGAGCAGCGCATCATCAAGGCGGGCATCATTCCTGCCGAGCAAGTGCTGGCCAACGAGCAATACCAGTTGGCGATGCAAGGGCTGAATCTGCATCGGGATATCTATTCGCACATCTCTGGCGTCGATCTGGTGCGCGACGGCGACGGCACGTACTACGTGCTCGAAGACAACCTGCGTACACCCAGCGGCGTGAGCTACATGCTCGAAGATCGCAAGATGATGATGCGGCTGTTTCCCGAACTGTTCGCGGCGCAACGCATTGCCCCCATCGATCACTATCCGAATTTGCTCCTGGATACCCTGAAAAGCTCCAGTCCGATCGACAATCCGAGCGTGGTGGTGCTAACGCCGGGTCGCTTCAACAGCGCGTTTTTCGAGCATGCCTTTTTGGCCAGGGAGATGGGCGTTGAACTGGTGGAAGGCGCAGACCTGTTCGTGCGCGATGACAAGGTGTTCATGCGCACCACAGACGGGCCGAAAGCCGTCGATGTGATCTACCGTCGCCTCGACGATGCATTCCTCGACCCGCTGGCGTTCAATCCGGATTCGATGCTGGGCGTTCCGGGCCTGCTGTCATCGTACCGCTCCGGCAATGTGGTGCTGGCGAATGCCATCGGCACCGGAGTCGCGGACGACAAGTCGGTGTACCCGTTTGTCACCGACATGATCCGTTTCTACCTCGACGAAGAACCGATCCTGAAAAACGTGCCGACGTTTCAGTGCCGCAATCCATCTGAACTGTCCCACGTGCTGGCCAATCTTCCCGATCTGGTGGTCAAGGAAACCCAGGGCTCCGGCGGTTACGGAATGCTGGTCGGGCCAGCGGCGACGGCGGCGGAAATCGAGTCGTTTCGCGCGCGGATCAAAGCCAAGCCGCACGCGTACATCGCACAACCGACGTTGTCCCTGTCGACCTGTCCGACCTTTGTCGAAAACGGCATCGCCCCACGCCACATCGACCTGCGTCCGTTTGTATTGTCTGGCCGCGAAACCCGGGTTGTGCCCGGCGGTTTGACCCGTGTCGCCCTGCGTGAAGGCTCTCTGGTGGTGAATTCATCCCAGGGTGGCGGAACCAAGGACACCTGGGTGGTCGAGGATTGAAGGAAGCTTGCCATGCTAAGTAGAACTGCCTCGGATTTGTATTGGATGTCGCGTTACCTGGAGCGAGCGGAAAACCTCGCACGGATGCTCGACATCAGTTATTCGCTGTCGCTGATGCCACAGGATGGTCGCGGTGACGGGCTGCACGAACTCGCCATGCCGCTGCTGATCACCGGCACCCTGGATGATTACCTGGAGCGCCACGGCGAGTTGCATGCCGAACGGCTGCTGCACTTTTTCGCCCTGGACGCGGCCAACCCGGCGAGCATCTACAGCTGCCTCGGCGCCGCTCGGGCCAGTGCCCATGCGGTGCGTGGGCGAATCACCGCCGACATGTGGGAAAACATCAACGCCACCTGGCTGGAGATTCGCGGGATCGCCGAACAGGGTTTGAGCCGCTACGGCATGAGCCGTTTTTGCGAATGGATCAAGGAACGTTCCCACCTGTTTCGGGGCGCGTCCTACGGCACCATCATGCGTAACGATGCGTTCCGCTTCATTCGTCTGGGAACATTTATCGAACGGGCTGACAACACGCTGCGCCTGCTCGACGCTCGCTACGAAATGGCCGGCGATCAAGCTGAAACCGTCAGTGACAGTACGGCGCACGCCTATTATCAGTGGAGCGCATTGCTGCGTGCGCTGTCGTCGTTCGAGGCGTACACCGAGATCTACCGCGACGCCCCCGGTGCCCGGCATGTGGCTGAGTTGCTGTTGCTGCGGGCCGATGTGCCGCGCTCCCTGCGCGCCTGCACCGAGGAAATCGACCAGATCCTCGCCAGTTTGCCGGGGGCCAACGGCCGTCCGGCACAACGCCTGGCCGCTGAGATAGACGCGCGCCTGCGCTACACCGGCATCAACGAAATTCTCGACGAAGGCCTGCACGCCTGGCTGACCGAGTTCATCCCGCTGGTGCGCCAGTTGGGCAACGCCATTCACAGTTCTTACCTGGAGGCTGCATGAGACTTTCCATTAGCCACGAAACCACCTATCACTATGAAGATCAGGTGCGGGCGAGCATCCAGTACCTGCGACTGACACCCCACGACAGCGAGCGTCAGCACGTGCTCAGCTGGCAGCTCGACCTGCCGCGCCCGGTACGCGCGCAACTCGATCCGTTCGGCAACATATTGCACGTGCTGACCATGGACGAGCCGCATGAGGCGATCATCATCGGCGCCCGTGGTCAGGTCGATATCGACGAACTGCGCGAAGCCGAGCATGAAAGCCAGTCGGCGCTGCCGTTCCTGCGTTTCACGCGCCTGACCGAGCCCGACGAAGCGTTGCGAGCGTTCGCGCAAAAGGAATGCAAAACACGTCGGGATCGCACCGCGCTGATCGACTTGATGCATGGCCTTAACCAGCACATGACCTACACGCCCGGCGCAACCGAAGTCGACACCAGCGCGGCTCAGGCCTTCGCCGGGCGTTCAGGCGTCTGTCAGGACCACACCCATGCCTTTCTCGCCTGCGCGCGCAGCCTGGGCATTCCGTCGCGTTATGTGTCGGGTTATCTGTACAGCGAGAACAGCGAACACCTGGCCAGTCACGCCTGGGCGGAAGCCTGGCTCGATGACGCCTGGTACAGTTTTGACGTGACCAATGAACTGGCCCGACCGGAGCGTCACTTGAAACTGGCCGTGGGCCTGGATTACCTGGATGCCTGCCCGGTACGCGGAATGCGCCGGGGCGGCGGCTGCGAGCAGATGCATGCGAAGGTGTTTGTGTCGCCAACGCCGATGCCGGTTATCTCTGTCCAACAGCAATAATCTGCCGCACCACAAAAACCTGTGGGAGCGAGCCTGCTCGCGATAGCGGTCTTCCAGTCAGCAAACCTGTGACTGACACACCGCCATCGTCGGAACGCCGCCCGGAGCCGGCTCGCTCCGACATGGATTCAGGGTCAGGGCTTAACCTTGCGCCCGGCCATATGCTTCAAATACCCCACCAGCATTTCCAGATCCCGCTCCGGTAACACCTGCGCGGTAAACCCCGGCATCTTCGCCTGCGGCCACTGGCGCAAGCTTTGCGGATCACGGATATACCGCTTCAGGAAGTCCGCCCCAAAATACTCGGTCGGGTTATACGGAATATTCAGATCCGGCCCGAATTGCGCATCTCCGGCGCCGTTCAGTCGATGGCACGCCAGGCAGTTCTTCTGAAACAGCGCAAAACCTAGATTGACCGGATCGTCCGCTTTAAAGGCCGGATCCGGCAGCAGGGCAGGGAAGCGTTCGGCCACCGGCGCCATGCGCTTGATGCTGGCGACCTGGTACGGCCATTGCTCGGGGCTGATATTGCCTGTTTGAGGATTCGTCCAGACCAGATAAAACGGCCCGGCACTCGGCTTGCCTTCAGACAACGCTGGCCACGGTTTGGCCGGGTCTTCAATCGCCAACCATGCCTGCGCACCTTGGGTGTTGAGCAACGGTGCAGCGGCCAGTTCGGCGGCAAATCCGTCCAGCGCCACGGCTTGTAGATGGTCAGCAGGCTTGATGCCGGTCAACAACGCCGCCAGCGGCACCGCTTGATAGCTCATGTCTCGTTTGTAGGAAACGTCGTCGGCAATGCGCAGGGTCTGGAGTTGCGGGTGCTTGAGCAGTTCCTCGGTCTGCCAGGTGCGACTGCTCGCGCCCAGCTCCAGGTTCAGCTGTGCGGCAAACAGAGGCGTGCTGAGCAGCAAGGCCCCGATCAGAGTGAGCGTTTTCAATAGATCGCCATCCATGTCGTGAAGGTGCCACAAAGGTTGGCACACCCACGCTGGCTCGGGTAGCGAGCCAGTCACATTTTTAAAATGACGATATAAATACCTGACGCCGTATTTTTTCCCGACTAGCCAATCACCTTGGTCAGATTCGGCAAAATCAACAACAGCGTGGTAGCGAAAAGAATGAGCCCGGCTTGACGTACTTTCGAATGTTTGAACATGGCTTGACCGCCTTTTTTGTTATTTCCTGATGCCTGCCTGCATATCTCCATGACGGCAGAGCGTTGCACTTCCTGTCAGACGAGCGCCTCGGCAAAACCCGACGACAACTTCGTACACTTCACCTTAGAGCCCGCGTCACCCGTGGTTTAGATCCATTTCGTATGGGTATTCCATAAAAAGCTATAAAAAAGACATGAGGCCTATTGCCAGCTTCTTGGGCGCCCTTTTGCTAGACAGCTCCGTGTCCTGAAACGGTTAATCCCATTGCTCACTACCGTCCGTCTGAGCGTGTCCGTCAACGTCTGTGAGCGCTGCGGTCATTGAATCCGCGGCGGCTCGGCATAAGAGTGAGCGCTCAGTATTTACTCACCGCCCAGGTTCGAGGACGTCATGACCCAAGCTTTGATATTCGATGCGTTACGCACGCCCCGCGGCAAAGGCAAGGCCGATGGCGCCTTGCACAGCGTCAAACCGGTCAATCTGGTGGCCGGGTTGCTCACGGCGCTGCAACAGCGCACCTCGCTCGATACCAGCCAGGTCGATGATGTCGTGCTGGGCTGCGTGACGCCCATTGGTGATCAAGGCTCCGATATCGCCAAGACCGCGACCCAAGTGGCGGATTGGGACGTCAGCGTCGCAGGTGTGCAGATCAACCGTTTTTGCGCTTCGGGTCTTGAGGCGGTGAACCTCGGCGCGATGAAGGTGCGTTCCGGTTTCGAAGATCTGGTGGTGGTCGGCGGTGTCGAGTCGATGTCCCGCGTGCCAATGGGCAGTGACGGCGGGGCCTGGGCGCTGGACCCGGAAACCAATCTGCACAGCCATTTCACCCCGCAAGGCGTAGGCGCAGACCTGATCGCCACCCTTGAAGGTTTCAGCCGCCAGGACGTCGATGCCTACGCGCTGCACTCGCAACAGAAAGCAGCGCGGGCGCGGGCGAGCGGTTCGTTCAACAAGTCACTGGTGCCGGTGCAGGATCAGAACGGCATCATCTTGCTCGATCACGATGAGTTCATTCGCGCCGACTCCACCTTGGAAGGCTTGGGCAAGCTCAAACCGAGCTTCGAGATGATGGGGCAAATGGGCTTCGATGCCACGGCGTTGCGCGTCTACAGCCATGTCGAACGGATTAATCACGTTCACACGCCGGGCAACAGTTCCGGGATCGTCGATGGCGCCGCGCTGATGCTGATCGGTTCCGAAGCCAAGGGGCGGGCGCTGGGCTTGCAGCCACGGGCGCGGATCGTCGCCACGGCGGTCACCAGCACCGACCCGACCATCATGCTCACCGGCCCCGCGCCGGCCACCCGTAAAGCTCTGGCCAAGGCCGGCCTGCGGGTCGAAGACATCGACCTGTTTGAAGTCAATGAAGCGTTTGCCTCGGTGGTGCTCAAATTCATCAAGGACATGGCCATCGACCCGGACAAGGTCAACGTAAACGGCGGTTCCATCGCCATGGGCCATCCGCTGGGCGCCACGGGATGCGCGATTCTCGGCACGCTGCTCGATGAGCTGGAAACCCGACGCCTGCGCTATGGCCTCGCGACCCTGTGTGTCGGCGGCGGCATGGGCATTGCCACCATCATCGAACGCCTCTGAGCCCCCGACTTTCAAGGAAACATGTTCATGACTGAAGCCATCCGTTACGAAAAAGGTCAGGATCAGATCGTCGTCCTGACCATCGACATGCCAGGCCAGAGCGCCAACACCATGAACGCGGTCTACCGCGAAGCCATGGCCGCCTGCGTCGCCCGTCTGGTCGCTGAAAAAGACAGCATTGCCGGGGTCATCATCACTTCGGCGAAGAAGACGTTCTTCGCCGGCGGCGACCTTAATGAACTGATCAAAGTCGGCAAACCCGAAGCCAAAGCGTTCTACGACATGGTGCTGACGCTCAAAGGCCAATTGCGCACCCTGGAAACCCTCGGCAAACCGGTGGTGGCCGCGATTAACGGCGCAGCATTGGGCGGCGGCTGGGAAATCTGTCTGGCGTGCCATTACCGCGTGGCGCTGGACAATCCGTCCGTGCAACTCGGCCTGCCGGAAGTCACCCTTGGCCTGTTGCCGGGCGGCGGCGGGGTGGTGCGCATGGTGCGGATGCTGGGGATTGAGAAATCCTTGTCGTACCTGCTCGAAGGCAAAAAAGTCCGACCACAACAGGCGTTGCAGGCCGGATTGATCGACGAGTTGGCGAAAGATCCTGGAGAACTGCTGAGCAAGGCACGGGCCTGGATTCTGGCCAACCCAACGGCGATTCAGCGCTGGGACGTGAAGGGTTATCAGATCCCGGGCGGTACACCGTCCAGCCCGAAAGTCGCGCAAATGCTTGCCATCGCGCCGTCGATCCTGCGCAGCAAAACCCAGGGCTGCATGCCCGCGCCGGAGAAAATTCTCTGCGCGGCGGTTGAAGGTGCTCAGGTGGATTTCGACACCGCGCACCTGATTGAAACCCGTTACTTCACAGAATTGACCACCGGCCAAATCTCGAAAAACCTGATCGGCACGTTCTGGTTCCAGCTCAACGAGATCAATGCCGGTCGGTCACGGCCGCAAGGTTTTGCGCCTTACGTGACGCAAAAAGTCGGGGTGCTCGGCGCCGGGATGATGGGCGCGGGCATCGCGTTTGTCAGCGCATCGGCGGGCATCGAGGTGGTGCTCAAGGACATCACCCTGGCGGCAGCAGAGAAGGGCAAGGCCCATTCGGCAGCGCTGCTGGACAAGAAAGTCGCGCGCGGCCAAATGATTGCGCAGCAGCGTGAGGCGATCCTGGCGCGGATCCGCACCACCGAAAGCGATGCGGACCTGGCCGGTTGCGACTTGATTATCGAGGCAGTATTCGAAGATCGTGAACTCAAAGCCAAGGTCTCCTCGGCCGCGCAAAAAGTCGTCGGCCCGGATGCCGTGATCGCCTCTAACACCTCGACCTTGCCGATCAGCGGACTGGCCACTGCGGTGCCGGATCAGGCCAAGTTCATCGGCCTGCATTTCTTCAGTCCTGTGGAAAAAATGCCGTTGGTGGAAATCATCAAAGGCGCCCACACCAGCGACGAAACTCTGGCTCGCGGGTTCGATTTCGTCCTGCAAATCAAAAAAACCCCGATTGTGGTCAACGACAGTCGCGGTTTCTTTACTTCACGGGTGTTCGGCACTTTCACCAACGAAGGCATCGCCATGCTCGGCGAAGGTGTCAGCGCGCCGATGATCGAAACCGAAGCACGAAAGGCTGGTATGCCCATCGGGCCTCTGGCGATCTCTGACGAAGTTTCCCTCAGCCTCATGAGCCATATCCGCCAGCAAACGGCCAAAGACCTGCAAGCAGAAGGGAAACCGCTGATTGAACACCCGGCGTTTGCTGTGATTGACTTGCTGCTCAACGAATACAAACGGCCCGGTAAAGCGGCAGGAGGCGGTTTCTATGAATACCCGGCCGCCGGCCAGAAACATTTATGGCCGAAGCTGAAAAGCCGCTTCGAGAAGCCTGACGGGCAGATTTCGCCAAAGGATGTGCGTGATCGCCTGCTGTTCGTGCAAGCCATCGAGACCGTGCGCTGTGTGGAGGAGGGCGTGTTGATGTCGACGGCAGACGCCAACGTCGGCTCGATCTTCGGCATCGGTTTTGCGGCCTGGACCGGCGGTGCTTTGCAATTCATCAATCAGTACGGCGTGCAAGACTTCGTCGCCCGCGCCCAATACCTGGCGGCGCAGTATGGCGAGCGCTTCAATCCGCCGGCCTTGTTGCTGGAAAAAGCCGCTAAAGGGGAGGCGTTTTAAGGGACCGGTGACGCTTCGCGGGGCTTGCCTTGGAACGGTGTTTCGAGGCAGGCTCTGGGGTGTGCATTATTCCCATCACGCGTCAGGTATTTTTTATGTCGTTACGCATCTGCATTCTGGAAACCGACCACCTGCGTCCGGAATTGGTCGACCAATATCAGGGCTACGGGCAGATGTTCAAACAGCTGTTTTCGCAGCAGCCTATCGCGGCCGAGTTCACCGTCTATAACGTGGTGCAGGGCGAATACCCAAGCGACGACCTGACGTTCGACGCCTACCTGGTGACGGGCAGCAAGGCCGATTCCTTCGGCACCGACCCGTGGATCGAAACCCTCAAGACCTACCTGCTGACCCGCTACGAGCGCGGCGACAAACTGTTGGGCGTGTGTTTCGGCCATCAGTTGCTGGCGCTGTTGCTGGGTGGCAAAAGCGAACGTGCAACCCAAGGCTGGGGCGTCGGCACCCATAGCTACAAACTCGCCGCCAAGGCGCCGTGGATGAGCCCGGTCAGGGAAGAGTTGACCTTGTTGATAAGCCACCAGGATCAGGTGACCTCGCTACCGGAAAACGCCACGGTCATCGCTTCCAGCGATTTCTGCCCGTTCGCCGCTTACCACATCAACGATCAGGTGCTGTGCTTCCAGGGGCATCCGGAGTTCATTCACGATTATTCGCGCGCGCTGTTGGATATCCGTCAACAAGCGTTGGGCGAGCAAATCTACTCCAAAGGCGTGGCCAGCCTTGAGCATGAGCATCATGGCGCTACGGTTGCGGAGTGGATGATGCGGTTTGTGGCGCACAAAACAGAAACGGTTTAAAGCAAAAACATGCAGGCTCGCCCACACTGGAGATCCCCTGTGGGAGCGAGCCTGCTCGCGATTGTCACAGGCGACTCGGTATTGACTAAAGCCACCCCGACTTCTTGAAACTCGCCCACAACCCTGTACACCCCACCACAATAAACCCCAGCACCCCAAAGTACCCGTATTGCCACGCCAGCTCCGGCATGTTCTGGAAGTTCATCCCGTAAATCCCGGCCACCGCCGTGGGGAACGCCAAAATCGCCGCCCACGCCGCAAACTTGCGCTGCACCACGCTCTGGCGTGAAGCTTCCAGCAGCACTCCAATCTCAATCGTCTGGCTGGCAATGTCTGCCAGGGTTGTCAGGTCTTCCATCTGCCGCGTCACGTGAATCTGCACATCACGGAAGTACGGGCGCATGGTCTTGTCGATGAACGGGAAGCTCAGCTTCTGCAGCTCCTCACCGATCTCCACCATCGGCGCCGCATAACGACGCAGGCGCAATACGTCCCGGCGCAGGCCGTGAAGTTTCTGGATGTCACGTTCATTCAGCGCACCGCACAACAACACGTTGTGTTCCAGCTCATCGATCTCGGCATGGATCGCTTCGCCCATCGGCTGGTAGTTTTCAATCACGAAATCGAGGAGGGCATAGAGGACGAAGTCTTCCCCATGCTCAAGTAACAGGGGGCGCGCCTCACAACGCTGTCGGACATAGGCGTAGGACGCCGAGTGGCCATTGCGTGCAGTAATGATGTAACCGTTGCCGGCAAAGATATGAGTCTCGATGAACTCCAGTTTGCCTTCGTTACGAATCGGCGAATACGTGACAATAAACAGTGCATCACCGAACGTTTCGAGCTTCGGTCGGCTGTGCTTTTCCAGGGCATCTTCGATGGCCAGTTCATGCAGGTTGAACTGGCGTTGCAGATTGGCCAGTTCCTGGGCGTTCGGTTCTTCAAGGCCGATCCAGACAAAGTGACCAGGTTTTGCAGCCCAGGCAGCGCCTTCGTCGAGGGTGATATTGGTGACTCTCTTACCGGCGCTGTAAACCGCAGCAGCAACAACTCTACCCATGATTCAGGTTCACTTCTTATTAGCAGATGGCAGTGGCAGGCAATCTTCAGCTTAGCCTTGTCTGCTGCTTGAGAGTGAGCGAACTTTGCAGAGTTCGAAGGGAAAAGCTCGCAGGCAAAAGAAAACCCGCACCAGGCGGGTTTGTTTTTACGCGGCTTGCAGTTGCCGATCCATCGAAGCGATGCACTCGCGCATCTGTTCGCGGCATTGATCCATCAGCATGGGCATGTCGTCCAGGCTCAATCCCGCTGTCGGAATCGCCGGCAACGAGCGAATCAGAATTTTCCCACTGCGCCAGCGGTTCAAACGCATGTGTTTGACGTAACTGCTGACACACACCGGCACGATCGGCACACCGGCAGCGATCGCCATCTGGAACGCGCCTTTCTTGAACGGCAGCAACTCTTCGCCAAGGTTGCGCGTGCCTTCCGGGAAGACCCAGATCGAAGTGTCTTCATGCTGCAAGGTGCGCGTGGTGGTCAACATCGACTGGCGCGCCTTTTGCGCATTGCCGCGGTCGATCAACACGTTACCGGCCAGCCAGAACAGTTGCCCGAACAGCGGCACCCACTTAAGGCTTTTCTTGCCGATGCACACGGTGCGGCGGGGCACCACATTGCCGAACACAAACAAGTCGTAGTTGGACTGGTGATTAGCGACGATGACGCAGCTGTCAGGCTTGTTCATCAATGGCGCGACATCGGTCTTCACTCGTAAACGCAAAATACACATCGCCGGCCACGCATACAGGCGTGCGCACAAACGGCTGTTGTCCGGGTTGAACGGGCGACACAGGCCTAGAATCACCCCAAGCACACCGGCCAGAATAAAGTGCAGGCCCATCAAGAACATACGAAACACAAACAGCATTTGCAGGCCCCACCGGGACAAAAGGTGGCGCAGTGTACGGATGTGCACTGTTTTCGGCAATTGCCGCTAAAGGGGGGAGAAAGGCGATGTTTGTGAGCATGTTTCTGACTTATTGGTCAGCTGCGGCCTAGAGCGGTTGCAGACTTTTCAACGCAGTGCGTAAGAAAAAGCCCGACACGACGGTCGGGCTTTTCGGTGCAGCAAGTTTGGGCTTAACCCATATGCTCCTGGTCCAGGATGATCGCGTTGTCCAGCGTCTCCAGCAACGCCTTGCGTACTTTCAGCTTGGTGTTCTTGTGCGCGGTCATGTTGATCTTCTTCAACTGACGAGCCGCCGCCAGCGCTGCACCTTGCAACTCTTCGGCCGACACCACCACGTCGAGGAAACCGGCATCCACGGCGCTCTGCGGGTTAAACATCTCACCATTGATCACGGAGCGGTGGAACGCCGACTTGCGCAGGCGATCACGGGCGATCTCGATACCGGCGTGGTGCATGGTCATGCCGATCTGCACTTCGTTCAGACCAATGCTGAACGGCCCATCGACACCAATGCGGTAATCCGCCGACAACAGCAGGAACGCACCCTTGGCCACGGCATGCCCAGGGCACGCCACAATTACCGGGAACGGGTGCGACAGCAGGCGACGGGCCAGGGTCGAACCAGCAGTGACCAACGCCACCGCTTCTTTAGGGCCGGACGTCATCACCTTCAAGTCATAACCACCCGACAGAATCCCCGGCGTACCGGTAATGATCACCACCGCMCGATCMGYYACCGCYYGATCCAGCGCAGCGTTAAACGCRRCAATCACGTCGGGMGAGATGGCATTGACCTTGCCATTGCTCAAGGTCAGGGTCGCGATRCCGTCTTCGAGATGGTAGGAAATCAACTCACTCATGACGCTATTCCTTGTATGAAAGTTGAGGCAGACGTTACCCATCGCGGCACGTCAGGTAAAGCGCTGTGACTGACCCGCCAGTCACCCTTTCCCCGCCGGACAAGCGTGGCCCGCCACACCCGCCGCGCATTCCCCTCTATATAGAAGAGGGCACGAAGCCGGAGATTGGCAGGTTTGCCATGGGCAGCAACCCACCGGAATGACTAAAACGCTAAGCGCATGAAAATTCTGCAAAAAAAATTTGCCATCGGAAAAGGTTTCGACTACATTAGCGCGCCTCGACAGACAGAACTTGTTTGACGAGATACGGTGAAGTGTCCGAGTGGCTTAAGGAGCACGCCTGGAAAGTGTGTATACAAGAAATTGTATCGAGAGTTCGAATCTCTCCTTCACCGCCACATTTAGAAAAGCCCCGCAAATCAATGGTTTGCGGGGCTTTTTGCTTTTCGGTTGTACTACTCAATTGTACTACTCGCCGCTCCGCATTTTCTTCACGTGCTTCAATCCCTCCGCAGTTCCGCTTCTTCCTCGTTTCGCCCACACATCTCCTTGATATCTGCCGTTAGTCCGATTCTGAGTTTTTGCCTATCTGGCATCGAGCTTCGGAGCCCGATAACATCGTGCCATCACAAATTAAGAGAGTCATCATGAAGGCGGGGATAGCGGCGGCGGTTGCATCTACATAGGTCGTTGGGCGAGCCGCACCATCGCTACGCCGTGGATCACTGCTGTTGGATGCTAGGGCAAGGAACAACAGCTTCACTTTCCAATCGGGCTCACAGCAGCTAACAGTCTTTGAGTTTTGCCAATGGTGTGATGAGGTGAAAACGCGTCTATCAACGGAATGTGACTGTGAGCATTTTTTTTTCTTGGGCACGCAGTGATGGAATTTTTTACTAGACTCTGAGATGTTATCTCCCACTTAGGCTTTCTCTGCTTAGGTTCCAACGTCTGGGTTTAGCATGACGGATGATGGAATATAACGGCACTGCATGGAGCAAACATAATGGGTGGTTGTTCAACGCTTTTCTATGATTCAGATAATCAAAATACCCTATTTTCACGGATATCTCTTTCAGATAAGCAGTTAAAAACTGCGCGTGAAGGGCGAGATGCTTTATTGGGGTTTGTAAAGCCAAAGCTTTCTGAGGTTTTTGATATTGAAGTCAGGCATTGGATACAAGGTTCTCTAAAGAATCATACTTTGATTAGGCCTGCATCAAAGTTCGAGGAGTTTGATATTGATGTTGGTCTCTATTTGATTGGGGAAGGTGATGAGTCGGGTATTGATGCCGTTGATATTAAATCTGATTTGCATGATGCGATAGTTGATTATTGTCAGTTTGATTCCAGTGCACGTGTGCCTGACGAAGTAAAAGAGCGTTGCGAGCGAGTTGTGTTTTCTGGCGATTTTCACATTGATATGCCACTGTATTATTTTAACTCTCAAAATGATACTGTGGTTTTGGCAACAGAAAATGGTTGGGAACATAGTGATCCAAAAGGTTTTCAAGACTGGTTTGATAATAGCGTCGGTGTTTCTCAGCGACCAATCGTTCGACGTGTTATAAAATATCTCAAGGCATGGGCTTCGCTGAAGGCGAACTCATCGCTTGCTAAACCATTGTCATCTATGGCATTGACGATTCTCGTTGTAGAATTTATAGAGCTTATAGGTTCTTCTGATGATGAATCGGATTTTGCCAGAGCTGCACAAGAGATTGTAAATTGTATTTTAGAGTCTGAAAGTGTAATTAATCCACTTACCGGGTCGGATATTCTATCGTTTTCAAAGGCTGATATTGACTATTGGCGTCCGCATTTGCTGGAGCTTGAAGACATCAGTAATTCTGCAATGAGGGTGGAGGATGCATTCGCATCATTTTATCTCTGGGAACGTATATTCGGTCATATGCTGCCGCCGATAAACGAAGCTGCAATTGCTGGCGGGAAAACGGGCCTGCCAGCAGTTACATCGCCTGCTTTTACAGAGGTTAGGCATTACGATTCGAAAGGTATTTTGTTGTCTTCTGAAGTGACTTCGTCAGTGATTTGTTATAAGAATGAATCGCTTTCGTTTAGGGTGTTTAACTTTGATGAATATCATCCTGATGCAAGTATAACTTGGATTGTTCGTAACCAAGGGGGAGATGCGGCGGACTCTAATGATCTTGGGCATAATACACCTCTGGGTATCAGTGCAGAAATATCGCGAAATTGTGCTTATACAGGCGTTCACTATATGGATGCTACAGTGGTATATCGAGGACAGGTACTTGGTGTTGGGAAGGTTAAAGTAAATATCCAGCCCTACAATAGGCCCGTAAAAAATCCAATTAGAAGAAGAATTTATAAGGGGGGTCGCTAATGTGGGATTTGTTATCTATGAAAACAAAGTCAACTATTGTTGCTTTGTTTACCGCAATATTTGTTTTGGCTTATCCGTTTTTTAATATTAGCGTTCCTGATGTTAAGTATGAAATTGCCACTGTAAACAGTATTTCAAAATTCGTATCTCTTTTGACTGCTTATTGGACTTTTATCTATTTGTTTTTTAGATTTTTTGGTATGTCTCTTTGGTCGGTGCCAGTCCTTTCTAGTATTTTGAATAAATATGTTGGTCCAGATTTACGTGGAGGGTGGGTCGCTGACTTTCAGTTCAAAGGAGTTGATGGTCAGTCACTTTCAAAAATACTGAGATTTGAAATTGCCATGTCGGTTTTTCACTTTTCAATGTCAATGATTTCTGATGACGAATATTCGACTAGTCATGTTGTGTTGTCTCGTATTCTAAAAGATGAGATATTCGGTTCGTATGTGCTTTACTACGTTTTTGAAAGTGAGGTTGTTAAGCCTCTCGAAACTGACGTAAGCTCGTTTCAAGGCGGTGCAAAGCTTCGGGTTAAAAGCGGAACGGTTTTGACGGGTACGTACTGGACGAATCGTAACTGGCAGAATCGCATGCAAACAGCGGGCTGTATTAAGCTTGTTCGAAATGTGTAATCGGTCTGAAAATTAGCCGTATTAACAGTTTGTGTGGTCTATAGTGTTGTTCAACCAAAAGTGCATAGGAGCAAGGCTTGTGGCAACAGTCGATTTGACATCAAAGATTGAACGGGTTGAGGCTTTTGAAGAGCGAGTTGGAGTTAGATTTCAGGGGATGTCTGCCTTCTTGGAAGCTGATGATGACTATATTTCACTACAAGTACATGGAGAGATACATGCTTCTAATGGTGCAGAGTTGAAGGATGACGTAACCGTAGTTATCGCGGTTTATGATCAGTCGGATCGTGTTGTTGGTACGGATACTCGTTATTATTATAGTGAATCATTTTTTGGGTTTGAGGCTTTCAGTGAGTCACTGAGTCTTTCGGTTAAAAATATTTCTAAAATCAGAGTTTATCCGAAGAAAGGGTGATTAAATGTTACAGGAAGTTCGTTTGCCTTTGCTTGAAGAAGCACAGCGTTCCCCTCATCTGCTTTCTGATTTGGCAGGTCTAGAAAAATATGTGGCTGAAAGCTATGACTCTCGATCGTTTATAGAGTTGCTTCAGAATGCTGATGATGCAAAGGCTACGAGCTTTCTTGTAAAGAAAATTCATGATCACTTGATAGTTGCAAATAATGGAAATCCATTTACAGTAAAAGATTTTGAGTCTATTTGTAGGAGTGCGTCATCTACAAAATCTCGTGGAAGTAGTATTGGCTATCGAGGAATAGGGTTTAAATCGGTAGTTGGCTTGGCTGATGTGGTTCATATTATTAGTGATGGACTGGAGGCTACTTTCTCTAGAGATTTGACAGCTAGGGCGGTTCCTCAAGCTAGTCGAGTTCCGCTTATACGGATACCGCATGAGTTGGATAGTGCAACTCGCCAGGCTGTTATGCCTGAAATTGAGATGCTCCGAAAAGATGGGTATGTGACATTTTTCGTATTTGGTGATTTTGCTGCAAGTGCGATAGATAATGAGTTTCTGAATTTTGATGCTACGTCTCTATTGTTTTTGAGGAATATTCAAAAGTTAAACCTTGTTGCGGGGGCTGTAGAATCCTACGTGGTCGGTAGAGAGGAGTGGGACAGGGCGGTGCGACTGGTACAGATCAGTTCAGAACGTGAGGCATCTAATTGGATTGTTGTGGGTAATCAGGGGGCTTCAGTTGCTTTTTATCAAGACCCCGTTAGCGAGGTGATTGAGCGGCTTCCTGAAAGTGGCGCTGTAGTCCATGCATTTCTGCCTACTAATGAGTCCACTGGTCTTGGCGTTAAGCTAAATAGTGATATTAGCACAGACCCTTCAAGGACTAGGGTTGTTTTTGATGATAGGACAGATCAAGGGATTTCGGAGTTAGCAGCGATATTGGCTGGTTTGGTGGATGATATTATTTTAGATAAGCCAATGCCTGATTCAATCGGAATGCTAAAAGCACTTCTTCCTCTAGATGACCCTAGGATGCATAAATACCAGAAAAGGTCATTTAAGTCAGAGCTATTTAGGAATCTCCAAGAAGTATGTAGGTTGGATATGTTTGTACTGCGTCCGTCGTGGCTTAACTCTTTAGACTTCGAGTTATTGACTAAGTTGAGTGGTCTTGAGCCTATGCCTCGATCTATTGAAGGTGTCGAGGGGGCGTCTGCATTAATGCGATATCTTGGTGCTAAGGATGTTGGTGTTAATGACATATCAAAGTCGTTCGTAAGTGAGAGCATTTCGCAAGGCGGGTGTTCTGAGATAGTTTCTGAGTTGGTTAGGCTGGTTGATACGAAGCAAGTAAGTGTTAGCGATATAGATGTTTCTTGGCCCGTTTGGGTGTCTGGAAATAAAAAGCTTTCCTTAGCTCAGATTGAAGAGTGTGAGTCAGTGTTGGATGAGGCTTTCATTGATATGGTGGTTGAAAAGACCGCTGGGGCTGGAGGTATTTCTCGTCTGGTGAGCGCCCTTACTAAACAGGGTGCTGCTTCAAAAATCATTCCTACTGCTGAAAAAAAAGTTGACTCCTTGGAAGGTGAACTTCAGAAGAACTCAGAGTGGTCGGTCGATTCTGTTTTCAATCAGGTATCTTCCTTGAGTCTAAAAAAGTGGAGGGGGGCAGAAGAACAGGTTAAAAATATATTCATTGCAAAAGGATGGAGTGCTAATGATGTGAGTAGGCAAAATCTTGGCTATGATATTGAGTGTGTTGATAAGGAGGGAAGAAAGATTTTTGTTGAAGTCAAGTTGATAGCGTCACCGTCGCAGCCATTTACATTGACAAGTAATGAAGAGGCGGTTGCTAGGCAGAATGGTGAATCGTATTACTTGGCGATAGTTCAGCAGTTGGGCGATTTTCTGGATGTGTGCTTTATACCTAATCCAGTTGGCAAGCTAGAGCTTGTTCGATCTTGTAGGCAGTGGGTGTGGGAATGTAGTCAATATCCATTCAATCCTGTTCGATTTGAACTGTGTTGATGGCTCCTTGGCGAGTCAGTTTAGAAGGGTTGAGTATGAAGGCAGGGATAGCGGTAGTGGTCGCACTGGCAGCGACAACGAATGTATGGGCAGCGGAAGACTACCGTTGCACGATTGAAAGCACCGTCGCCGCAAAAGAGAAACCGATAAACCGAATCTACATCGGCAAACAATTCACCGTTGAAAGACGGACTGGCTTGATGGCAGGAGCCTTGAAGAATTCTTATGTAACCGACCCACAAGTCATTGACTACGGATCGACTGAGAATAGCTACAAGGCCGTAGCGACCATGCGGAAGGATCAGGGGGCTGGAGTCGGTTCAAGCATCTATGCGTTGACCGTCAATGAGTACGAAGATAGTGCCAAAAAGCCTTTCATCTTCTTGAGTAATGACGAAGCGTTTCTTGGTTGGTGCGAACACTTCTGACGGAGCGGCAATTTTCCTTAACCCATGCCCCCGCCAAAATTTCCGGTGCTCTTCGATAGTCGTTTGGTTTTTCGACCGGAAAAATAATCTGACGGTTTTGCCTGAGGTGCTTAGCCCTGTGCGAGGGTAGGCAAATGAAAATCGAAGCTTTTCTAAAATAAGTTGGGGGCGAAGCCCCGCATAACCCGAGCAGGATGACATAGCTAAGGCCAGGATCAGGCAGCCTTTGTTTCTCGCTTAATCCGGTAAACGGTGGCAACACCACAGTCAGCCAACTTGGCAATCTTGTCAGCAGACATGGTTGGGTGCTCCTGCATTAGAGCCTGTACCTCCGCCCACTTGGCTGCATTCTTGCCTTTGCCTGCTGGCTTCCAATCAGGATCAGCAGCCTTCTTGTTCTCCAAACCCTGCTTGATGCGCTCCACGCGCTTCTCTTGATCCAGCCTTGCCATGGTTGCCATCAGGTCGATCAGCATGTTGTTGATCACATCCATGATTTGTCCCGTGATTCCTTTGGCTTCAACCAGCATATGACTGGTGGGCAGATCAGCAACAACCAGTCGTAGCCCCTTGGACTTGATGGTGGCTTTGAGAGTGTCCCAGTCAGCTTGTGAGAGGCGACTCAGGCGGTCTACAGACTCAACCAATAGCACGTCTCCATTCTTGGCGGTATCGAGCAGGGCGAGCAGCTGTGGACGGTTGAGCTTGGTTCCGCTGATGTTCTCGGCATACGCGCCTACGATGCTCAATCCCTTCTCGACAGCGAACAACTCCAGGGCGACTTTTGCACGGTTGGCGTCTTGGTCTTTCGTTGATGCTCGGAGGTAGAGGTGGGCATTCATGGCGGACTATCCTTTACTCTTGAATTTGATAGATCAATGATAGTTGAATCGCATAGCTATCTGCAATAGATATCTGATAGTGATTGGCGGGTGGCTATCGAGCTATCAGTTACGTCTACTTCTTTGATAGCGATTATTGCCGGAGTTTGAGAATTCCAGCGGTGATGGCGGATGCGTTCGCATCGAGAGTTTCCAATGCAGTGACGGCGTTCCCATGGGCTTCCGTTGAGCCGCTGGCTTTAGCCCACAGGGCTACTTCTTCGATTGCAGCGGCTAAGGCGTGCTGGTTGTGTAACAACAGGGTCAGCACGTCTGCTGTGGCGATGTTGGCTTCTGAGTTGTCTGGCATGGGGGTCGTCCTTGAGGGCGTGAGGGAGCCTAGCGACACCCCCACGGTGATGCTATTTACTTTTTGGCTTCGTTGGTTTCTTCGGCAGTGGGATCGTCTCTACCGTTGTAGTGTTGGGACGCCGCTTTGCTTCGTCGATAGGGATGAACTCCCCGGTCTTTGAGTCCCTGCCACGCTTGTTAACCATGTGCAGCTCCTTAATAGCCAATCGCCACGCTGGCGACACCATCAAAGCTAGCTCAGAGCGGTCTATCCGCAAGGGGCTAGGGGATTCGTGCTTTCTTCCGAAAAGCGGTGATTTGGCGTGCAAAAGCCACTCTGGCACCAATTAATCGAGCTTGAGCGTACTTAAGGGCCTCGACTTATCTTGACCTTAGCTACAAGCCCCAGAAACGCTGGCTCTCAAAGAGCATTCATGTCCTGACAGGGCTCGTCGTGCAAGGGGGTTCCATGGGGTTATTTGACGCTTCCTACGAGGTTGCATGGTTCAACGTCGAACGGTTTACGCAAATACGCCCGAAGTGCATGCCGAGGTTGGTCACGCTTACTGCCTTCTGAATAAATGAAAACTTATAATCTGGCTTCAAATACTCCGGCTTCTGACGACTTGTTACTTCGGGAGACTCCAGAAGCTCAGTGTATAGATCATCGTCTATGTAGGAGGAGTCATCTGGAATGTCTATGATCCCCAAGCGGCATAAGTTGTCGAGGTATGTAGGCACTAAGTGGGGGAACTCAACACCGGCTTTTCTCCCCAGCAACGAGACGTTATTAGCTATGTTGTTACCGCCCTTATTAAAATCAATGTGCTCGACCCTGACCGTAACGAGTGGGAAAGGTAGAGGCTTCATGAAGTAGGCAATCAGTTTTGCCTCGTCGGGTGTCAGCTGCTTGATGATTTCCACGAAAGCCGGGTGAGCCCCCTGAGCCGTACTTTTGTCCATGGCGGCGGCAAGAAGGTTGGCGTACATGTCGCTCAATGACTCTTCATGCCCGGTAAATCGCAAGGCTTCGATTGCGGGGCCAGCGACGTTGGGCTTGGGGGTTATGATGTCCTCGGGCGAGACATGCTTCAAACGATCAGCAAGCTTAGTAGCAAGAAACACCTGGATATTCTCATATCCCCAAACCAAACCAGTGACAGGCGAAAGAGCAACATTGATAGCCTTACCAACCGTCTCCAACGACCTACCAAGCTGTTTCGCCACTGGTTGAAGCAAGTCCTCGTACACAGGCACAGCCTTAACCAGGCCCGTTACCGCTTCGATTGTCCCTTTGACCTTATTGTCGCCGCCAGACTCTTCGCCCATTGCTTGCCCCTGATCCCTGTAATGACTTTGTAGGTCAGCATGCCATGACCGCCAGTAGTCAGACAAAGGAATTGCAGCGCAGCACCGGAACAGCCTCTGGCTCTGCCTGTTGACCATTCAACTCACCGGCAAAATCTGTGAGCTGTCGTCCTGTCAGTCCTCTGACAATGATTCCTCAAACTCTGCAATCAAGTCTTGCAAACCAATTCCCAGGACTTTGCACAAATCGCGAAGCTGGACGATGTCCAAGCGACGTGTCCCACTTTCTACGTCACTCATGAAGGACTGTGGACGCTCCAGAGCCTTTGAGCACTGGACTTGAGTCAGACCAGCCGCTTTCCTGTGCTTCTTCAGCAACGACAAAAGCACAGTGTGTTCGGGTCTATAGATCGTCTTGGACATGGGTGACTGGCTACGAGTGGGCAGCCTACCAACCTATATCTGGTTTTCAGATATCTGAATTTGGGATAAATTCAATCCCTAAGCGACACCACTCAAGCCACCAGCCATGTCGCAAGGATGAACCATGAACGAAAAACTGTTTGTATTGACCAGCCAGAAAAAGAACACGAACCACGTCTTGCACCTGATCATGACCATTCTGACTGGAGGTCTATGGTTGATTGTTTGGCTGATCGTCACGTCAAACAAAAACAGCCACAACAAGAAACTCGACAAGCAAATCAACCATGTATTGAAGTACAAGGAGCAGGGTTTGAGCGACGCCGACACCTACAAACAGATTAAGGTGGACAAGGCGAACTCTGACGTAATCCAAGGCCGGGTGATTTTTGTCGTGCTGGTAGTGGTGTTCCTTTACTTCTACCTGCGTTAGCCAGGGCGACTCACTGGGCTGTACACTGCGTGGATAGGAGGTGCAGCAGCGTTAACTGCTGCTTCCTCCTTCAATAATCAGTGCTGGTACTTCAATGTCTGAATACCTTGGTCAGCGTTTGATCGAAGCAAGTCGGCGTATTTAATCAGTGCTCGTACAACACGCAAATCAGGTGCAATCTCTTTCAAGTAATAATGAAGATGATCGTCAGTGGCGTCAGCCTTCATCCTCTGCCAGTCGGAATGAGCCTCAAGGGCATCCACTCTACTCTTGCCATCGTTGGTCTCACCTTTGTGCGTAAGGCTGGCGTACCATCGGTCGGCAAATGCGTAAACTCCGTGATAACCCGACTTTGGTGGCTTCCTTCTCAACACTACAGCCTGATTGATGAAATGGGGGACGAAGACGCATGTGTCAGGGCTGTATATCTTATTACCCGGTTGAAGGATGTCCTTGTCCAGCTCATAGCCAACAACGTGGTTCACATCAAACCACTGTTTGAAATCTGAGTACAAGTGCCAGCTTGGATCAACAGAGCACCCAACATACGTTGGGAGTGGGTTGTGGTACACCCGTTTTATCATCGCACGCCACGCAACATGAGCCGCATCCTTGGCACCTTCTGGAGAGTCATCAATGCCAACACCATAAACCAAAGCAACCTCTGACTCTGGAGCTAAGGGTTCTGGTGTTGGTACTGCTGGTGCCGTAGGTGGTACTAGTTTTTTGAGGCCTGGGGATGTGAATTGTACGTATGGTGTTTCTGCTGCGGTTTTAGAGCCTCGGCCGCTCTGGGAAAGGGTTTCACGGTATTCATTGTGCATGCTGTTCATTATTTTCTCCTATTCTAGTTTCGTTAGGCATTTTCCTCGTAGGTGGTGCCAATGATTTTACGGTTGGTACAGATACGACACTATCGGTCGTGACATTACGCACGGTCCAAGAGCTTTAGCACGGGATGTTACATAGCGGAAGCTATAGGCCTGACTTGTCCTTACATGGAGTCACATTTACTTTGTTACTTTACCTTCATAATTTTCAATAAGTACTATGAAAGAGAATTTACTAGGTAAGTGCGGGTCAATTTCAGCTTTCGGCTTACGCCTCCCGCTGTGCCGTGCTAACCTCTTTCTTTGTATATCTATCTTTTTAAATTATTATTGTTATATCTTTCTTGTTCTATCTATCTTAATAGTGGTGCAATTTGAGCCATGCCGGCAGCTCAATTTGATCTATGCGGTGGTTCAATTTGAGCTATCTGGGGAAGTTCAATTTGAGCTTTGCGGTAGCTCATTCTGAACTGTTGCTATCCCCAATTCGGAGGATCACCATCGTTCGATGGGGGGCGGTATGCCAACCCGATAACAGGTGGTGGTGCTTCTGGACTCGTGATTGTGGCTACTGTCGATGTTGGCACGATTGCTACCACGATTGGAACTGCTTCCGGTGTCGCGTCTGGCACCGTCGGCGTAGCGCCCCCTGCCATTGCAGTCTTGCTCTCCGTGCGAACAATTCCAACAAGGTCTTGGGCGACGGTGTAGCTATTGGAGAATGCGCATCCCCAAACCTTTTTCTTCGATGCCTTGAGGTATCCGTGCTTTGTCAGGTCGGCAAGGAATCGCTTCACGGTGCTAATGTTGCTGCCAGTAGCT
Organism: Pseudomonas sp. P4_C8; assembly: GCF_056401975.1. Classification (NCBI taxonomy): domain Bacteria; kingdom Pseudomonadati; phylum Pseudomonadota; class Gammaproteobacteria; order Pseudomonadales; family Pseudomonadaceae; genus Pseudomonas; species Pseudomonas sp. P4_C8. The sequence continues at coordinate 170,445 of NZ_JBFUIH010000009.1, read as the reverse complement.
GCGGCAATCGCTTCCTGATTATCAAACCATTCGTTGCCCAAGCTGGCGAAGAAGTCGAAGCGATCCTTGATGTGAAGCCAAAGAATCTTGTTCGACGGGGTGAATTGGATTTCCTCACCAGTAGTCAGGCTGATCCAGTGCGTAGCGGCTAGGAGGGCCTTGGGGAATTTTATAAATGGTTCTTGGTGTGCATTGCTCATGGTGGTTCTCCTTCTTCAAGTTCAATTCATTGGCAGCTCCTCGACGGGTGTGCCTTTGGCGTTATTGCCTGGGTGCGACGAATCACGCCCAGCGGAGTACTCGCTAGGCTGATCAGCGTTCTAATGCTTTATTACTTCAAGCGTGCCTGTACGACTCGACAACTAAAGTCGATAGGCTTTTTCTGGGAATTGCTAGCGGTCAGCCAGTTGTTCCAAGGCGTCGTATGCCAGAGCATAAAGAGCTCGAATAACAGCATCTGAGCGTTCTGGCGTGACCATCTCGGGATGAGTCTTTAACACGACCATATTTTGGCGGATGAACCTCAGTTCATCTCTCATCTCGGAGACGGAGGGGCGCTCATCTGAGTGGTGATAGCTTTGATCAGAGCAGAGCTCCAATGAGCCACTTTGAATGAGGAGATTATCGGCGATATGGTGATTGCCATTGGTGCGGAAATAAGCGATCAGTTCAGCGGTGGTATTCACTTCAGGTGTAGCGACATTAAATACTTGCATGTTATTTCTCCTTGTTCAGTTCATTAAAAGGGCGTCCTCTCGGGTTGTGCCTGATTTGTTTGGTAAATCGCAGGCAGCACGAAATCTCAGTGCCAGTTCTCCATATTATTGCGGAGGGCAGTGAGTACTTGCTGTCAGACTATCGCGGTCTTGATCATCAGCCCACCCGGGGCTAGACGTGTGGGATATCCCCCGCCGGATGTTCCTGAGTTGCTTGCTCAAGAGAGTCAGCAATATACGGACTTATGGGTGCTGAGTCAACTGGTATTTTTGTCATCCTTTATTTACAAAACCAGTTTCGAGCGGGAGAGAAAGCGTCCTGCTTAGTCCAACCACCCATGTAAGCCCGTAAACACTGGGCAGAACGGAACTTGGTGATTGGAGCAAGACGAAACTGATGCAGGTTTTTCTGGAGTTGTGCTGTGGTTTCGATGAGTTTTCTGTCGTGGTTGACGCAGCCTCGAAACTTAAGTGGTTGATGCTTGGTTCAAGGAAAAGCGGGAAGTTTGGAAATCGCTGCTAGCTTTTGTGTTGTGCTCGCACCTTTTGAATACACGTCGTGGGTCACTGAACCCGTTTCATGCCCAACCAGTTCTTTTGCCAAGGCGTCTGGTACGTCAGCCCTGATCAGCTCAGTAACTACGGTGTGACGGAAGCTGTGGAAGACGTGGAGTTTGCTGAAGCCTGCTGCTGTACGCAGTCTGCCAAACGCCTTGGATATCGCGTGTGATCGTTTGCCGTAGTGGTCGTGCGAGCTGGTGGGGATGAGGAAAGTATCGGTGCTGTCTTCGCTCAGGCGATCAATGGTGAGCAACAAGCTTGGATGGATCGGCACTACACGTTTGCTCGCCTTGCTCTTGCTCTTCGGGAAGTCGAAGCACTTGATGCCGTCAACAGTGACCACATTGTCTTTGTTGAGTCGGCAAAGTTCTTCAATCCTGGCCCCGGTGTACCAGCCCAGTGCAATAAGGTCAGCAAGCGGTTTATCTCCGTTATCCAGTGCGGCTTGATGCAGCTTGAGGGTATCGGCCCGCGTGTAAATTTGTCGGTCCTGACCAGCTAGCTCAGAGCCTCCGCCCTGTGGCAGTTCATGGCCTACGAACGGGTTTACCTTGTCCTTGTATTCTTCACGCCAAGCCGTGTCGTACTTCATCGCCCACTTCCAGAACGCAGTGCCCGCCATTAGGTATTGGCTAAGGGTCTTGGGTGCCCGGTCCAACGACTTGAGCCAGTTATCCACAGTGTCAAAGTTGAGTGGCAGTCCCTCTTTCTTGAGAAATTCTGACAGCCGCTCCATCTTGCCCACTTGCTGGTCGACGTGCTTTGCCGCGCCACCACGACTTTCCCTGAATTCTCGATAGGTCTTCAGGCGGGCTGTGGTAATTGGTGATTTTGGTTTGTAGGCGGCAGGGTTAGTCAGGATGACTTGCATCTCTTCAGTTTCTGGCATCGAGAAGTCGTTGGCGTAAGCAATCAGTTCGCCAAAGGTTTCGAGCAGCAGTTTATGAGCCAAGTCGTGGACAGCAAGCTCGCCTTCCAATCCCTGCTTGGCAAACACCACATCAGCTTCTGCCCGGCGCCGTTGTCCGCTCTCGGTATCGCTGAAAACGAATTGCCGAAACTCTTCAAGATCTGCTGGATCAATGTCGAGTTGTGTTGGTTTCGACTCACCTAGGGCCACATCGGTCTTGAGTTGGCGGATGATGTTGCTGAAGTCGTGAGCGTCCCCTGCAAGGCGTTCTTTCCAAGCATCTCCACGGTTGGTGCGTTTATCCCGTGCTGCTTGAAACTGAGCTTTCCAGTTGGCGAGGATCGGAAGGCGTGCGTTCATTGCTTCCTTGCGAAGTCCGGTCTTCAGCGACTGAACCAGCACCTTGGAGCCAACGGCTTTCTGTACATCGGCAGGGACGGCCAGTCGCACATACCACGTGGACTCGCCTTTCTTCTGAATCAGATTGTCTGCCATTGGAGCGCCGTGGAGAGGGGAGTGGTACAGCGGATTGTACTACTCAATTGTACTACTATGCACGCTGAAAGCCCCGGAATACGGGCCTTGTTGGTCGAAAATGGTGTTAAATTAAAATCTCTCCTTCACCGCCAAATTTAGTAAACACAAACCCCTGATTTTCCTAGAGAAAGTCGGGGGTTTGTGGTTTCTGGCGTCTGAAAAAGGGCGATATGGGAAAAGGCGTGGGGGCCTTTTTTGTGGCCGAGAAAACCACCACCCCATAGACGGGTGTACCAACTCCCGGCCCTTTGGTTTTGCGCTCGGGGGGGCCACTCACTCGAAACGGACTTGAACCTATGCCCCCGCCATTGACCAATCCCTACGACTACCCACCAGCCGAGCCAGCAGTGACCTGGCATCAGGTGACGGCAGCCCTCGCACAGCTTTCGCTGCCGCTCGGAATCGCCCTGCACCAACGCATCAATGATGTCACCCAGGCCAAGGCCCCCGGTATCTTTGTCGACGCTCTGGGAGAGCTCGAAGGTTACCTGGCCGCCTTGGACGATGCCAAACTGTTGAGCTTTGAACGCCAACGCCTGATCAAGGATTACGTGTTGCGCGGCTGGACAGCCTGGCGGGCGAGCTTTGCTATCGAGGCGAGGGAGCAATGAGCATGGGCTGGTTCGGTGAGGATCACCGTCGAGGTATTCAGAGCGCGATGGGCGGGCAAAGTGCGATACGCCAATCAAGACGTAATAGCTGAACCTCTATAGCTTCAGTGCTAATTGCAACATCCCGACGACATCCGGCCCATCCTCGTTGATCCACGTCCCATAGTGCTGGCGGATCATGTTCCCGTTGGTGTGGCCCATCTGCTCGGCGATCCAGTCAATCGAGGCTATACCGGGGGGCACGCTGGTAATAACGCCAGAAGAGTAGTGAGTAGACGATGTCACCTGATGCCACCACCGGCAATGGCCAAGGTATGCTGCCAGCCAGCCAGTGGCCATAAACCACCACAACAAACAGTACTTTCAGGATCACCCCGAGCAGGATATAGGGACGATACTGCAGTGGATCGCGAGCGATCATCCAATAGGCCCAGCCGAATATGATAACCAGGCACGTGGTGAGTTGAATGAAGAGGGTTGAGGTAGGGGTAATTTGCAGCCCCAACAGCGCAGCTACGGGTCGCATAGCTACAAGTAATGGAAGACCCGCGAGTACGTTGAAACAAGCGGCAGAAATAAAAAGCTTGCGGGTATAACTGTCGGTCATGGGATTGTTCCTGAGAGGTGGTGACGCCTCGCATCACGCAGAGACATCTTGTAACTTTTGGGTCTCAGCCAAGCAGCTTGAGTAATGCCGGATAGCTATTGGGGAACAGCCTGCTTACCCAGAACAAGGTGCTCGACTTGTTTCCTGTGATAATGCGTTTGGTTCCGTTGCGGAGCCCCTTGATGATGTCGCCGGCACAATCCGCCGCTGGCGTCAGTAGCATTTTTTCTGCCAGTGCCGTGAACCTTTCTTCTGTTTTACCGGCGGCTTTACAGCGTCGTCCGGCCTTTTCAATATTGGTTTTGATTCCGCCAGGGTGCACACACACGGCGCGTACACCGCTACCATCGAGTTCAGACCATAATGCTTCGGTCAGACCACGTACGGCGAACTTCGACATGTTGTAGGCGCTTTGCATCGGGTAACCCACCAGGCCAAATACGCTGGAAATATTGACGATGCAGCCTTCTCGCTGGGCCAACATCATCGGCAGGAACGCTTTGGTACCGTACAGCACGCCCCACATGTTGATACCGAGTTGCCACTCGTACTCATCGATGGAGGTGTTGGCAACTGTCCCGATGACTGCGGCACCTGCGTTGTTAATGACGAAGTGCGCTGTGCCAAAATCTCGCTTCACCTCGTCAGCATGAGCCTGGAAGGCGTCCCAGGACGATACGTCCAGGATGTAACCTTTCGCTTTGCTGGCGTCAGGCAATAGTTTCATGGTTTTGTCGAGGCCTACTTGGTCGATGTCGGACAGTGCGACATGTGCGCCAGCTTCCACCAGTTGGATAGCCAACTCCCGACCAATGCCTGATCCTGCGCCAGTGATGACGACTACTTTGTTTTGGAACATGTTTTTTATCCTTCTTGTTTTGATTGGTTTCGCCACTACAAATTTTTTGCTGAAAAGAACTATTTGCTGAGAATGTGGATCGCGACTGCTGCCTCCTCAATACCCTGCAAACCGCCGCCGTTTTCTTGGATTGCATGGCGTGCGCCATGTACCTGGCGTGCGCCAGCCTCCCCGCGCAGTTGCGTCACAAGTTCGTAGAGCTGGCCGATCCCGGTAGCGCCGAGTGGATGACCTTTCGATTCCAGGCCACCTGAAGTATTGACCGGGATGCGCCCGCCCAGCGTGAATTCGCCACGTTCAGCCGCAGGTCCGCCCTGACCAAACGGGACCAGACTCAGGTTTTCGACCTGAATTATTTCGCCCATCGCCGAGGCGTCATGGACTTCGGCGACATGCATGTCTTGCGGCCCCAGGCCCGCCTGTTCATAGGCCTGGTTAGCGGCCAGGCGACCGACGTTCAGTTCCGGCTGATCGAGACGGCGATGGCTGAAGCTACGGATAACGCTGGCCGCTACCTTGATGCAGCGGCTTCTGTCCGCACCGATGCGTGCGAGTCCTTCCTCGGTGCACAGGATGGCTGCTGCTGCACCGTCCGACAGCGGCGCGCACATTGGCAGGGTGAGCGGGTAGGTGATCGGAGGGGCGGCAAGGATTTCGTCGATACTGAAGGCTTTGCGAAATTGAGCGTAAGGGTTATGTACCGAGTGGGTGTGGTTTTTCGCCGACACTGCTGCGATCTGCCGCTGCGTGGTGCCGTAGGTTTTCATATGCTGACGGCATAATGCGGCATAGATGGCCATAAACTTGCTGTAAGGCTTGTCCGATTCCGACCCGGCGGGTGATACCACGCCTTCGCCCATTTTCACCAACATCTGGTAATTCTCTTCGGCGCGAGAAACATCCCATCCAGCCTCGAACAGCGAGAGGGCCTTCAGTCTATCCGGGATATTCATCTTTTCCGCACCCAACGCCAGAGCGATACTGGCTGTACCGGCCTTGAGACTTTGCACGGCCAAATTGAAGGCTGAGCTACCCGAAGCGCAGGCATTCTCGACGTTATAGATAGGAATGCTTTCAATACCGATCTTGCTGAACACGACTTGACCGGGGATCGAGAGCTGGCCTTGCAATGGGCCATTGGTCATGCCGGCATAAAATGCGATATCGAGATCGGCGGCACTGCAGTCGGCGTCCTTCAACGCACCATGGAAAGCCTCGCGTGCCAAGTCGTCGAGGCTGCGTTCGTTGTGGCGGCCGAAGACGGTCATGGCGATGCCGGCGATATAGATATTGCTCATTGAAAATTCCTTATATTCAGTTGGTCGGTGTCCAGCTCGCACCCCACGGCGTGGTTGACGTTGGGTGCGCGCCTCGGCAGCGGCTTCCTGAAGTGCTGGTCGGTGCCGGGTTTAGCCAGGCGTATCTCGGCCACGTGCAGGCTGAGGTTGAAGATCGACCTCGATTTTTTCCCAATCGGGTAGCCCGACGGGCCTGAGATCTCCGGTTGTGTCAGATTTTCCGAGCCGAGTTTTCCCAATACGGCTGACGCAGTTCTTTTTTCAGCACCTTGCCCACCGGACTACGTGGCAGGCTGCTAGTGAAGTCGACAGACTTCGGTGCCATCACGCTACCCAGCTTGACTTTGCACAGCTCGATAAGCTCCTGCTCTGTGGTTTCCTGGCCTGGGTTGAGCTCGACCACGGCCTTGACGGCCTCGCCCCATTTCTCATCGGGCACGCCAATCACGGCGCAGTCCTGAACGGCCGGATGTCCCCACAGCACTTGCTCGACTTGGCTGGGATAGACGTTGAAACCGCCGGAAATAATCATGTCCTTTTTGCGATCGGTGAGGTGCAGATAGCCTTCGACATCGATATGGCCGATGTCGCCGGTATGCAGCCAACCGTCGACGATGGTCTCGGCGGTCTTCTCCGGCTGCTTGTAGTAACCCTTCATGATCAGGTCGCCGCGCACGCATATTTCACCGGTTTCACCGCGCGGCAGGATCTGGTTGGTGTCGCTCATCACTTCGACGCGGACCAGCGGGTTAGGGCGGCCGACCGAGGACAGGCGTTCGTCGTCGGCGAATTGGTCGCCCACCATATGCTCGTCGGGACGAAGGTTGGCGATACTGGCCGGTGCTTCGGTCTGACCATAGCCGCCGGTCATGACTGGACCGAAAATCTCGATAGCTTTCTTCAGCTTGTCTACCGACATCGGAGCCGCGCCGTACATCAGGTACTTCACCGAGGAGAAGTCCAGCTTCTCGATACCGGGAATCTCCAACAGCCTGTAGATCACCGTTGGCGGCAGAAAGAGCTCGCTGACCTTGTGCTGCGCAATGGCGTTCAACATCAATGCCGGATCGGGTTTGGTAATAACCACTACAGTGCCACCTTGCGCCGTGCAGGGTACGGCCAACAGGCCGGCAGTGTGGGTCATCGGTGCGGCGGCCATATTCACCGGCTTTTCACCATTGCGATAAGCACAGGTCAGCATGAAGTGGGCAATGAACGTCTGCACGCTGCGGTGGGTGTTCATCACTCCCTTCGGCGTGCCCGTAGTGCCACCAGTGGGTGAGACCGCCACCACGTCGTCCATGTCATAGGCGACTTCGGGACGGCTCGCCGGCTGGCCGGCACTCCATAGTTCCAACGAAGGTGCATCGACAGCATCGGCATCAATACAGATCCAGTGCTTGATCTTCGGCAGCTTGGGCCGCAGCTCGGTGATGATTCCCGCGAAATCGTTTTGGTAGAACATCACCTCGCAGTCGAATGCGTCGAGGATGTAGTGATTTTCTTCGCTCGAGTTGCGCGCGTTGACTGGAATCCAGGTCATGTTGGCGCGCCATAGACCCAGTGTGCAGGCCCAGGCGGTGACGTCGTTACCTGACCAAACGGCACCCTTGGTTTCCTTCGGCAAGCCCAGTGCGAGCAGCTTATTGGCGATGCGACACGAGAGCTCGCCGATTTCGTTGAAGGTGTAGGAGCGCTCACCCTGGATGTAGGCGACCCCAGCAGGGTTGATGCCCCAGCCGCGATCGTAAAAGTCAATGATGGCCATAAGTGGTTCCTGTGCCGGTAATCAGAGTTTGGTAACGGTGGCACGGGCCAGGCCGCGCTCTTCCAGGAAACCGAGCAGATAGCGGTGTCCAAAAGCCTTGGAGCCGGAAGCGAAGCCGACCTTGTTGGTGTCGCCGTCGAGCAGCTTGATCGCCGCCGCGGCCTGTAGGGCACCGGTGGAAATATAGGGTGTGACGCCATGCACGGTAGCGCGCACGGCGGCCAGGTGACCGCGGCCGATAGCGATGTCGACGCTGCGTTGCAAGGTGGTGCGTTCGCGGGGCGGCATGCTCGGCGTGGTGGCTTCTACCAGGCTCCTCACCACCGCGTCCTGCTGCTCCTTGGACAGGTGCTTGTATTCGGCTTCCCACTTCTGGCTCAGACCATGCACCATCGGCATCACATTGTTGTCGTAGAAACCGACCGCGGAGGTGCAGGCGCGCACGCGCGGATCATGCTCGAAGTAAATCGGCAGCGAGGTTCCCCCCCAAGGCAGGCAGAAAACCGGCTGCATGAAGTTGGGGTCGACAATGTTGAACGAAGCGGTGGCTGGGTGCTGCACCAGCTTGTTTTCCCACAGGTAGAACTGCTCCCTGTGGAACAATTCGAAAATCGAGGCCGCCGAGCCCAGGCTGACCCCTGCGACATCACGCGGGCCGCGGCACAGGGCGGCGGTTTCCAGCACGTCGATGCCGGGGGTTTCCAGCGCCAGTTCGGCGGCGATCTCGGAGAAGCTGAACATGTAGGACAGCGATGGCGAAACCAGTAAGCCAGCCTGACGATAGAGTTCGCCAAATTGCTCGCGAACCTGACGGACATAGCTTTGCTCGCCGGTGGTATCTATGTGGTGGCAGCCGGCCTTGAGCGCGGCCTCAACGGTGGTCAGACCGAAGTTGACGAAGGGGCCAACGGTGTTGCAGACAACCTTTRCCCCCTTGAAGGCGGCGCTCAGCGACTCGACGTTGTGCTCGGCCTCGATGATTTCGTAGGTCGCGGACTCCAGCCGTACCACCCGCTGCGCCATCATTTCCTGCGCACGCTTGGCATTGCGTGCCACAGCGGTGAAGGGGATGTTCTGGTCAATCAGCCAGTCCATGGTCAGCATGCCGGTGTAGCCACTGGCGCCATATACAACTACGGGATATTTAGCCATTTCTATTGTCTCCAAAGTTTATTGTTAGTCGGGTTTTGGATCAGTATTGGGGCCAGCCGTCTTCGTAGAGCTCCTGGACAAGGAACCCAAGGCGGGTGGTGAGCATCATGTTCTCGCCATCCTCGATCAGCGCGGCGCGAGCATCGCGGAACAACTTCTCCATGGGGTACTCGCGGGTCAGGCCGTTGCCGCCGAACAGCTGCATGGCATCGCTGACCACGCGCATAGCCTCTTCGGTCACGGTGACCTTGCTGGAAGCCGTGGCACAGGGGTGCCCCTGCGGGGACAGACGCGCATAGGCCAGGGAACGGCGGGCGACAGCCCGGCAAAGCTCGACACGACGCATCATGTCGCCGATGCGGTAGCGGGTAAGCTGGTGGTTGATCAGCAGTTGGCCACCCTGCTTGCGCTCATGGCAGTAGGCCAGGGCCAGCTCGAACGCGGAACGTGCCACGCCAGTGAACCATTGCGCCATGTGGGTGCCAGCGAACGACCAGGTCGAAACGACGTTGCCGTAGTACTCGTCCTGCAGGGCCACGGCGAAGCGCTTGGGAATCCGCACGTTGTCGAAATACACCTCGCCCTGCGGCAGGGCGCGCTGACCGATCTTCTCCAGCGGCTTGCCCTTGCTGACACCGGGCAAGTCCAGGGGCACGATTACGGAGATGCCATAAGGCAAGCCATTGGCATCGTAGAAACCGTTGCCATAGTCGGCGGTCATGTAGGCCAGGGCCACCTGGGCCACCGCGCCGTTGGACACCCAGGCCGAGCACTGTCCATTAATGACGATCTCGTGCTCGCCGACCTTGGCGAAGAGATTGCCCTTGTTGCCCAACTGCCCCGGCACCCAGTCGCGCTGCAAGTCGAAGGCGCTGACATCAGTGCCCTTGTCCGGATGGGTAATCATCCAGCAGCCGATTTTCCCGGCACTCAGATCGATCAGCTCCTGGTTCCCTACGGCTTTGGCCATTTCGTTCGGGAAGGTGCTGACGCCCAGGGAAACCGCCAGACCGGCATCGCCCCAGCCCATTTCCTCGCCGATCATAGACTCGACGCGTACAGCCGTTTCCGGCGGCAGTTCGGCCAGTAGATCGGAATCCAGGCCCAGCTTGGCGGCTTCGCTGAACACGCTGTAGTACGGCGAGCCGGGGGCGACCACCTGCTCTGCGGTCATCTTGTCGAGTTCCTGACCAAGGGGACGCATGAAATCCTTGGCAAAGCGATGCACGCTGTCCTGGATGCCGCGCTCGACCTCGTTCAGGGGCGTTTCAAAGCCGGTTATTGAAATGTCAGGCAGGTTGATCCGGTTACTTAGTTTCATGATGGGCCTCGTCATATCACTCGGTTTTTCTTATGGCCTGCACTCTAGGCGTCGGCCGGCAGTTCGCCGGCGGCGATCAGCGCGGCGCGCGTGGCTTCGACGAAAGGCTCTACGGTGTCGACGAACAGCTCTTGCAGCGGCGTCCCCTTGAACTCGGGGAGGAAGGTCTTGTTCCAGTTGCCGAACAGCGACATGCCCGCTGGGGTATCGACCATGGCGACACCGATCGCCAGTAGGGTCTGGATGGCACCGGGACTGGAAGCCGCGTAGGCCGCACGCCACTGATCGGGCGTCAACACGTTACGCTCGATCGGGCGACCCACGACCTGTTCGCGCGCGGCCAGCAGCTCGTTCCACGAACACCAGGCCGTGGTCGCGACTGGGCAGATCGCATTGCGCGAGGCCGGGTGGGCCAGCACATGCGGAATGATGCGGCCGACATCCGCGCCGGTCGACCAGGCCAACTTGGCGTCGGGATCGCCCATCACCATCACCGGCTCGAGCATGTAGTACTCGATCCAGGCACCGGCCGGAATGATGGTGTAGTCCATGCCGGCCAATTCGATCATGCGCCGGATGAACGCCTTCTGCCGGGCCATCAAGCGGTGCGTGGTGTCGGTCTGCCAGAACTGCTCGAACTCGTAGATCGCGCCGTACTCGGACGGCACGAAGCGTTCGACCCCGGCTTCCTTGGCGGCAAAGATCAGCGGCATCTGCGATTCGGTGGCGTAGAGGGGTACGCAGGACACCAGGTAGTCGGTGCCGCGCAGCGCCGGGACCAGCGCTTCGGCAATGGTGACGTCGACCTCCTTGATGGTCACGCCCTGGCGCGCCCATTCGGCGTACTGCAGCTGCTTTTGCGTCTCGCTCTTGCTGATGCCCGACGATGAGCGTTCCACCTGGCCGGAGCGGCGCGCCAGCACATTGATATTGACCAGGCCCTGGCGAATGAACTCATTGACGCAGGCGACGCCGGCAGTCCCGGTGGCGCCGAATACAGTGACGGTCTTCTTGCTCATGCTGTTTTCCTGGCTGTGATCAGTCATGCGGGCGAGCGGTTGTGCCTGCCTCGCATTAAGGCGAGTGGCGGAATATTTGGCCGATTATTGTTCTTCCCGACATCGACAACTCACCTGAAAAGCGGTCATATTTATCAAAATATGCTCATTCTGAGATGCCCATGAATCCGCAGCTGCAAGTACATGAAACACTGGGGCTACCCATGCTTGGCGGCATGGTGTGCAGTGAAATGCCCTTGTATGCAGAGCGCTATTTTCTACATGCAACTGATCGCTCCGCACCGCCGATTGACAGCATGGTTCTGCTGACTCAATTCGGTGGCTCACGGGTGAAGGAGGGGATAGGGGGCGAGTTGCGCTCTATATCAATGCCTCGTTTGTCAATACTGGTGCCTGCGAGCTGTGCCACTCATTGGCACTATTCCGGCAGCATTGATTTCGCGGTTTTTTATCTGCCCGAGCGCACTGATGGTGTGTTTCAACAATTGCGTGAGATATGCGCAGACGCGCAGGCACCATTGCCCTTCAGTGATGGTTTGGTGAGCGCAGCGGCCCGGCAACTGATGGATGAGCTAAGTCTTGGGAAGGGAGCTGATCAGGGGTTCATGGCAAGATTGGCCATGGTCATGCTTGAGCAGGTGTATCGTGCGCTACGAGTTAACGCGAGCAGAGGTATTTATCCGCCGCATATTCATCTAGCGCGTCTACATACAGTACTGGCCTTCATTCGCGAGCATCTGGGGCAGGAACTGTCGATCAGCACGCTGGCTGGCCAGGCGGGTGTCAGTCCGGCTCATTTCCGGCGGCTGTTTCAGCGCGCCATGGGTATGCCGCCCCATCGCTATGTGATGAATGTGCGACTAGAACATGCACGTGATCTGCTCATGCAGACCGATCTACCTATTTTGCATGTGGCACTGGAGTGTGGCTTCAGCTCTCAAAGCCATCTGACTGCGGCGTTCAAAGTTGCGCACGCAAGTACACCGGCCGAATACAGAGCCCTGGCTGGAAGGTAGGGGCTATCCTGAACGGATGCTTTGGCGTGGCGTGCAGGTCACTCCACCGAAAGTACGCACGCGGCTTGCATTGCACCAGGCTTCAAGTCCACGGACTATTCCATGGTAGTGTTCGACCGTCAGGAACTGTATCCAGCGGTGTTTGGCGAGAACTTGCAGAGCTCAGGTCAGAAAATCACTAGCTTCAAAGTTGCCATCAAAGGCCACGATCAGCGACCTTCAGACGCTCCTTGGGTAAGCGTCTCTCAACCACCAGGGTCTGAAAGAAATGGATTGCATAGAGCCCCAACTGATCCTCAAAACGACACCACCGCGTAGTCAGAAATCAGCACGGATGCGAAACCGCCTGGGTATCCATACCCAGGAACTGACAGACAAGGTGGTGATCGCTGTTCAAGCGCCGGCAGGCTTCGGCAAAACCTTTCTGCTGACCCAATGGCGCCGTGAATGTTTGTCTCACGGCGCAGTGGTGGCCTGGATTACGCTGGATGCACAAGATGATGGTGCTCGTTTTGTCCAGGGGCTGGGAGCTGCCATGGCAATTGGCAGCGGTCGGCCGTCGTTTGCCCGCGCATTCGAGCCTATTGCGGGACTGGGGCGTGACGAACAGGAAGGGCTGACGCAGTGGTTGGCGGAAGTGGCTGATCTGGGTAGTGAAACCGTATTGATTCTGGATGAAGTGGATACCCTGCCCGAGCTGACGATCCGTTACTCCTTGACGTACCTGTTGCACAACGCGCCGGCCAATTTGCGCATCATCATGGCCTCTCGCACACGGTTGAATCTGCAAGTGACCGACCTCGCGGCAAGAGGGCTTTTCACGACGATCATGACTGCGGCTTTACGACTGAATGTGGAAGAGGCGGTCGCCATCCTCAATGACCGTTTCGGCGCAAGGGTTGATGCCGACCTCTGCGTGCGGCTGCACGAGATAACCGAAGGCTGGCCGCTTGGCCTGCAATTAGCGATTTCGGCGTTGGAGAAGAGCCCGAATCGAAGTGCGGCAGTCGAAGAGTTGTCGACTTGTCTGGGTGATATCCAGCGTTATTTCGTCGACAGTCTGGTCGCACATCTTCGGGAGGAGCAGGTTCGCTTTCTGACTGGCATTGCATTGTTGGAAATGGTCCAGCCCTTGTTATGTGAGGCGCTGACGGGCAACTCTCGCTCGGGTGAATTACTGAAGGAATTGTGTGCCTCGACACCGATTTTTGTTGAAAGTATCGACAGTGACTGGGTGCGCATCCATCCATTGGCGCGGGAATTTCTGCTCGGTCGTTTTGCCGACTTGCCGTTGGAGGAACGTCAGGGTTATCACCGGCGCGGCGCTGTATGGCTGGAGCACCACGGTTTCCTGGAGCAGGCCGCCCGGCAATATCTGTTGGCCGGCATGCCCCAGCCGGCCTATACGTTGATCGGCAAATGCCTGTACGAAGTCATGTTGCAAGGGCAGTTCAGCCGGGTGCTGGAGTGGGTCGAGGAGCTTGGTCCCGCTGACGTGTTGTCGCATCCGCGCATCTGCCTGGCGGCGGCCTGGACATTAGCATTGGGAGAGCGTCAGGCAGAAGCGGCGCAATTGATTGCTGCTATTGAACAGCATCCGTCCGCCGACGAGGCGACACGTTGTGAAGCTGCCGCCATCGCCGCCGCAGCCGCCTACTTTGCGGACCATCCGGATGAATCGCATGAACTCATCATGCCTTGGGTCAATCGATTGCCTTCATTCTCAATCAAGGTGCAAGCCATTGTCGCGAGCCAGATCGCCCGGCTGACGCTGTTGCAGGGACAACCGGAGAAAGCCCGACGAATCCTTCAGCGAGCACCGATTTACGCGGGTAGTCCTGGCCTTGATGCCATACGCGGGTATGGCGAGTGGGTGGTCGGTCTTGCTTATTTATACGAGGGCCGAATGGTGTCGGCGCGCACGGCGTTGCACGACAGCCTGTTGCATGCCGAACGGGACATCGGTCGGCGCAGTCCGGTGGCGGTCATTTTAGCGAGCGCTCTGGCGACAGTGTTGCTGGAACAGGGGGAGATTCAGGAATCCGCTACGGTGCTGGCGAACAGGCTGGATATCGTTGAACGATTGGCGTCCCCCGATGCCATTGTGCAGGGTTTTCTCGCCGCCGCTCGACTGGCTTCAATCCAGGGGCAGGGCCATCGCGGGCAGGATCTGCTAGAGGCGTTATTCGCCCTTGGAGAAGAGCGAAATATTCCACGATTTTGCATTGCCTCCCTGGGAGAACAAATACGCCTGCATGCCTTGCAGGGACGCAGCGATACCTGTCAGGCATTATGGCGACGGCTGGACAGTTTCACGCCGGTTATTGCCCGTGAGCGAGCAGGGTTGCTTGGTCCGGAGCTGGACTTGCTGGCCGGGGTAGCCAACGCTTATGCCTTACTGGCCCAACGTGATTGGGAGGCTATGCTGGCGGTGCTGGACAAGGTTAGCGAAACAGCCGAATACCTGCGTCGTGGGCGAGACATCGTGCAGATCAAGCTGCTCAGGGCACTTGCACTTCGGGCGACCGGACAGGGCGGCACTGACTATTTGCTGGAGGCTGTCAGCCTCGCGCAAGAAAACGGTATGTTACGCGTGGTGCAGGACACCCATCCGGACCTGATCAAATGGGAGCAGACGCTCCAGCGTGATACGGTCAATTTGCTCGCGGCGACCTCTACGCCCGCACCTGTTCCGCGACCGGAATCCACCCCATTGAGCGTGTCCCCAAGTCGTCTTTTGACGCCCAAGGAGCGCGAGGTGTTGCAGTTGTTGGCTCGCAACCTGTCCAACAAGCAAATCGCCCTGGCGCTGAATGTCGGCGAGGAAACCGTGAAGTGGCACCTGAAAAACCTGTTTGGAAAATTCCAGGCCGGCACAAGACAGCATGTTGTCGCGCGTGCATACATGCTGGGAATTCTCGAGACAGCGGGCTAATGCGAGTCCACCACCCGAGGTGATCCGTTCGGATCATCCTTCAATCCCCCCCCCGCCCCCCCAAAAAAAATCGATTTCCAGCCGCCCCCCCCAGTCAATGGGGGGGTTCGCTTTACGACTTCGCAATAGTCTGACCTCACAAAAGCGCCAACGTATCGGCGAGTGGGAGCAGGTTCATGTCTGAAAAAGTGCTGATCGCCGGTGCAGGAATGGTGCCGTTTCTACCGCTGGGTGGCTCCGACAGTCATGCGGCGCTGGCGGGGCAAGCCATTCGTGCGGCGCTGGCCGATGCGCGGATCGACTATGACCTGGTCGACCAGGTGTTTACTTCCTGCGTACACGGTGAAGCCGGTATCGCCGAGCAGATGTTGTCGCAGATTGGCTACTCGGGCGTGCCGATATTCAGCTTCGGCGATGGCTGTGGGTCGGCCAGTAGTGCTTTTCAGTTGGCCCGCAATAGCCTGCTGTGCGGCCAGGCTGAATGTGTCCTGTTGGTGGGTGTCGAGTGCATGCCGGCACGCATTTCCAATCGTGAGTTTTTCGGTTTGAAAGATCTCGCTCGCGATGAGTCGGCAAAGGTCAGGCAGGGTGAGAACCCTGTCGGCTTTATCGACCGTCGACAACAACCGGCGCTGCTGTTCGCTGCCCAAACCAGCTGGTTATTGACACGCATGGGCATTGCTCAAAGCAGCTTCGATCAAGTGCTTGAGCGGGCACGGGCCCAGGCCGGGCGCAATCCCTACGCCGTGTTGAACCGCGTGCCGGATCGCGACGGCTGGCTCGCGCCTTATCTGTGCCCGCCGGCCTGCGGTGCGGCGGCCATCTTGATCTGTACCCCGGCCTTTGCCCTGCGCTTCGGCGCTCGGGCGGACGTCACCGTGCTGGCCAGCGCCAGGGGCAGTGACAGCGCTTCAGAGCAGGAATCGGGTTGCGTGCTGGATGTGCTCGGACAGGCGACCACCCGGCGAGTCGCGCAGCTGGCCTATCAGCAGGCAGGCCTCGGTGCGGAAGACATCGACGTGGTTGAACTGCATGACCAAAGCGTCGGCGACTTCATGATCAATAGCGCCGCGCTGGGCTTTTGCCGGGAGGACGAGATCGATCGATTCGTGCAGCAAGGACACCGCCTGAAAGGACAGATGAATGCGGTGTGCCCATCGGGTGGCTTGCTGGGACGTGGTCACGCCCCGGGTGCCACCGGGTTGGCGCAACTGGTCGAGTTGGTCTGGCAACTGCGCGACATGGCCGACGGCAGGCAAATTGCTGGGGCCCGCACGGCTTTACAACATAGCACCGCCCTGGGCCGGGCGGTGTCGGTCACCCTTTTGCAGCGCACCTGAGAGGAGGCTCATTACGCCGTGATTCAACCCATGACTTTTCGTAAACCATAGAGCAGGTGGCAAGCTAGATGAACAAAAATAATAAGATCTGCCATGCAAACCTTCGCAAAGGGTTGTTGGCCTCCGCCATTCTCACCGGCCTGGGCATCGCGCCCGTGGGGGCTGTGGAGATCAACACGGGGAATGAAGACTTTGCGGTTCGTTTCGACAACACGCTGAAGTTCAACTACGCCCAGCGCGTGGAAGCCCCCAACAGTAAGTTGGCCAATTCATGGAACAACAATGACGGGGATCGCAACTTCTCCTCCGGTAGTCCCGTTTCTCAGCGACTGGATGTGCTGTCCGAACTGGACGTGGTTTACAAAGAAAAAGTCGGTTTCCGTGTCAGCGCCAACACCTGGTACGACCACGCCTACGACGATATTGGCAGCGACAACGCCTCGACCAATCAGCTCAACAGCGGCCGGCCGGATTCCCGGCACCAGAGTGGTTACGCCGATCGGTATTACAACGGTCCTTCTTCGGAAATCCTTGATGCCTTCGTGTTTGGCAGCACTGAAGTCGGCGATGAATCACTGCTCAGCGGCAAGCTTGGCAAGCACACCGTTTACTGGGGTGAAAGCATCCTCGCCTTTGCCCATGGCAACAGTTATGGCCAGTCCGGCCTGGATATTTCCAAGTCGCTGGCGGTCCCGGGAACAGAAGCCAAAGAACTTTTCATTCCGCGTAATCAGTTGTCCACCAGTTTAACGATTAACCCGGAACTGACCCTCGCCGCGCAGTACTTCCTGGACTGGGATGCCGCGCGGTTGCCGGAGTCGGGCACTTATCTGGGGTTCAACGACGGCATTCAAAATGGCGGGCACAACCTGTCGTTGATCGGCGGCCAAAACCCTCTGTTCGGCACACCCGGCCCACTGGGTGCCAACCAGTTTTTACGGCTGACCAACGGGCATACGTTTACCCCGGACAAGCAGGGTGACTTCGGCCTGATGGCCAAGTGGAGCCCGGAATGGCTGCAGGGCACGCTGGGTTTCTACTACCGCAAAACCTCCGACATTCTGCCGAACCTGGTGTTGCAACCTACGGCGATCGGCCCTGCGCAACTGATCTCCGGCAATGCCGGCAGCTACAACCAGTTCTATGTCGACGACATCGATATCTACGGCATCAGCCTGTCGAAAAGCATCGAAGGTGTCAGCGTCGGTTTCGACCTGAACTATCGCCACAACATGCCGCTGGCCAGCGTACCGGCGACGGTCAGTCCGGCAGCCGGTGCTGCCGGTTTGCCGGGCTTCATCAGCAGCTTTGATGGTGACAATGGTGTGGCCCGAGGCAACACCGCGCACGCGGTACTCAACGGCTTGACCACTTTCGGTGCGACACCGGTCTGGGACAGTTCGACCTTGCTGGTTGAACTCGCCTACAGCCGCTGGCTGGACGTCACCGAGAACAAGCAGCTGTTCAAAGGCGAAGACTGGTATCGCGGTGTCGACAAGGTCACCAAGGACAACTACGTGCTGGGCGTCAACTTCAACCCGACCTGGTATCAGGTGTTCCCCGGCATCGATATGTACCTGCCGGCCAGCTACGGCGTCGGCCTTTCGGGCAACTCGTCGGTTCAGCTCGGGGGTAACAAGGACTCCGGAAGTTACTCGGTGGGCGTTGGCATGGACGTACACAACCAGTACCGGTTTGACCTGAAGTACGTGGACAACTTTGGTCCGTTCGACACCTGCGGCTCAGCCGGTGGTGCAGGTGCACAGGGCCAGGGCGCAGCACCAGGGGCCAACGGCCAATACAACTGCGTACCGGGGCAGACCACTGCATTCGGCGGTGTTCAGCCTCAGCTCAAGGATCGGGGCATGGTCACTTTTACCTTCAAAACGACCATTTGATCGAAGTCTTTGCTTGATAGCAGGAGTCACTCCATGAAGTTCGTCAACACGCTTTTGTTCACTGCTTTGACCGTTGCCATCGCTGGTGCGGCACACGCAGCCGTGTCCCCCGATGAAGCGGCCAAACTCGGCAACAGCCTGACAGGCGTCGGTGCTGAAAAGGCCGGCAATGCCGACAACACCATTCCGCCCTACACCGGCGGACTCACCACGGCGCCGGCCAGTTTTCAACCGGGTAGTTCGTTCCGTCCGGACCCTTACGAGGCCGACAAGCCACGCGTCGTCGTCGATGGCAAAAACGTCAGTCAATACACCGACAAACTGACCGCGACCACGCAAGAACTGCTCAAGCGTTACCCGACGTTCCGGGTCGATGTGTTTCCGACCCATCGCAGCGTTGCGTTGCCTCAACGGTTGCTGGATAACACCGCAAAAAATGCCGTCGGCACCAAAACACTCGAAGGCGGGCTAGCACTGGAAAACTCATTGCCGGGCGTTCCGTTTCCGATCCCGAAAGATGGCTATGAGGCCATGTGGAACCACCTGCTGCGTTATCAGGGTTATGCCACCAATATCAAATATGACTCCTGGAACGTCGACAGTTCCGGGAGGGCAATTCTGGCCACCTCTGGTAATGCCTATCTGGAATACCCGCTGTACGATCCGAAGCGTACGGAACCGGCGAAAGAGACGGATCTGTTCTTCAAGACCAAACTCTACTACCAGGCCCCGGCCCGTCGCGCAGGCGAAGCCATCCTGGTGCAGGATGCCGTCAACCCTCTGAAAATGGAGCGGCGTGGCTGGCAATACCTGCCAGGTCAGCGCCGCGTGAAACTCGCACCGGATATCGCCTACGACACGCCAAACCCTGGCTCGGCCGGTGCTTCGACCTATGACGATGCCTGGGTATTCAACGGCGCAATGGACCGTTACGACTTCAAACTCGTCGGCAAGAAGGAAATGATCATTCCTTACAACACTTACAAGTTGAACTATCACAAGGAAGCTGCGGATATCACCACGCCGCATCACGTCAATCCGGACCTGATGCGCTGGGAGTTGCACCGCGTGTGGGTCGTTGAAGCCACGCTGAAACCGGGCAAACGCCACATCTACAGCAAGCGCACCTTCTACCTCGACGAAGACAGTTGGATCGCCCTGGCTTCGGATGAATATGACGCCAGCGGCAAGCTGTACCGCGGATCCTTTGCACACCTGGCATACAGCTATGACGTGCAGGCGCCGAATTCCGATAACCACATGATTTATGACTTGGTCTCTGGCAGCTACAACATCACCGGCATCTACGGCCCGTACGGCGGCGTCAAGTACATCGACCCGCTTTCGAAAGCGCAGTGGGCACCTGAGTCATTGGCCGGTACGGGTATTCGCTGAGCCATAACGCAGGTGTTTTTTTGTCGCCGACAGTGTGTACCGCACTGTTCGGCGGCTTTTTTTGCCGAGTAAACCTCATGAATACATTTAGATGGATTGCGCTCACTGCGCTAACTGTGGCGTTGGCTGTGCCATTTACCAGAGCCGTAGTCGCCGCCGATTTTGTCGACGTGCTCTCGAGCCCCGCGATTCAGAGTGAAAAGGCGATTAGCGGGATGTTCACCGGGTTGACCCGTGCAGGTAAGCGCCTGGTCGCCGTGGGCCAACGCGGCCATATTTTTTATTCCGATGATAACGGCGTCCGTTGGCACCAGGCAGTAGTGCCGGTGAGTTCCGATCTGGTGGCGGTGCAGTTCCCGAGCCCGACGCAGGGGTGGGCGGTCGGGCACGACGGCATTGTGTTGCACAGCGACGACAGGGGTGAAACCTGGAAGCGTCAGCTCGATGGCCGTCAGGTGGGGCGGATCATGCTCGAACATTTTCAGAGGCAAGAAGGGCAGCAGCCGAATGAGGCGTTATTGGCTGAGACTCAACGAATTGTCGATGAAGGGGCTGACAAACCTTTTCTGGACGTTTGGTTCGCCAATGATAAAACCGGATATATCGTCGGCGCGTTCAATCTGATTTTCCGCACCGAAGACGGCGGCCAGAACTGGGTTCCGTTGATGGATCGCACCGACAATCCGGGGGCACTGAATTTCTACGGGATACGAGCAATCGGCGATGACCTGTTCATTGTCGGCGAGCAAGGCCTGGTATTGAAACTGGACCCGGCAACGCAACGCTTCATCAATCTCCCGACGCCCTACAGCGGCAGCTATTTCGGCATCACCGGCAAACCGGGCTCGGTGCTCGTTTATGGCCTGCGGGGCAATGTTTATCGCAGCGTCGATCACGGCGTGAACTGGGACAAGGTTGAACTGGGCCTGTCCTCAAGCATCACCGCGAGCACGATCACCGCCGACGGCCGAATCATCCTGATCAGCCAGGCCGGGCATGTGCTTGTCAGCACCGACGACGGAGCCAGTTTCACGCAAAAGCCACAAGACCGCCTGGGGCCCGTCGCTGCGGCGCAGGCCATCGTACCAGGGGCGGTGGTGGTCGCAGGCGCACAGGGCTTGCGCCAGTTGCCCTTCGAATGAGCCCACTCCACATAATAAAAAGAGACGAGCCACTTCATGGGTAACTACAACCTCGATACGATGCCGGTGATCCGAGAGCTGAAGGGCTTCGATGCACGCTCCGGCAATGTCCTTGAACGCCTGATTTTCAACAATCGCCTGCTGGTGGTGCTGACCTGCCTGATCGTGACGGTAGTGCTGAGCTATTTCGCGGCCACTGGGCTGACGCTCAATGCCAGCTTCGAAAAGATGATTCCGCAGAGTCAGCCGTACATCAAAAACTACCTTGAGAATCGCCAGTCGTTACGCGGGCTGGGCAATACGGTTCGGGTGGTGGTGGAAAACACCGACGGCGACATCTACGACCCGAAATACCTGGAGGTGCTCAAGCAGGTTAATGACACCTTGTTCCTGACCCCGGGCGTGGACCGGGCCTGGATAAAGTCATTGTGGACGCCTGCCGTGCGCTGGACCGAGGTCACGGAGGAGGGCTTCCGTGGTGGCCCGGTCATGCCGGACTCCTACGACGGCTCGGCCAGTGGGGTCGAGCAACTGCGCTTGAACATTGCCCGTTCCGGCATCATCGGCAGTCTCGTCGGCAATAATTTCAAATCGAGCATGATTGTGGTGCCGCTGCTGGAGAAGGATCCGGTCACGGGCGCCGCAATCGACTACCACCATTTTTCGCGGATGCTTGAAGAGCAGCTACGCAACAAGTTTGAGTTTGCCGGCAGCAGCGCGGTACGCGTTGCCGGTGAAGAGGGCAAAGGCCCGATCAAGATCCGCGTGATCGGTTTCGCCAAATTGGTGGGCGATCTGATCGATGGCTTGATGCTGATCATGATGTACTTCGGCGCCGCGGCGCTGATTGCCACTGTCATCATCTTTGGCTTTACCCGTTGCGTGCGCAGCACCGCGCTGGTGATTCTGTGCTCGTTGGTTGCGGTGGTCTGGCAACTGGGCCTGATCACCTTGTTCGGTTATGTACTCGACCCGTTTTCGATTCTGGTGCCGTTTCTGGTGTTCGCCATCGGCGTGTCCCACGGCGCGCAGAAAATGAACGGGATCATGCAGGACGTCGGACGCGGCACCCATCAGTTGATCGCCGCACGTTACACCTTCCGCCGTCTGTTCCTGGCCGGACTGACCGCATTGCTGGCCGATGCCGTGGGTTTTGCGGTACTGATGCTGATCGACATTCCGGTGATCCAGGACCTGGCCGTCACCGCGAGCATTGGTGTGGCGGTCTTGATCTTTACCAACCTGGTGTTGCTGCCAGTGCTGCTGTCTTATTGGGGTGTCAGTCCCAAGGCGGCGGCACGCAGCTTGCGTCAGGAAAGGCAGGAGGTGGAGGGGAAAGGGCTGGGCAATGTGTGGAGCCTGCTTGACCGCTTTACCGAGCGTCGCTGGGCGACGGTGGCGGTGGTGGTGGCCGGGTTGCTGGCGGTAGGTGGCTTCATGGTCAGCACGCATTTGAAGATTGGTGATCTCGATCCGGGTGCACCCGAACTGCGCGCCGACTCACGTTACAACCGCGACAACGCATACATCACTGCCAACTTTTCGCTGTCCAGCGACCAGTTTGCGGTCATGGTCAAAACCGCCAGCGAAGGTTGCCTGAAGTACGAAACCCTGGTGGAAGCCGATCGTCTCGGTTGGCTGCTGCAACAGCAACCGGGTGTGCAGACTACCGTGTCGCTGGTCAACGCTGTGCGCCAGATCACAGCGGGTTCCTATGAAGGCAACCCGAAAATGCTGACCGTCGCGCGCAACCAGAACGTGCTGAACTACGGCGCGCAACAGGCCTCGGTGAACAACCCGGAACTGTTCGACAGTGATTGTTCGATGATGCCGGTGATCGCTTATCTCTCCGACCACAAGGCCGAAACCCTCGATCACGTGGTGAAAGTGGCCGATCAGTTCGCCCGTGAACACAGCAACGACGATCGGCAGTTCATGCTCGCCGCCGGTAGCGCCGGGATCGAAGCGGCGACCAATATCGTCGTGCGCGACGCCAATCGCACCATGTTGTTCTACGTGTATGGCGCGGTGATCGTGCTGTGCTTCATCACCTTCCGCAGCTGGCGGGCGGTGGTGGTGGCGGTCGTGCCGTTGATGCTGACGTCGATTCTCTGCGAGGCGTTGATGGTCTGGTTGGGCATGGGCGTGAAGGTAGCGACCTTGCCGGTGATTGCCTTGGGTGTCGGCATCGGTGTCGATTACGCGCTGTACCTGCTCAGCGTTCAGTTGGCTCAGCAGCGTGCCGGTCTGTCGTTGACCGAAGCCTACAAAAACTCCGTGGCGTTCACCGGCAAAGTGGTGGCGCTGGTCGGCATCACCCTGGCGGCGGGCGTGATCACCTGGGCTTGGTCGCCGATCAAGTTCCAGGCCGATATGGGCATTCTGCTCACCTTCATGTTCATCTGGAACATGGTCGGCGCCTTGGTGCTGATCCCGGCACTGTCGCATTTCTTGCTCCGTCGTGCTCCTTGAAACTGGAAACCCTCATGGCCATCCCCGAGCTCAAAAACAAGAACGTGCTGATCACCGGTGCCGCCTCGGGCATCGGTCGCGCGGCCGCACTGGCATTTGCCGAAAATCGGCTACCTGTGAGTCTCTGCCGTTTCTCAAACATCGACATCAAACAAGAATAAAAGGAACACAAATCCATGCTGGGCTTGATGCAAGATCAACCGCTGTTGATTTCTTCCGTTCTGGAACATGCGCTGAAGGCGCATCCACACACCGAAATTGCCTCACGCACGGCAGATGGATCGGTGCATCACTGTACTTACGCCGACATTGGCGAACGCGCTAAACAAGTGGCCAATGCGCTGGTTGCGTTGGGCGTGCAACCTGGCGACCGAATCGGCACCCTGGCCTGGAACGGTTACCGGCACATGGAATTGTATTTCGGTGTCTCGGGCATGGGCGCGGTACTGCATACGATCAACCCACGGCTGTTCGCCGAGCAGATCGAATTCATCGCCAACCACGCCGAGGATCAGTACCTGCTTTTCGACCTGTCGTTCGCTGAGTTGGTCGAGCAGATCGCGCCGCGCCTGAAGACAGTCAAAGCTTTCATCGCTCTGTGTGACCGGGAGCAAATGCCGGCAATCAATGTGCCTGGTTTGATGTGCTACGAAGACCTGATCGCCGAGCACAGCAACGACTTCACCTGGCCTGAGTTCGATGAGCGCACGGCGTCGTCAATGTGCTACACCTCGGGCACCACTGGCAATCCAAAGGGTGTGCTGTATTCGCACCGTTCATCGATCCTGCATTCGCTGGCGCTGTGTACCTCGGATGGCTTCGGTCTATCGGCGGCGGATTCAGCGTTGTTGGTCGTGCCGATGTTCCACGTCAATGCCTGGGGTATGCCGTATGCCGCCGCAATGTGTGGCGCCAAATTGGTGTTGCCGGGCGCCGCACTTGACGGCGAGAGTCTCTACACGCTGATGCGTGATGAACAGGTGACCCTGGCGCTGGGTGTGCCGACGGTGTGGATGATGCTGCAACAGCATGTTGAGGCGCAGGCTTTGCAACCGGCGACAGAGCTATGTCTGAACCGGGTGGTGATCGGCGGAGCCGCCGCGCCGCGCAGCCAGGTCGATACGTTTGAAACCCGTTTCAATGCGCGTGTTTTGCATGCCTGGGGGATGACCGAGATGTCCCCGCTGGGCACCATTTGCAATCCGTTGCCCAAACACCGTGATGCTCCGCTGGAAGAAGTGCTCGACTTGCAGGCCAAACAAGGGCGGGCGTTGTTTGGGGTGTCGATGAAGATTGTCGATGAGCAAGGCGCTGAACTACCGCGAGATGGCAAGGCTTGCGGTCTTCTACTGGTCAAGGGACCGTGGATCGCCAGCCAGTATTACGGCGGCGAGGGAGGGCAGATTCTTGATAGCGAGGGCTGGCTCGATACCGGTGACATCGCAACGATCGACGCTGACGGCTACATGCAGATCACCGACCGCGCCAAGGACGTTATCAAGTCAGGTGGCGAGTGGATTTCCTCGATTGATCTGGAAAACGCTGCCGTCAGTCATCCGGCCGTCGCCGAAGCGGCGGTGATTGGCATCCCTCATCCCAAATGGCAGGAACGGCCATTGTTGGTGGTGGTGCTCAAACCTGGTAAAACCGCGAGCAAAGACGATCTGCTGAAGGTACTGCAAAGCCGCGTGGCGAAGTGGTGGCTGCCGGACGATGTGGCCTTCGTCGAAGCGCTGCCGCATACCGCCACCGGCAAATTGCAAAAGATGAAGCTTCGCGAACAGTTTCGCGACTTCAGCTTTCAGAGCTAAAAGGTTATTTATCCAGTGGCACGATCAGCGGGCCGGCGAAGGCCTGCATGATCAACGCCACGGGTTGCTTGTGGCTGACCAGTTGCGCCATGGCGTTCATGTAGGGCGTCAGGTGACGAAAGTATTTCTTGTAGCTCGGGCACAGGTAGTTTAGGCCCGGCTCGCCGTTGGGCGCATTCATGAAGCGGTTTTTCGGGCATTCGCCATGGCAGGCGAAGCGGTAATCGCACTGCTGGCAATACGTCGGCAATGTCTCTTCTTTGGCGGCGCCAAAGGCTTGTTGTGCAGGAGAGGCGAGTAGCACGGCAGGATCATCGGTCTTCAGGTTGCCCAGTAGATACTCGGGATACATGTAGTGATCGCAGGAGTAGACATTACCGTCGTGTTCCACGATCGCCGCTTTGCCGCAGCGGGGGCTGAACAGGCACACCGAGGCCGGCAGCTGACACCATGAGGCCAGTGCCCATTCGAAGTTCATGACATGAACCTCCCCGACATCCTGACGCACCCACTCGTCAAAAATCGTGATGAGAAAATCGCCATAGGCCTCGGGGGCAACCGTTTGCTCCGTCACCATCGCGGGCTCCGGCACCACGTGCAAGCGCAACTCCGGCGGGATAGCGAAATGCAGACCCAGACTGACCTGTGAGGCGCTGGGCTCGCGCTCCACCACGGGATTGAACTGAATATGACGAACACCCTCAGACTTGAGGAATCGATAGATTTCCAAGGGGAATCTGGCGACATCGCGCGCCACGGTAACCAACACATTGAAGTCGACGCCATGCTGCTTGAGCAGTTCGAGACCGTGCATCACGTCATCGAAACTGGAGTGTCCGCGCTTGTCGGGGCGATAGAGGTCGTGGACGAATCGCGGGCCATCGAGGCTGATCCCCACCATGAAGCGTTCACGGGCGAGGAATGCGCACCAGTCGTCATTGAGTAACGTGCCATTGGTCTGCAACGTGTTACGAATGACTTTGTTCCCCGCGAACTGGTGTTGATACAGGACCGCGCGTTGGAAAAAATCCAACCCCAGCAACGTCGGTTCGCCGCCTTGCCAGGTAAATTCGACTTCAGGCGTGGGCTGGGCCTCGATGTAGCGCTGCACATACAGACGCAGCACCTCGTCAGTCATGCTGAAGCGTTCCCGAGGCGGGTAAAGCTGTTCTTTTTCGAGGTAGAAACAGTAACTGCAATCGAGGTTGCAGATCGGCCCGACGGGTTTGGCCATGAGATGCAAGCCCTGGGGCGGGGTTTCGTGGGTAGGCATGGGGGCAGGCTGCGTTCGGACCGCTCGGCGGATCGCTGCGGTTTCAACACCAGAGGCTAGGGGGTGAACCAGCGTTGGCCGCCCCCCATGATTGGGGGGAAGCGATGGTCCGAGTTAATTTGACCTCATCGACCTCATCGACCTCATAGTTCACGTAGCCAAACTCGCTGCTGCAAGTTGCCGCCCGGTTATCCGGGCGGCATTGAGTGTCAAGGCAAATACGTCACGTGTACATCCTTGACCTTGCCATTGAATGCGAAGGGCGCACGCTCGAAATAGTCCAGGGTGACGGGGGAACCTAGGTCTTCAGCCACGTCGAAGGTTTCGCTGGCGGTGAACGTCAGTGCCGGAGTAAACGGCGTCACCCCTTTAGCGGCTTCCTGCCCGTCAAGTCGCAAGCTCAGACTGGCCGGCGCTCCGGGCTTGGCTGACGACATGGTCGTCAGCACTTCGATACTGACTTTGCCTGCGGGTACTCGTTCGGCCGAACGCAATTTGACTCGAGAGATAGCCAGCGCGTTGTACTCGTAGATCAGGAAACCGTCATCCATGTACAGGCTGACCCCACCACCGATACCGCCCAAGGCATACAACACACCGGTGGCGTTAGCTGGAACGTCGGCGTCGACGACAACTTTGCTGTTCTGATTGCGCAGGTTGGGGGCAGCGAATTCCGGAAAGCGATGGACGCGATCACTGAAATGCCATTCGCGTTGGCTGCTAGAGATTCGTGCAGTCGGATCGAGGAAGGGGTAGAGACCGGCACCAATCGGAAAGACATGATTCGCCTTGGCCTGCACGTCAAACTCCGCCTTCAGCTCCGCAAGTTTCTCCGGATGACTCGCGGCTACATCGTTGGCCTGGGAGTAGTCGTTTTGCAGGTTGTAGAGCGACCATTGATCATTCGCCGGATTCCAGCCCATGAACTGCGCAAAGCCTTGCACCCAGGGTTTGCGCGGGCCAAAAACCGAGGCCATCCAGCCATCCTTGTAGATGCCGCGACTGCCTAAGACTTCGAAGTATTGCGCCGGTTTTTTCGACTTCACCTGAGCGTCGTTGAAGGTGTAGCGCAGGCTGACTCCATCCATTGGGTCCTGAGCGATACCGTTAACCTCTTTGGGTGGCGTGATCGACAGCACGTCGTAGACAGTAGGGGCAATGTCGTTGACATGGTGGAATTGTGCGCGAACTCTGGCGTCGGCCTTGATCTGTTTCGGCCAGGAAACGGCCAGCGGCGTGCGTGTACCGCCGAAGTAGCCGGCGACTAGTTTAGTGCCTACGAATGGCCCTGAACCTGCCCAGGCCCACGCGGCGTTGTACATGCTTTCAAGTTTAGGACCGCCGAGTGCGGACAAGCCGCCATACATCTCGTTGAGGACTTTCAACTGCTGCTCTTTGGGGACTGGAATCCCATTTTGGGCCAGCAACTCATTTATCGTGCCCTCCATCCCCTCGGAGGAAGCGCCGTTGTCGCTGAACACATAAAAGATCAGCGTGTTGTCGAGCTTACCTTCACGCTCCAGTTCGTCGAGGATCTTGCCGGCCTGCGTGTCGGCATGTTCCAGGAAGCCGGCATACACCTCCATCAACCGTGCCTGATACTGTTTCTGTTCGGAAGACAAGCTGTCCCAGGCTGGGAGTTCCGCCGGGCGCGGCGTAAGGACGGCGTCCTGCGGGATAAAGCCCAGAGCTTTCTGGCGAGCAAACGTCTGCTCACGATAGGCGTCCCAACCACCGTCGAACTTGCCTTTGTATTTATCGGCCCATTGCGCATTCACTTGGTGCGGGCCATGTACGGCACCCGGTGTCCAATACATGAAAAACGGTTTTGCTGGCGCGTAGGTCTGATGGTCTTGCAGCCAGTTTACGGCCTGATTGGCGAGATCTTCGCTGAGGTGATATTTCGGATCTCGCACCGGTTCGATTGGCGTTGTGTCGCGGTACAGACGCGGTTCGTACTGAGAGGTTTCGCCGGCCATGAAACCGTAGAAGTGTTCAAAACCGTAGGCCGTCGGCCAAGTATCGAAAGGACCGGCCGCCGTGGTGTCCATGGGTGGTGTGTTATGCCATTTGCCGAATGCGGCGGTGCTATAGCCATATTGCTTGAGCACCTCGGCCATGGTCGCCGAGCTTTTGGGTATCTTGCCGGTGTAGCCTTCCCAGTCGGTGGCCAGCTCTGCGATGACGCCGTTGCCAACTCGGTGATGGTTGCGTCCGGTAAGCAATGCGGCGCGAGTAGCGGAGCTGATGGCAGCGGTATGAAAAGCGTTGTAGCGCACACCGCTGTCGGCGACTCGGCTCAGAGTCGGCGTATGGACTGCGCCGCCGACGGTGTCGGACTGCGCGAAGCCGGCGTCATCAAGCATGATCACCAGAATATTGGGGGCCTCGGCAGGAAGGTGAGATTGATGCTGACGTTTCTGGTGCTTTGATTCTTGCAGCGTCGGTTTGGCGTCACTGGCCGAGGGCGTCGGCGGGAAGGGCAGTGAGTCTTGTGCGGATGCGACCGAGCTGGCCAACAGTGCGCAGAGTTTCAGGGTGAAACGTCCGGCGGGTTGCAGCTTCTGGGACATGGGTGTCTCCGTTTTTTATTCATTACAACGGCGCAGCCGCCCGGTCGAACACCGGACGGCTGAGAGATTCGAGGGCTGGTCAGACCGCAAAGCTGGTGATGTCTTTGGGCTCGATATCATTGGCTTTGCAGAACGCCAGGTAACGATCCACGCTGGATTTCCAGTTCTCGACGGCAACGACGTTGTTGTTATCGTCGTAATACAGCAGGTCGCCCTGGGTGATGTTCAAGGTGATCAGTTCATCGCCATATTCAGTCAGCGCGATAGGCGTATGGCTGGAACCTGCGGTTTCGAACACCACGCCGCCCTGTGTCGAAATCCAGTCGTGCTCCAGGTATTTCCAGCCACCCTTGACGGTGTAAACGATGACCGTGCCGGAGTGATAGTGCTTGGGCAGAGCAGACCCGGCCGGGGCCTTGAGCAGGGTGATGGTTTCCCCGCGAACCGGGTCGCATTTGATGTATTTGATGAAGACTTCATCGCTGTAAGGTGCGAACGGAACCCACGGTAGGTCCTCGTCGTTGATGGAGGAGGTATCGATGTTTTCATAAAACATGCTTGTTGTTCTCTGTTGGGCGGTGGAAGGACTTACACGGTGCATTAAGAGCATCGTGAACAGGCTGTGCTCACACCGCCCCCCTCTTAAGGAGGGGTATCCACCCAATTGCGTTGAATCGCGGCATACGGAGTGCCGTGCAAATAACGCCAAAACAACAACGTATACGGTTTGCGGCCACCGCCGGCCTTTGGGTAATACGGCTCGATCAACGCCAGCAAGTCGCTCCAAGGCACGAACTGATCCATCTCGGCCAGGAACCGTTCACGGCGGTCTGCTTGCGCTTACCGGTGTATTCGAAGTTGGAAAAACTCATTCGGCTCATTGATGGCTCAGGTATCGCAATATACGGGCATCTTTTTTATGCGATTTATCCAAGGTGAAAACCGCTCCCAGAGCGCACTGTTTCCAGTGTCGTTGGACGAACTCATTCCCGATGACCATCTGGTTCGCGTCATCGACGCCTACGCGAGTTATGCAGGAAATGACTATGAAACAGGCCGAACTCGAAAAGGTCCACGTAGAGATCATCAAATTGCTCGCTGAGCAGCGCAAGCTGAATGCTGAAGCGGGCAAGCTGAGTGCCGAGGCGGGCAAGATGACCCGTGAAACCTTTTGGTATCCGGTGGCGATAGCCATTGGGATGATTGGTACGGTAGCAACCGTCACTGCGGTGTTGATTAAACTTCTTTAGCGCCTGATTTTTTCCCATCCGGTACGACCTCTTCAGTTCCTTGAAAAGCCCGATCTTCAGCCTCGCCACCCACCTGTTAGACTGCCGGACCCCTCGAACGGAATCGACACCATGTCCCCCCCTCGCGCTGCTTACCGTCGCAATGTCATGTCCATCGCTGCCGTATTGGCGTGCAGCCTGTCATCACTCGTCACCGCAACACCATTCCCCGACGCCGAAGCCAGCGATCCCGCAAAACTCGGCTGGATGGTCGGCTCGCCTCCTCCTGCCGATCGCACCGTGCGCTTCGAAGATGGCAGCTATTTCCAATTTCCGGCGATGCGCTGGAGTGTCTCGAACTTCCGGCAGCTCATGCCGACGATCAACGTTTCACGAGGCCTGGGCGACCCGGTGCCGCTGGTTTCCGCGCCTCTCAACGATATCGGCGCCCTCAGCTTCACACCGCTCGGCGCAACGCAGTCGATGACTTGGGATCAATCCCTTGCGGCGACTTACACGGATGGGATTGTGGTGATGCACAGGGGCAAGGTTGTTTATGAGCGCTACTTCGGCGTACTGAAACCCGAAGGTCAGCACGCGGCGATGTCGGTGACCAAATCTGTGGTCGGCACGCTCGGCGCGATGTTGGTGGCTGAAGGGCGGATCGATGCGAACAAGCCTGTCGTCGATTACGTTCCAGAGCTGGCGGCTTCTGCGTTCGGCAGCGCTACGGTGCGTCAGGTCCTCGATATGACAACCGCGCTCAAATACAGCGAAGACTATGCCGACCCGAATGCCGAAGTCTGGGCACACGCAAAGGCTGGTAGCCCATTGCCCAAGCCAAAGGACTACACCGGGCCGCGAAGTTACTACGAGTTTTTGCAGACCGTTCAACTGCAAGGTGAACACGGCAGCGCGTTTGGCTACAAGACCGTCAACACTGACGTCTTGGGCTGGATCATCGCTCGAACGACCGGCCGTAATGTTGCGCAGTTATTGTCGGAGCGCATCTGGAGTCGCTTGGGCGTCGAGCAGGATGCCTATTTCACGGTGGACTCCATCGGGACGCCGTTTGCTGGCGGTGGCTTGAACACTGGCTTGCGTGACCTCGCCCGGTTTGGCGAGATGCTGCGCAATGATGGTCGGTTCAACGGCCAGCAGATCGTGCCCAAAGCCGTCGTGGATGACATCCGCCGTGGCGGCGACAAACAGGTTTTTGCCAAGGCCGGTTATGACTTGTTGAAGGGCTGGAGTTACCGCTCGATGTGGTGGGTGACGGACAAGGAGGGTGGGGCATTCATGGCGCGTGGCGTTCATGGTCAGCGCATCTATGTCGATCCGAAAGCCGAGATGGTGATTGTTCGCTACGCCTCGCACCCGATTGCGAGTAATTCGGCGAATGATCCGGTGACGTTGCCGGCGTTTGATGCGTTGGCTGCTTATTTGTCCAAGTTGCCTTGATCCACTGTTTATGAAGAAGGAATCCCCATGATCACCACCACAACCCACGCCATCGAAGGCCGCCAAATTACCGCTTATCTGGACATTGTCAGTGCAGAGTCAGTGCAGGGCATTAACGTTATCCGTGACGTGTTCGCCGGAATGCGGGATATTTTTGGGGGGCGTTCTCAGACATTGGAGCGTGCATTGAAGGAGGCGCGGATTCAAGCGACTGACGAGATCAAGGAACGGGCGCGGGCGCTTCAGGCAGACGCGGTGGTGGGGCTCGATTTTGAGATCAGCATGCCGGCCGGCAAGGGTGGGATGGTGGTGGTTTTTGTGACAGGGACAGCGGTCAAACTGAGGTGATTCATTCGGTTTAATCACGCGTCGAGTTGTAGGGTGCAACGCGGGCCACTCGTCGGGCGTGCGAAAATCTGAATTACAAGTCCGGTAGTGACCGGCTAGTCTCAAAAACCTTGGCGGTCGATATTTTTCAGGCAAAGGGCTTTGCCGGTGTCGACCCTTTTGAGAGGGGAAGAGGTATGGCTGATCCGTATATCGAAGACGACGGGGCTGAATTTCCGATCAACAATTGCGTTAATTGTGGCCAGACAGAGTATGTGGCGGGCTTTGGGGAAGACCCGGTCCAGATCAGCAAAGTGAAATCGACGACGCCCAGAGGCCCAAAGGCGAAATTTCTGCCAAAAGTGGCGGCGCCTTCCAGGAAATAACTGTTAACCGGACAGACCCCGCCTTCGAGCGGGGTTTTCATTTTCGCAGTATCGATTCAAAACCGGACCTCAGTCGCTCGGTCATGACGTTCCCTTTATTTTTCACAGACTTTTCACAAGCTCGTCCGTAGGCTCAAACCATCCGTTAGAAAGCTGTACCCTGGCCCGTTCCCCAGCGGGCTTTTTTTCGCCTGTCATAAAACCTTTTCCATAAAAGCTGTCCAACCGTCGCTAATTGCGAAGTGCGGATGATTTTTTGTGGACGTTTACTGCGTTACAGCATTCAATCCCCGGCTTTCTTTTTTCCCCTATTTTTGAGGTTTTCGTCATGCGTTTAACACTGCCTGCTCTGGTTCTTGGGCTTCTGGTTGCTCAAGGTGCGATGGCTGCCAGTGATGGCACCGCCGCGATCGGCGGCGGTCTTGGTGGCGCGCTGGGTAATGTGGTCGGCCAGAGCATGGGCGGCAGCACCGGCGCAGCGATTGGTGCTGGCGTAGCGGGCGCAGCCGGCAGCGCTGTTGCGGCGCCTAAAGGCCGCCGTACTGAAGCCGCCATTGGTGGCGGTGTTGGTGCAGCCGGTGGTTCGATGATCGGCCACAGCCTGGGCGGCAAGAGCGGCTCCACCATCGGTGCAGGTTTGGGTGGTGCGTTGGGCGGCGGCGTAGGCAGCAACCTGGGCAAAGGTCACAAGCGTCACTGATCCTGATCGATCAGCATTGAAGAGCCCGGCTAAATGCCGGGTTTTTCTTTTATGAACGATTCTTTAAACATAGTCTCAAAGCCCATATACCCCAGAAGAATACGAGGCGTCCTATGACACCGGTTAACAACGGCAAAAAGACTAGAAGCGTAAGTGCTCGACGTTTGGCGCTTTCCGCGTTTGTGGTTGGACTGTTGATGGCTCAAGGAGCAATGGCAGCCAACGACGGCACCGCAGCAGTAGGCGGCGGTCTGGGTGGTGCGCTGGGTAATGTCGTCGGCGGACAATTGGGCGGCAGCACGGGCGCAGCCATTGGCGCCGGTGTCGGCGGTGCGGCAGGGAGCGCAGTCGGGGCAAATAAGGGCAGTCGCAATGAAGCGGCAATTGGCGGTGGCTTAGGGGCGGCAGGCGGCTCGGTGATTGGCAACAGTCTCGGCGGCTCAACGGGTGCGACCATTGGTGCTGGTCTTGGTGGTGCAGCGGGTGGTGGCGTCGGCAACAACCTGGGCAACGACGACAATGATCATGGCAGCTCCCATTCCGGTGGTGGTCACAAGCACAATCACAAACATAAAAACAAACATCACTAACTTGCTCTCGAGTAGAAAAAAACCCGGCCCCGCGCCGGGTTTTTCGTATCTGGGCTTCGCAAGCCGGAACGTTCGGCCAAAGGCAGTCTCGAACTTAATACACAACCAAAAATTACGAGGCATGCCATGACGCCTGAAACCGACGGCAACGAACAAAAAGGTCCGAGCGGGCTTCCGTTCATCAACGACCCTGGCAACGAAGATCCAGGTTCACTGATGGACGACACCACGGTGCCGCTCAACGATTCTGATGACGCGGGCGATGTGGGGAACCTCGAGTACGACGAAGAGGACGAAGAGGACGAAGACGAAGATTTATCTTTGGCGCCGCGCTTCGACCGATCGTCTCTCTGATCGAACACTCCCCTGCATCATCCCCTCGAAGTATTAGGACCTGATTTTCAGGCCCTTCGAGAGGTGCTTATGAACACAGATCCGAAAGACACAGATATCGACGACACCCCTGAATATCCGCTGCCTTCACCGACCAACTCATTGAGTCGTGATCAACGTCCGCCGGATGACGATACGGCGGTGGGGCAACTGCCAGTTGATGATGTGAAGCGCGGAGATGTCGAGGCGGAACCTGAGGATCCGGACATTGCCAGTGATGATTACTCGGGTGAACCCGGCTGAAAAGCCGCTGGTCGATTGTGCGGCAACTTTAAAAAGTGAGCGCTGCCAGATCTGGTATGCACCTTTTAAAGGAGATGCACCATGATCAGTTCAAAACTAACAGCCCTGATCATTGCAGGGCTGTTGTCTGTCGGTTCATTGAACGCCGTTGCTCAATCCAACGGGAATGATGCGCCTGTGGATAAAGGGGGAATGCCTCCGTATACCGAAATGAATGCGAACTCTTCGGATGGTAAGGCGCTGCCACCTGGTTCTATCCAAAGCGGGAATGGTGGTGATGCGGATGGGAGCAGCACGAGGTCGGAGGCGGGAAGTGGGGTGGTGAGTGGTGGGAGTTCGATGGGGAGTGTTGGTGGGAGTGGGGCTGGACGATCAGATAGTTCTGGAAGCGCTGGAAGTACCAGTGGTTCTGGTGGCTGAGACTGAACGCTTATGAGAGGAAGAGCCCAGAATTCGAGCTGGGCTTTTTACTGTAAGGGTCTATTCGTCGGCGATTTCAGACCAAAACCAACGCAAGAAAAACTCTTCTTGAACATCAGGATTATTGGTTAGATTGTTTTCCTCGTAATCAAAAATATTCACAATGTCATCTAGTGATGCTCGTTTTCCTAACGTGAGTTCGTATGCTTTTACTCCAAGTGACATCTGTGAGGACATGGAAGAAGGGTGTACGTTAATTTTTGCACCTTTACACATAAAAATCATGTCGCGATGATCTCTTCGTACATGGGCTAGGCATTTGTAGAAATCGTCGCCGGTGTATGATTTTCGATATCCATCATTCATTGCTATGGTAATGGTCAGATTTTTCGAATTACATAGTAGTTCGGCAGTTTGGCGATTGCCATTTTTTATTACAACAATACTTACGCTATTCACAGGGTTGTCGGCTTGAAGCCAAAAGAACTTATCCATTGTTGATAAAAATCTATTTGATCAGAAATGTCGTTGGAAATGTTTTGGTCGTCGAAGTCAAAAATTTGGACAATCTGCTCACGCCCCGCCTTTTCTCCCAATGTCATTTCGTACGCTACAGCGCCATTGCTCATTTGCGAGCACATTCTCGAAGGGTAGACGTTTAGCTTTGCTCCTTTGCAAAGAAATTTTATTTCAGGAAAATCTCGACGTATTTTTGCTAGGCACAAGTATAAATCGTCGCCGCTATAGGTTTTTTTGAAACCATTGTCCCTTATGAGGGTTAGTGAGCTAAAGCTCTCTATGAGTAATGCAGTTTCAAGAGTTTCCCCGATTTGTAGGGTTATTCGATGTTTCATTTGTATCCGCTCTTATGTAATGGATTTATAAAAGCATCTGGGCGCTGAAATATTAGATGCTGTTTTTTTTGGATTTTAATAGTCATTTATGTTGCTTTCAGGATTTTTCTGGGGCGGACTGCGCCAGTGAGGCGATCCAGTTTTTATAGAACGCTTGCTGCTCATTAATGTCGTTGGTAATGTCTTTGTCCTCGTAGTCAAAAATCCGCACTACGCTTTTTTCTTCGCTAGGCATTCCAAGTTCAAGCTCATATGCTACTAATCCGTTGGACATTTGCGACGACATCCTTGAAGGATGAACATTTAGTTTTGCACCTTTGCACAAAAATTTTGTTTCAGGGAAGTCGGCTCGTAGCATGCCAAGGCAAACATACAGGTCATAGGCGGTGTAGGTTTTTTTAAAGCCGTTTTGCATTATGAATGTGAGCGTCGATTTTTTTCTGTCACATTCGATCGTAGCTGTCTCTACTTTATCGTGGGTACTTATAAGTATCTCAACGGATTTCATGTTTATTTCCTGAAAGGATTAGGTATCGAATAGCCCTTATAGCTGCCATCTTCATATACCGGTGTGGCTCCGACGATGTCTTGGTTTTTTATTCCTCCTGGAAACGCGATTTCTGTCTCGCG
Organism: Pseudomonas sp. P4_C8; assembly: GCF_056401975.1. Classification (NCBI taxonomy): domain Bacteria; kingdom Pseudomonadati; phylum Pseudomonadota; class Gammaproteobacteria; order Pseudomonadales; family Pseudomonadaceae; genus Pseudomonas; species Pseudomonas sp. P4_C8. Next base: position 133,998 of record NZ_JBFUIH010000009.1, on the reverse strand, counting down.
CGAATGTGGTGACATCCAGCCCAGCTCTTTATTTACATCAATTCCGCGAATATTTTTTAGTACATATACATATCCGTCATCAAAGCCGAAACCGGTGGCAAATTTTTTAGCCTCACTTTCCACGGTCGAAGTACTGACAAAGTGACTTGGTGGGCTGCGATTATCCAAAGCATGTAGGTATAGGTCTCTACTTTCGCCCAATGGCTCAAAGCCGGCCTCAAAAATTTCCCATGGCTCTCGGCTATCTCCTCGGTACAAATAATAGTTCTCTTGTTTAGGTCTTGGAGTCTCGGGCTCGGCTTTGTTATTGCCTATCTTCCCCGCCGGATCCTCCTCCCCAAACGCCGGCCTCTTACACCCATCCCCTCCAGGACACTCACTCAACCCCAACGGATCAACCCACCCCGTCGGATTCCGCGTGTACTGATACCCGTTTATCCCACCCGCCAACCCACTCGGATCCGGTGTCAGATACCGTCCAAGATCCGGGTTGTAGTAACGATGCCGGTTGTAATGCAGCCCCGTCTCCGCGTCGAAATACTGCCCTTGAAACCTCAGCGGTTGATCCAGCACTTGATGCGTATCGCGGTTCAGTCGAGTCAGGCGGCCGTAGGCTGTGTATTGCGCGGCCCAGATGATGTCGCCGCTGTAATCGGTGAGTTCTTGCGGGGTGCCGAGGTGGTCGAGTTGGTAGTAGAACGGGCAGGCCTGGCGTGGGCCTTTGCCGTCGAGCATGGCGAGTGGGCGGAAGGTGCCGGGTTCGTAGAGGTAGCTACGATGGTGGTCCTGGCTGTGTTCGGCGATGAGGTGGTCGCCTTGCCAGAAAAACTCGGTGGTTTTGCCGTCGACGGTTTTGCTGATACGGCGGCCGAAGGCGTCGTAGCGGTAGGTCGCGCAGGTGCCGTTGGGCAGGGTGGCGCCGATGAGTCGGTGCTGGCAGTCGTAGCGGTATTCGGTGACGAGTTTTTGCGCAGTGCCTCGGCGTTCGCGGATCAGGTTGCCGAAGGCGTCGTAGTCGAAGTGGCGGTCGCCTTGCATCAACAGGCGATTGCCTTTGACGGTGGACGGGCCGGGGCGATCCTGCATCAGCAGATTGCCGGCCGGATCATGGGCGAAGCTTTCGGGTTGTTGATCGCGGGAATGGCGGACGCGGATCAGGCGGTTGAGGGGATCGTATTGGTAGTTGCGTTGGCCATGGCGGGTGTCAGCGATGGCGTCGAGATTGCCGTTGGCGCTGTAGGTAAAGTCACGTCGGTATAGCGATTGCTGGTGTTGGCTGACCGCGTGGGCCTTCAGGCGACCTTGTTCGTCGTGCTCGTACTGGCTGTGTAACAAGCCTTGTTGGCGCTGTAATTCACGGCCGAATTGATAGGTGTGGCTGGTAAGACGTGTGCCGTTAAGGTCGATGGCTGTCAGTGCGCCACCCTTGGCGCGGTGGTAGGCGAGTTTGCTGTTGTCTGGCAGGCGCAGGTGGCTGAGTCGGCCGCAAGCGTCGTAGCCATAACGCAACGTGGCCCAACTCTGGTGTTCAGTGATCAGCCGGTTTTGAGTGTCGTATTCGAATTCCAGTGGGTGATCATGGTTGTCATTAACGCTGACCAAGCGGCCCAGGCTGTCGTAGTGGTATTCGACCTTGATGCCGTCGGGCAGGGTTTTGATCAGCAGGCGACCGGCCGAGTCCCGTTGATAACGGGTTGTCAGCTGCGAGCCGTCATCGCCGAACTCGGTTTTCTCCAGCAGATGGCCATTGAGGTCGTAGACGTACGCGGTGCGTCGACCATCAAATCCGCTTTCCTGTCGGATCAATCCACTGGGCGTGTAGTCCAGCTGATAGCGTTCGCCGGATTCATTCTCGATTTCGGTCAGCAGCAGCCGTGCGTTGTCATAGCGATAACGCAGTTGCGTGCCGTCGGGGTTGGTCCGGCGACTGACCAGGTGCAGGTCATCGTCGTACTCAAAACGCGTGATGCGGCCCAGCTCATCGCGTTCGGCGGTGATCTTGCCGTAGGCGTTGTAGCTGAAGGCACGGCTGGCGCCAGTAGGAAGAATGGTCTGAATCAGTCGGCCAACGGCATCCCACTGGTATTGAGTGACAGTACCGTGTTCGTCCTGACGGGTAATTTGCCGTCCCAACGCGTCGTAGGAAAACCGTCGCTGTCCGCCGTTCGGCAGCGTTTCCTCAATCAGTTGCCCGATAGCATCCCGAACGAAAACATGACGACTGTTGTCCGGATAACGGATCGACAGCAGGCGACCTTGAGCGTCGTAGTGGTAGTGGGTGATCTCGCCGTCGGGATCGATGGCCTCGGTAACATCGCCTTGAGCATTGCGTTGATATTTCCATACCGCTTTGCCGCGATAGCACGCATGCAGGAAACCGTTGCGGTACTCGTAGGACGTTGGCTCATCTTCAGGTGGAATCAGCGCAATCAGCCGCCCGATTTCGTCGTAGCGGTATTGAGTAATTGCTCCCAGCGGCCCCTGTTCGGCAATCAGCTGACCCTTGTGGTCATACGTCTTTAGGTGCTCGGCACCATTCGGTTCAACCCGGCGCACCAGTCGCGCGGTGTCGTCATGGACATACACTTCCTCGCTGCCATCGACGTTTTTAACCAGTACTGCGCCGTTGTCGTCCCAGGCATAACGCGTATCCATTTGCGCGAACGTCGCCCAGTGCCGAATACATCGCGCGGCTTTGCCGGACCGCTCCCACTCCCAAAAGAAACTTGCCCCCCCGGCCAGTTGCCGCTGGAGAATCACGTGTTGGTCGTCGTAGTCGTACCGTTCGCTTTCCCCGGCGGCATTGGTCGCTTCAATCAGTCGCTGTCGGGCGTCGTAGCGGTAGGCGATCAGCGTTTGCTCTGTGCGCCAGGTGTCATCCGCATTGTCGGCAGGGTGAAACGACTGATACTCGACAGCGATGATGTGCCGGCGCTCGTAGCGCAACAGCAGCGAACGACCTGCACCGTTGTCGAGGCGCTGAATGCGATCCTGTCGGTCACGGGTGACGTGCAATCGGTTGTTGTAGGCGTCGCTGATTTCGGTCAGCCGCCCATTGCGAAAGTGATAAAAGCGCACCGTCTCGCCAGCCAGGGCGAGGACTAATTCTTCAGGCTGATCCCCGAGATAAATCGCCGCCCGCGACAGGCTGTTGTGAATGGCCGGGCGTTCCTGGCTGGGCAGCGGAAACGTTGTGCGGCGGTTTTCATGGTCGATCCAGACGACGTGTTCTGCGTCCAGCTCCAACCGGTGCGCCAGCGAATGACTCCAACCCCAGCCCAGCCCGCAATCGATTTCCCCGGCGCTGGTTCGGTACAACCGGGTGAACGCAAACGGCAGTAAACCGTTGAGCGTTCCATCTTCCAGGGTCAGCAGCTCTTCGCCGGTGACCATCGACACCGGGCAACCGTTGGTGCAGGTCAGTGGTGCGCAATCGGCGCTGTCACCGTTGGGGTTTTTCGCCTGCTCGGGGGCGTCGTCACGGTTTTCCTTGCGGCTCAGGCGAGTTTTTGCTGTGGATTTGTTGCGCGCGATGGCAACCGGGTTGTTCACCAGTACAGCCGGCGTAGAGCCCGCGCTGATCTGCAACGGCACCGCAGGCGCAGGGTTCAGCGGAGCAGTCCGGACGTTGAGCGCGAGGGGTTTGAGTACACCCGCATGGGGCGTCAGGTCGGATTGGGCGGCCAGGCGAAAACTCGCGGCAGCCAGCCATTTGCGCGCTCGCACCGATTTGATTTTGCTCAGCACTCTGGCGCTGATGCCGGACGTCAGTCCCATAGGACCTGTAGCGCATGCCAACAGGAATCCGATCAATATCCCTGTACAAATTTCCGCCACGACCTCGGCGATGTGCTGCGGTGGCATCATCCGCAGCCAACTGGTGAACGCCGCCAGATGGATGAACATCAACGGCTCGTCACTCAACACCAACAACAGATTGGCAATCGATTCAGCCGAGGCCTTCAACAGCGTTTCAAGTTCGGCCTCGGTCAGGTATTCAAGGAGTTTTTCGCTGTTGGCTTGCAGGTCCGTGATCAGCTCGTAAATCTGCTTCACGTCATCCCACAAACCATTCAGCGAGTTCTCGAAACCGAGCCAGTCAGCCTGTTGCAACAGGCCGTAGCGCTGGATGAATCCGGCCTCGGAATACGCGGCCCATGATGATTCGAATTCGCTCGACCACTCGTTGCGCAGCCAGTTTTCCAGGTCGTCGATGACACCTTGATACGAGGCGTACAACGCTTTGACATGGTCAGTGGAAACATTCGGAAAGAAGGTGATGCGGTAACGCTGGCCGCGCTCGCACTCGGGGATTTCGAGGATGCCGCTGGGGCCGATCTCGTGGTTGACCGGCTCGCCATAGGTGCCATTAGCGTTCAACGGCTCCAGCATCACCGGCGTATTGCCAATCGGCACGAATCGCGCAGCATCGAACATGTGCACCAGCGTCAACGGGCCGCTGGCCGGACACGCGGCGACGGTTGCGCTGACAGGTGTCGTGGAATGCTTCGGTGCGACCAGCCGGACTTCGTTGCCGACCTTGAATACCTGCTCGATATCCAGCGCCTTGCCGGTCCAGAAACTCTCCGCCCAGGCGTCGTAGTCGTTGAGGCACAGCCGAAAGTCTGCGAGCAGCGCTTTGACGTCCGGCTGCTCAGGGTCCATGGCAGCGACCACCAGCAGCCCGATGGCGTTATTCAAGGCCAGTACCTTGTCAGGTACGAACATTCGCAGTCCCTCGCGCAGATCAAATGTGAGCGCGAGACTTTGCTTGGGATCAGCGGGTAAAGAAGTCGGGAAAGGAGGCGTTTTATGTAGGGAAAATCGCTAAATGACGACTAGCACTTTTTGTAACGGTCAGGCATTGCCCGTTGCCCAATGTCAGTCGTGCTCGCTATGCTGCTGAATCCTTTAATCGATCACGGACCCGGCCGTATTTGAGCCGCCTCTGGGATGTCATTAGAAAACGGATCCGATGCGATGAATGCACCGCTCAATCAGTTCGGCCCGATCAAGGCTGTGATTTTCGACATGGACGGCTTGTTGCTGGACACCGAGGGCATTTATACCGAGGTCACGTCCCTGATCGCCGCGCGTTACGGTCGGGTTTTTGACTGGAGCATCAAGCAAAATATTATCGGTCGCGGTGCCGGTGATCTGGCGCGTTACGTGGTCGAGGCGCTCGATCTGCCGATCACCGCCGAAGAGTTCCTGGTGATCCGTGAGCCGCTGATACGCGAGCGTTTTCCTACAGCTCTGGCGATGCCGGGTGCAGAGGAACTGGTGCGGCACTTGAAGACCAACCATATTCCGATAGCAGTGGGCACCAGTTCTTCGCGTCAGTCGTTCGGTCAGAAAACCACGTTGCACCGCTTGGCGTCGCGCCGGAGGATTGCCTGGTGTTTGAAGATTCACCGTTTGGTGTCACCGCGGCGAAAGCGGCGGGGATGACTGCGATAGCGATCCCGGACGCAGCCATGGCGGACGAAAAATACGCACATGCCGATGGGATTCTTCGTACGTTGAAGGCGTTCACGCCGAGCGTATGCGGCTTACCTGCCCTGGAATGGGCTTAACGCAACAGCTGACAAATGTGGGAGCGAGCCTGCTCGCGAATGCGATAGGTCAGACAACAACAATGTTGCCTGACGCACCGTCTTCGCGAGCAGGCTCGCTCCCACCTTTTGATTGCGTCTAGCGCATCAGGCGCCGAAACCACCGTCGATGGTCAAACTGGCACCCGTGATGTAACCGGCTTCCGGGCCGACGAGATAGGCAACGAAGCTGGCGATTTCTTCGGCTTTGCCGTAACGACCCACTGCCATTAACGGGATCAGGCTTTCAGCGAAGTCACCGTCGGCCGGGTTCATGTCGGTGTCGACCGGGCCGGGCTGCACGTTGTTGATGGTGATGCCGCGTGGGCCGAGGTCGCGGGCCAGGCCTTTGGTCAGGCCAACCAGCGCCGCTTTGCTCATGGCGTACGGGCCACCGCCGGCGAAGGGCATGCGATCGGCGTTGGTGCTGCCGATGTTGATGATGCGACCGCCCTCGGTCATGTGTGTGGCAGCGGCCTGGGTGGCGATGAACACGCTGCGCACGTTGATGGCGAGGGTCTGGTCGAAGTCTTCGAGTTTGAAATCTTCCAGGGGGGCAACGGCCAGCACGCCGGCGTTGTTGACCAGGATGTCCAGGCGACCAAAGGCTTTGACGGTAGCGCTCACGGCGCTGCGAATGGCCTCGGCGTCGGCGCTGTCCGCCTTGATGGCCAGGGCTTTGCCGCCGCTGACGGTGATGCTGTTTTGCAATTCTTCGGCTTTGGTTGTGGAACTGACGTAGGTGAAGGCAACGGTCGCGCCTTCAGCGGCCAGGCGTTTGACGATGGCTGCGCCGATACCGCGAGATCCACCTTGGATCAACGCCACTTTGCCGCTGAGGTTCTGAGTAGTCATATCGATCTCCAAAGTCCCGAGGCGGATGCCTCGGTTGATGGAGCCTAGTATCGATTGCGGATTACACGCTGAGTAGACGGTAATTGCGATAGTCTGTGTAAACCAAAAGTTTATAGTGGCGCTTATGGAAACCTTCAGCAGTATCGAATGCTTCGTGCGCAGCGCCGAGGTCGGCAGCTTTGCCGAAGCCGCTCGGCGCTTGAGTCTGACCCCGGCAGCTGTGGGCAAGAGTGTTGCAAAACTTGAGGCGCGGCTCGGTGTGCGGCTGTTTCAACGCAGCACCCGTAGCCTGACATTGACGGAAGCCGGTCAGCTGTTTCTCGGCGAGGTCAGTTCCAGCCTGCACACCATCCAGAATGCCGTGGCCAATCTGGCCAGCGCCGAAGGGCGACCGGCGGGGACGTTGAAGGTCAGCATGGGGACGGTGTTCGGGCGTCTGTATATCGTGCCGTTGCTGGGGGAGTTTTTGCGGCGCTTTCCGGCGATTAATCCGGACTGGCACTTCGATAACCGTCAGGTGGATTTGATCGCGCAGGGGTTCGACGCGGCCATCGGCGGCGGTTTCGAACTGCCCCAAGGTGTGGTGGCGCGCAAGCTGACGCCGGCGCATCGGGTATTGGTGGCGTCAGCCGGTTATCTGGAGGCGCACGACGTCATCGTCGAGCCCGATCATCTCAAGCACCACGATGGCATTCTGATTCGTTCGCCGCAGACCGGCCGGGTGCGTTCCTGGCAGTTGACCAGTCGCACGCAGCAGCACAGTCCGTTGACGCTGAAGGCGCGAATGACCATGAGCGATTCGGAAGCGGCGTGCGCGACGGCAGCCCAGGGGCTGGGGATTGCACTGGTGAGCATGCCGTTCGCTTCGGGTTATCTGGAGAGCGGGAAGCTGCAACGAGTGCTGCCGGACTGGTACATCGACGATGGCAACATTTCGATCTATTACGCGGAACACAAACTGTTGCCGGGCAAGACCCGGGCGTTTGTGGATTTCATCATTGAGCAGTTTGCGGAGCAGGGGTTGGGGCAGCGGTTTAGTGCGGTTTGAGCCTGGCTTGATACCGGAGGTGCTGCCATCGCGGGCAAGCCCGGCTCCCACAGGGGATTTTTGAGCACCCAAAATCCATTGTGGGAGCGTGGCTTGCCCGCGATGAACGATAACGCGGTCTACCGCCCGAACCGTCCCGGCCAGCCAACAATGTGCTTCGGCCGAGGCGTCGCATACGTGCGCACTTTCGACGTCGACAACCGCAACCGCACGAGTGATTCGGCAATGGTCACCGCCGCCGTCACGCCATCCACCACCGGCACGCCAGTGCGCTGACGGATCTGTTCATCCAGCCCGGCCATCCCGCCACAGCCCAGGCAAATCACCTCGGCCTTGTCCTCCAGCACCGACAATTCCGCCTGACGCACAATCGCTTCCAGCGCCCGCTGCGGATCGGACTCCAGTTCCAGCACCGCCAGCCCACTGGCTCGCACCGATGCGCAGCGATCCCAGAGGCCGGACAGTTTGAGACGATCTTCGATCAGCGGCACGGTGCGGTCCAGCGTGGTTACCACCGAATAGGCATGGCCGAGGAACATCGCGGTGCTGGCCGCCGCGTCGGTGATGTCCACCACTGGCACGTTGAGCAGTTCCTGCAAGCCTTCGCGGCCGTGTTCGCCATAACCGGCCTGAATCACTGCGTCGAAAGGCTGGTCGTAGGACATCACCCGGTCCATCACGGCGATGGCGGCCAGGTAACTTTCGAAATTGCCTTCGATGGAGTCAGCACCGAAGTGCGGCGTCAGGCCGATGATTTCCGTGCCCGGTGCGGCCACCGATTGAGCCGAACGCGCGATGGCCTGGGTGATGGATTCGGTGGTGTTGACGTTGACCACGAGAATTCGCATGAGAAGTCCTTATAGCGGGGTGGTTCTGCGGCCCGACGCTGTCGGGTCGCCAAGGGATTAATGGCTGACGTTGTCGACCGCGATGGCTTCACCGCTAACGTCGGCGTAGTGGGGCTGCCGTTTGGCGATGATCAGGTAGAGCATTCCGGCGATCCCGGCGCCGATCAGCCAGGAGAACGGAGATACGCTGTGGAAACCGGGTACCAGCGCCAGGACGATGGCGATCAACGCTGCGGGAATAAAAGCCGCCACGGCGCGTAAATTGACGCCACGGCTGTAGTAATAAGCGCCGTTGGGGTCTTCGCTGTACAACTGCGGCACGTTGACCTGACCTTTTCGTACCAGCCAGTAATCGACCATGATCACGCCGTACAACGGCCCGAGCAGGGCGCCTAGGCCGGAGAGGAAATACACAATCACCAAGGGGCTGTTATAGAGATTCCACGGCAGGATCAGCACCGCGATGGTCGCGCTGATCAGCCCGGCGCGGCGGAACGTCAGGTACTTCGGCGCCAGGTTACTCAGCACGAAGGCCGGGGCCACGAAGTTGGCCATGATGTTCTCTGCCACGGTGACGATCAGGAATGCCAGGCAGCCAAGCACCAGGAAGAAGGTATTGGGGATCGAGGCGATGATTTCGGTCGGGCTTTCGATGATCCGGCCATTGATCTGAAATTGCGCGCCACACAGCAGGACGGTGATGCTGGCGAACACCAGAATATTCACCGGCAAGCCCCAGAAATTTCCGACCTTGATGGTTTTGCGGCACGGCGACGAGCGTGCGAAGTCGCAGAAATTCAGGATCAGCGTGCCGTAAATCGCCAGCCACAGCGCGCCGCCGGCGAAGATATTGCGCCACATCTCGCCACCGGTCAGCGGTTCGCGGATCGACCAGGCGATGGTCGCATCGGCCTGGAAGTACATCCACCCGGCGAGGGAAGCGACGGTCAGCAGGATCACCGGCCCGGCAAACGCTTCGTAGCGCCGCACCATCTCCATGCCATAGGCAAGAATCCCCAGTTGCACCAACCAGATCGCCACGAAACACACCCAGCCCAGGCTCGACAGGCCAAGGATCGAGTTGTGGTCGTAGTCGGCGAAACCGGGATGCACCGCCGTCAGCAACACACGAAAGACAACGGAGGCCAGGTATGTCTGAATGCCGAACCAGGCGATGGCGATAACGGCGCGGATCAGTGCAGGAATCTGCGCTCCGTGAATGCCGAAACTGATCCGGCTGATGACAGGAAACGGCACGCCGGTCTTTTGTCCCATGTATCCCGACAGGTTCATGAAGCAATACACCAGCGCCGCGCCGATCCCCAGCGACAGCAGGATCTGCCAGCCGCCCAGGCCGAGGGCGTACAGGCCGATGGCGAAGGAGTAGTTGGCGATGTTGTGAACGTCGTTGGTCCACAGGGCAAAGATGCTGTAGCGGCCCCAGCGCCGGCCCTCGGCTTTGGTCGGCGCGAGGTCTTTGTTGTGCAGGCGAGGGCTGAGCACCACGGGGTCTTGAAACGTTGGGCCGTGGGGGGCGGCAGTGGGAAAGGAGGGCAGATCCAGCGCGATATTGTTATTTGAGAGGCTAGTACGCATTCCGGCAGGCTCCGAGCTAGGCGTCGCGATGACTGTGCATGAGCGTGGGCTCGACAAATCTTCGTCGCGGGCAGTCAGCATCATTGGTTACGGGGCATCTGCAGCCTGTACGGGATAGGGCGCTTCAGGCTTGCGGATCGAAAGTGTGTGTATGTTTTGATGTGATTGTATACAAAACATGTATGCACTGAAGCCAGATCCATGCCAGCCAGGGATCTATGAAAACCTTTAGTAATTTCGTTTTGTTATCGGTTTCCAGTAAGTAATTGAAAAAAAGGCGATATAAATTGACCGATTGAACAGCTATTTATTTTTCGATGGGAATTGCGGGGATGATCGACTGAGGAAGTCTGAAGAAGAGGGTGTAACTTTTTGGGGCGTAGAAACAAAAAGTGCACACACAAATGGCACCTATGGTGACATTCGTGTGTACACATTTCTAAAGCCAGTCACGATCCTGTAGGAGCCGAGCTTGCTCGCGATAGCGGTCTAACAGTCAAAATAGAGGTTGAATGGCAGTCCGCAATCGCGAGCAAGCTCGGCTCCTACAGGTTATGCCTTGGATTTACTGATGATGTTCCCGGCATGCAACCCGCATTCTTTCTGCGTCGCCTCTTCCCACCACCAGCGACCTTCGCGCTCATGCTGATTCGGCAGCACTGGCCGGGTGCAGGGTTCGCAGCCAATGCTGATGAACCCGCGCTCGTGCAGGCTGTTGTACGGCAGCTCCAGCATGCGGATGTAGCCCCAGATCTCTTCGCTGGTCATTTGCGCCAACGGGTTGAATTTGTACAGGGTGCGCTCGGGGGTAGAGAACGCGGTGTCGATTTCCAGCACGGCGACGGCGCTGCGGGTGCCGGGGCTCTGGTCACGGCGCTGACCGGTGGCCCAGGCGGTTACGCCGGATAACTTGCGGCGCAGCGGCTCGATCTTGCGGATACCGCAGCATTCGCCATGGCCGTCCTTGTAGAAACTGAACAGGCCTTTTTCCTTCACGAACGGTTCAAGTTTCGTGTGGTCCGGTGACACCAGTTCGATGTCGATCTTGTAGTGCTCGCGCACCTGATCGATGAAACGGTAGGTTTCCGGGTGCAAGCGGCCGGTGTCGAGGCTGAACACTTTGACGTTCTTGTTCAGTTTCCAGGCCATGTCTACCAGCACCACGTCTTCGGCGCCGCTGAAAGATATCCACAGGTCATCGCCAAACTCGGCAAACGCGAGTTTCAGAATGTCCTGCGCAGATTTATTGGCATAGGTCGTGGCGAGTTCCACGACGTCGAACGTTGGGCTCATCAGGGCGGCTTCCTACAGGTCGGTGGCGCTGGGCGCTCTATATGGTCCTGATGGTAACAAAATCCTGCAGTCGCTGGCGCGCCCTCTGCGTTGCGCCGATCAGTCTGAATCGCTAGAGTTCGGCAGTCTTTTTACTCGCTCGACTCAATAATCAATACAAATGGGAGTGTCTTGTGGAAATTGCCTGTCTGGATCTTGAAGGTGTACTGGTCCCGGAAATCTGGATCGCTTTCGCCGAAAAAACCGGGATCGAATCGCTCCGGGCCACCACTCGGGACATTCCCGATTACGACGTGCTGATGAAGCAACGTCTGCGAATCCTCGACGAACACGGCTTGAAACTCACTGATATTCAAGAAGTGATTGCCACGCTCAAGCCGCTCGATGGCGCCATTGAGTTCGTCAATTGGCTGCGTGAGCGTTTTCAGGTGGTGATTCTGTCAGACACGTTCTACGAGTTTTCCCAGCCGCTGATGCGTCAACTGGGCTTCCCGACCTTGCTCTGCCATCGTCTGATTACCGACGATTCGGGTCGGGTGACCAGCTATCAGTTGCGTCAGAAAGATCCCAAGCGTCAGTCGGTTTTGGCCTTCAAGAGCCTTTACTACCGGGTGATCGCGGCGGGGGATTCTTACAACGACACCACGATGCTGGGTGAGGCGGATGCCGGGATTCTGTTCCATGCGCCGGACAATGTGATCCGCGAGTTCCCGCAGTTTCCGGCGGTGCACACATTTGAAGAGCTGAAGCAGGAGTTTATCAAGGCTTCGAATCGGGCATTGGGTCTGTAATCGTTTTCGAGGACGCCATCGCGGGCAAGCCTTGCTCCTACAGGTTTTGTGTCGTACGCCGGAAATCGGAACGACTCAAAACCCGTAGGAGCAAGGCTTGCCCGCGATGCTTTTAAAGGTTCTGCAGGGTATCGAGCAGTACCTTTACCTTGGTAATCGATTCCTGGTACTCAGCCTGCCATTCGGAATCGGCGACAATCCCGCCGCCACCCCAGCAACACACCTGCCCATCCTTGACCAGCAAGCTGCGAATCGCGATGGAACTGTCCATCTCGCCGCGCACATCCAGATACAGCAGTGACCCGCAGTACAAGCCGCGCCGGGTCGGCTCCAGCTCATCAATGATCTGCATCGCACGAATCTTCGGTGCGCCGGTGATCGAGCCGCCGGGGAAGCTGCCGGCGATCAGGTCCAGCGCATCCCGCTCATCCGCCAGTTCACCGGTCACGCTGCTCACCAGGTGATGCACGTTCGGATAGCTTTCCAGGCTGAACAACTCCGGCACCCGCACCGAGCCGATGCGGCAGGTACGGCCCAAGTCATTGCGCAGCAGGTCGACAATCATCAAATTTTCCGCGCGGTCCTTGGGGCTGGCCAGCAGTTCGGCGGCGTTCGCGGCATCTTCGGCTGCGGTCAGGCCGCGCGGGCGGGTGCCTTTGATTGGGCGGGTTTCCACATGACGCTCGCTGACTTTGACGAAGCGCTCCGGGGAAAGGCTCAGCACCGCGCCGCCATCGGGCAGGCTCTGGAAACCGGAAAAGGGTGTCGGGCACGCGGCTCGCAGGGCGACATACGCCGCCCATGGATCGCCTTGGCACTCAGCGCGGAAGCGTTGGGCGAAATTGACCTGGTAGCAATCGCCGGCCTGGATGTAGTTTTGAATACGTTCCAGCGCCCGTCGATACTCGTCGGCGCTCAGATCGGCCTTCATCGGCGCTTTCAGTGTGAAGGGTTCAACAGCTTCAGCGGTCGGCTGACTGAATAGCGTGATCAGACGCTGGCGTTCGCTTTCGATCAACGACGGGTGAAACACCAGTTGACTGGTCTTCACGTGGTGATCGCTGATCAAGGCCCAGTCATACAACCCGAAACGCGCGTCGGGTAAGTGCAGATCGTCTTGCGCCTGGCTCGGCAGATGCTCCAGGTGCCGACCGAAGTCGTAGCTCAGATAACCGATCAGGCCGCCGGCGAAGGGCAGTTCATGAGGAACAGCCGCTTCACCGAGTCGTGTCAGATGGTCGCGCAGGCGTTGCAGGAAATCGCTGCCGCTTTCGTCAGGCAGCACCGCCAATTGCTCCAGCGGCCAGGCGCTGAGCAGATCAAAACGGCCACGTTCGGCACTCGGCCGGCCACTGTCGAGCAGCACGGCACCGGGGGCATGACGAATCGCCGCGAAGTACTCGGCGGGGTTGGCGCGATAAGGGAGTGGATGTACGGAACAGGTCAACATGGGCGGGACGGATCAGCCATCGAGGCGGGGTGGCGATTGTAGTCCTCTGCAGGATTTGCTCCTAGAGGAGATGTCGGGGATTGGCAGGTTGGGGGACGGGTAGAGTGTTGTATCGGCTGGAAATCCGCCATCGCGAGCAAGCTCGGCTCCTACAGGATTTGCGCAATCCTTGTAGGAGCCGAGCTTGCTCGCGATGGTGGCGACTCGGTCCCGGATCAGACTTCAACCACCGGAATATGCCCAAACATCTCCTGCGCAAATTCCACTCGCTCCTTCACCTTCTCGGTAATCCCGCGAGCCTTCAATTCTTCCAGACGCGCTTCGACCGCGTGCGTGCGCAAGGTCAGGCCGCAATCGTTGGCGATCTGAATGTTCAACCCCGGCCGGGCATTGAGCTCAAGGATCAGCGGGCCTTTTTCCTGGTCCAGGACCATATCAACGCCGATGTAACCTAATCCGCACAGCTCATAACAGCCGGCAGCGAGTTTCATGAAACCGTCCCAGTAGGGCAGTTGCACGCCGTCCACGGCGTTGGTGGTGTCCGGGTGTTTGGTGATGATGTTGTTCAGCCACGTACCGCGCAGTGTCTCGCCGGTCGCGAGGTCGACGCCGACGCCGATCGCGCCTTGGTGCAGGTTCGCCTTGCCGCCGGATTGCCGGGTCGGCAGGCGTAACATGGCCATCACCGGGTAGCCCATCAGCACGATGATGCGAATGTCCGGCACGCCTTCATAGCTGATGCTCTTGAAGATCTGGTCCGGGATCACCCGGTATTCGATCAGCGCGCGGTCGCGGTGACCGCCCAAGGAATACAGGCCGGTGAGGATGCTTGAGACATGGTGCTCGATTTCCTCATGACTGATGATCTTGCCAGACACCGTGCGGTAGCGGCCCTCGAAACGGTCGACAATCACAATGATGCCGTCACCGCCCGCGCCCTGGGCCGGTTTGATCACGAAGTCGGTGCGCCCGCCGATGATCTCGTCGAGGTTGTCGATTTCTTTCTCGGTAGAAATCACGCCATACAATTCCGGCACATGAATGCCGGCAGCAATGGCGCGCTCCTTGGTGATGATCTTGTCATCGACAATCGGGTACAGACTGCGCTTGTTGTACTTGAGCACGTAGTCTGCATTGCGCCGATTGATACCCATGATGCCCCGGGCTTCCAGGGCCTTCCAGGTCTTCCAGAAACCGAACATCAGGCGTCAGCCTTCTTCAGGAACGCCTTGAAGCGCACCAGTTCGGTCAGGCGGTAACCGCGATAGCGACCCATTGCCAGCATGAAGGCCACCAGGATCAGCAGGATCGCCGGGAAGGTGAACACGAAGTACACCAGCTCCGGCACGGTCATGATCAAGTGCGCCAGGGACGCGGCGAACAGGGTGCCGATGGCCACTTTCATGGCATGGCCCGAGCCGCGTTCTTCCCAGGTAATCGACAAGCGTTCGATGGTCATGGTCAGGATCACCATCGGGAACAGCGCCACTGACAGCCCGCGTTCCAGGCCGAGTTTATGGCTGAGCAGGCTGATGGTCGCGATCAGCACCACCACGAAAGTCAGCACCACCGACAGCCTCGGCAGCATTTGCAGCTTCAGGTGTTCCAGGTAGGAACGCAGCGAGAGCCCCAGCGCTGTGATGATCGTAAACAGCACGATGCCGAAGCCGAGTTGGGTTTCACGGAAGGCGAGGGCGATCAGCACCGGGGTAAAGGTGCCGAGTGTCTGAATGCCTATCAGGTTGCGCAGGATCAGAATCACCAGCACGCCAATCGGGATCATCACCATGATCATGAACGTCTGCTGGGTTTGCAGCGGCAAGCCATACAGCGAGTATTCGAGGAAGTTGGCGTCGGTGTTTTCATCGGTCAGCTTGGCCAGGCGAATGGCGTTCATTTCACTGTTGTTCAGGCTGAAAGTCACGTTGGCTTTTTTGCCGCCATCGACCGTGATCAGGTTTTCGTCGCCGGTCCACCACAGCAAGCGGTCGGTCGGCAGGCCTTGTTCCCCGGATTCCGGGTTGAAGTACAGCCAGTCGGTGCCGTTGAAGCTGCGCAGCCACAATTCAGGTACTTGCGGCTGATCGGCCACCAGACGAATGGTGTGGACCTTTTCCACCGGCACGTGGGCGATGGACAGTACCAGCTCGACGATTTTGGCTTTGTTCGCGCTGGACGGATCTCCAGCCAGCAGCAGTTTCACATTGTCGTCGCTGAGGTTGTTGACCCGCTTGATCGCCTCACCAATGAACGTTTCGACGTCGGCCGAGTGCTGGCGAATCGGCGCGAGCAGGGCTTCGGCGGCGATTTTTTCCGGGCCTTCGACGGCGATGCTGTCGCGGAAGGTCGGGCCTTTGACTTTGGATTTTTCGCCGGAGTAGCGCTTGGTCAGCACCAGGCGGTAATACAGTGTCTGGTTGCCCTTGGCCCGGCGCGCCGACCAGGTGACCTTGCGGTTGCCGTCGACACGGTTCACCGCCACACCGTAATTATTGGAGATGAAGCTCTCGTTGAGACTGACGAAGTCGCGGCTCAGCGGCGGCACGAACATCTGGATCTTGACCGGGTCTTTGGCACTGGCGACGAACTCGACCTTGGCGTCGATGTTCCACAAGTCGTCGGTGGCGTCTTCGGTCACGGGAATGCCGAGCACGAAGATCTGATAGGCCGTAACTGAAATGCCCAGCACCACCAGGATGGCGATCAGCATTTTCAGATGGAGGTTAAGAGAGCGCATTGGAATTACTCTGCGGTATGAGCGTCGGTGGCGCAGGCGGGTTTGCCAGCAGCGTATTTAAGACTGGGGTCGACCAGCGCGTCGAAGCGTTTGAGCGCTTCGGAGCCGATCAACAACGGGTATTGGAAAGCGCTGCGGTCGGTCAGGTTCACTTCGATGCTGCGCAAAGCCGAACCTATGCAAATGTCCAGCTCGATCACCGGGCGGGCCGTGTACTTCTTGCCTTCTTCCGGGTCGTAGTCACCGGCCCGGCGCTTGATCTTGCTGACACGGGCCAGTGGGCGTTCGATCGGGTGCGAATGAGCGGCGTCGATAGCCAGGTAAAAGCGCACCCAGGACTCGCCATTGCGTTTGAAGCGTTTGATGTCGCGGGCACTCAGAGAAGCGGTCTTCGCTCCGGTGTCGAGTTTGGCCGCGACTTCAAGGTTGATGCCATCCAGGGACGCGTACTCGTTAAGGCCGTACACCGTCTTTTCCCCTGCCGCGGCAAAACCGGGCAGGCAAAGTAGATAAAGGAATGTCGGGAAGGGCTTGAGTCTCATAAATCCTGGCGCGCAGCGGTCCGTACTTCGATTCAAGGCCCTGGCATTGCTGCACAAGCTCCCTCGTATGCCTGTCAGCTATTTATGACAAGCAGTGCAGATGCCACAAACAAATGCGGGCGGCATTCTAGCACGGTGGTTTGATGGCGCCAGCGCTGGCAGGCGGCTATAAACCATTGTGCTGCTTTGTTATGGTGCGGTCGGTTATTAGACGATTGTCGACAATATCGAATTAACCTTTGACTGTGCGGCCTGTTTTCGCTAGTTTTTGCGGCATCAGCTTTCAAGGTGTCGACAATATGTTGGATCAACTGGATCCCCCGCTCACTACCCAAGACGATTCGGAGACACTTTCCGAAAACGTCTTTCGGCGTATTCAAGCGGCCATCGTCAAGGGCGAGATCGCCCCGGGCAGCAAGATCTCCGAGCCGGAGCTGGCGCGCACCTATGGCATCAGCCGCGGGCCGCTGCGTGAAGCGATCCATCGCCTGGAAGGCCAGCGTCTGCTGGTGCGCGTGCCGCATGTTGGGGCACGAGTGGTTTCGCTGAACCATGCCGAGTTGCTGGAACTCTACGAAATCCGTGAGTCCCTTGAAGGCATGGCCTGCCGTCTGGCCGCCGAGCGCATGACCCTCGAAGAAATCGACGAACTGCGCCGCGTCCTCGAAACCCACGAGCGCGATGAGGCGTTTCAGGCCGGACGAGGCTACTACCAGCAGGAAGGCGATTTCGACTTCCACTACCGGATCATCCAGGGCAGCGGCAACCGCACGCTGACCCAAATGCTCTGCGGCGAGCTCTATCAACTGGTGCGCATGTACCGCATCCAGTTTTCCACCGTACCCAATCGCCCGCACCAGGCATTTGCCGAGCACCACCGAATTCTCGATGCCATCGCCGACCGTGACGGTGAACTGGCCGAGTTGTTGATGCGCCGTCACATCGGCGCCTCCAAACGTAATATCGCCCGTCATTACCAGGACGGCGCTAACCCGACAGCCAAACGAGGTGAGTCATGAGTTTGAACAAGAGCACTCCAGGCCAGCGTTTCCGCGATGCGGTCGCCAGCGAGCATCCATTGCAAGTGGTCGGCGCGATCAACGCCAACCACGCGTTGCTGGCCAAGCGCGCCGGTTTCAAGGCGATTTACCTGTCGGGTGGCGGGGTGGCTGCCGGCTCCCTCGGCGTGCCGG
Organism: Pseudomonas sp. P4_C8; assembly: GCF_056401975.1. NCBI lineage: Bacteria > Pseudomonadati > Pseudomonadota > Gammaproteobacteria > Pseudomonadales > Pseudomonadaceae > Pseudomonas > Pseudomonas sp. P4_C8. The sequence continues at coordinate 116,051 of NZ_JBFUIH010000009.1, read as the reverse complement.
ACCTGGGCATCACTGGCCTGGATGACGTACTGACCGACGTGCGTCGTATCACCGACGTCTGCGACTTGCCGCTGCTGGTGGATGTGGACACCGGTTTCGGTTCCTCGGCGTTCAACGTCGCTCGTACCGTGAAGTCGATGATCAAGTTCGGCGCTGCCGCCGTTCACATCGAAGACCAGGTCGGCGCAAAGCGTTGCGGCCACCGTCCTAATAAAGAAATCGTTTCGTTGCAGGAAATGGTCGACCGCATCAAAGCCGCAGTGGATGCGCGTACTGATGACAGCTTCGTGATCATGGCTCGCACCGACGCCTTGGCAGTCGAAGGCCTGGAATCTGCCCTGGATCGCGCTGCTGCGTGCATCGAGGCTGGCGCCGACATGATCTTCCCGGAAGCCATCACCGAACTGGACATGTACAAGCTGTTCGCCAGCCGCGTGAAAGCGCCGATCCTGGCCAACATCACCGAATTCGGTGCGACCCCGCTGTACACCACCGAGCAACTGGCCGGTGCCGATGTATCGCTGGTGCTGTACCCGCTGTCCGCTTTCCGCGCAATGAACAAAGCCGCGGAAAACGTTTACACCGCGATCCGTCGCGACGGCACGCAACAGAACGTTATCGACACCATGCAGACACGCATGGAGCTTTACGATCGCATCGACTACCACACCTTCGAGCAGAAGCTCGATGCGTTGTTTGCTGCGAAGAAGTAAGTCGAACAACTCCCTAACAAATTCAAGAATTCTGGAGACAGCAATGGCCGAAGCAAAAGTACTCAGTGGCGCCGGGCTCCGTGGCCAGGTTGCCGGGCAAACCGCACTGTCCACCGTGGGCCAATCGGGCGCAGGCCTGACCTATCGTGGCTACGACGTTCGTGAACTGGCGGCTGACGCTCAGTTCGAAGAAGTCGCCTACCTGCTGCTGTACGGCGAACTGCCGACCAAAGCGCAACTGGACGCCTACGTCAGCAAACTGAGCAAGCTGCGTGACCTGCCGCAAGCCTTGAAAGAAGTGCTGGAACGCATCCCCGCCGACGCCCACCCGATGGACGTGATGCGTACCGGCTGCTCGTTCCTGGGTAACCTGGAACCGGAGAACAATTTCTCCGAGCAGCACGACAAAACCGACCGTCTGCTGGCCGCGTTCCCAGCAATCATGACCTACTGGTATCGCTTCAGCCATGACGGCAAGCGCATCAGCTGCGTGACTGACGAGCAGTCTATCGGTGGCCATTTCCTGCACCTGCTGCACGGTGAAAAGCCGAGCGAGTTGCACGTCAAGGTGATGAACGTTTCGTTGATCCTTTACGCAGAGCACGAGTTCAACGCGTCGACGTTCACCGCGCGTGTTTGTGCGTCCACCCTGTCGGATCTGTTTTCCTGCATCACCGCCGCGATCGGCTCGCTGCGTGGCCCGCTGCACGGCGGCGCCAACGAAGCAGCGATGGAAATGATCGAGCGCTTCAGCTCGCCAGAAGCGGCGATCGAAGGCACCCTCGGCATGCTCGAGCGTAAAGACAAGATCATGGGCTTCGGTCACGCGATCTATAAGGACAACGATCCGCGCAACGAAGTGATCAAGGGCTGGTCGAAAAAACTCGCTGACGAAGTGGGTGACAAGGTGTTGTTCCCGGTCTCCGAAGCCATCGACAAGACCATGTGGGAGCAAAAGAAACTGTTCCCGAACGCCGACTTCTACCATGCCTCGGCGTACCACTTCATGGGCATTCCCACCAAGTTGTTCACACCGATTTTCGTCTGCTCGCGCCTGACCGGTTGGGCTGCCCACGTGTTCGAACAACGTGCCAACAACCGCATCATCCGCCCGAGCGCCGAGTACACCGGCGTCGAACAGCGCAAGTTCGTGCCAATCGAACAACGCTGAATGGTGAGGGCTGGCTAATCGGGAACCTGTAGGAGCCGAGCTTGCTCGCGATGACGGTCTGACATTCAACATTGATGTCGACTGATACACCGCCATCGCGAGCAAGCTCGGCTCCTACAGGGGATCGGTTTCAATGCAATGCCAGCCCCCACCCTTTGTAATTACCGTGACCGAGTCCTGACGATGAACACAAAATTTCGTAAATCGCTGCCCGGCAGCCATCTGGATTACTTCGACGTCCGCGCGGCAGTCGAAGCCATTGCCCCTGGCGCCTACGACACCCTGCCGTACACCTCGCGCGTGCTGGCGGAAAACCTTGTGCGTCGCTGCGACCCGGCCACGCTCACCGAATCCCTGAAGCAATTCATCGAACGCAAGCGCGACCTCGACTTCCCGTGGTTCCCGGCCCGCGTGGTGTGCCACGACATTCTCGGCCAGACCGCACTCGTCGACCTCGCCGGCCTGCGTGACGCCATCGCCCTGCAAGGCGGCGATCCTGCGCAAGTGAACCCGGTGGTGCCGACCCAATTGATCGTCGACCACTCCCTGGCCGTCGAGCGTGGTGGTTTTGATCCGGACGCGTTCGAGAAGAACCGCGCCATCGAAGACCGTCGTAACGAAGACCGTTTCCACTTCATCAACTGGACCAAGAAGGCGTTCAAGAACGTCGACGTGATCCCGCCAGGCAACGGCATCATGCACCAGATCAACCTGGAGAAAATGTCTCCGGTGATCCAGGTGCGTGACGGCGTGGCGTTCCCCGACACCTGCGTCGGCACCGACAGCCACACCCCGCACGTTGATGCGCTGGGCGTGATCGCCATCGGCGTCGGTGGTCTCGAAGCCGAGAGCGTAATGCTCGGGCGTGCCTCCTGGATGCGTCTGCCAGAAAGCGTCGGTGTTGAATTGACCGGCAAGCTGCAACCGGGCATCACCGCCACCGACATGGTGCTGGCGTTGACCGAGTTCCTGCGCCAGCAAAAAGTGGTTGGCGCATGGCTGGAGTTCTTCGGTGAAGGCGCTGCCGCGCTGACCCTGGGCGACCGCGCAACCATTTCCAACATGGCCCCGGAATACGGCGCCACGGCTGCGATGTTCTACATCGACCAGCAGACCATCGACTACCTCAAGCTCACTGGCCGTGAAGATGATCAGGTGCAACTGGTCGAGAACTACGCCAAGACCACCGGCCTGTGGGTCGACAGCCTGAAGGGCGCGCAATACGAGCGCGGCTTGACCTTCGACTTGTCCACGGTCGTGCGCAACATGGCCGGCCCGAGCAACCCGCACGCCCGCGTGGCAGTTTCCGATTTGGCCGCCAAAGGCATCTCCGGTCAGTGGGACGACGTGCCTGGCCAAATGCCCGACGGCGCCGTGATCATCGCTGCGATCACCAGCTGCACCAACACCAGCAACCCGCGCAACGTCATCGCTGCCGGCCTGCTGGCGCGCAATGCCAACAAGCTCGGCTTGACCCGCAAGCCATGGGTGAAATCGTCCCTGGCACCAGGTTCGAAAACCGTCGCGCTGTACCTGGATGAAGCCGGTCTGACCGACGAACTGGAACAGCTGGGCTTCGGCGTCGTCGCCTTCGCCTGCACCACCTGCAACGGTATGTCCGGCGCACTGGACCCAGTGATCCAGCAAGAAATCATCGACCGTGACCTGTACGCCACCGCTGTACTGTCCGGCAACCGCAACTTCGACGGCCGGATCCACCCGTACGCCAAGCAAGCGTTCCTCGCCTCGCCGCCGCTGGTGGTTGCTTATGCCATCGCCGGGACCATCCGTTTCGACATCGAAAAAGATGTGCTGGCTGTGGTCGATGGCAAGGAAATCCGCCTGAAAGACATCTGGCCGAGCGACGAAGAAATCGACGCCGTGGTCAAGGCATCGGTGAAGCCGGAGCAGTTCCGTCAGGTCTACATCCCGATGTTCGCCATCCACGAAGACACCGGCCCGAAAGTTGCGCCACTGTACGACTGGCGCGAGATGAGCACCTACATCCGCCGTCCGCCGTACTGGGAAGGCGCGCTGGCCGGGGCACGTCCGCTCAAGGGCATGCGCCCGTTGGCAGTGCTGCCGGACAACATCACCACCGATCACCTGTCGCCGTCGAACGCGATCATGCTGGACAGCGCCGCCGGTGAATACCTGGCGAAAATGGGCCTGCCGGAAGAGGACTTCAACTCTTACGCGACTCATAGGGGCGACCATTTAACTGCGCAGCGTGCCACCTTCGCCAACCCGAAACTGTTCAACGAAATGGTTCTGGAAAACGGCAAGGTCAAGCAGGGTTCGCTGGCACGGGTCGAGCCGGAAGGCAAAGTGATGCGCATGTGGGAAGCCATCGAAACCTACATGGAGCGCAAGCAGCCGCTGATCATCATTGCCGGCGCCGACTACGGTCAGGGTTCGTCCCGCGACTGGGCGGCGAAGGGCGTGCGTCTGGCGGGTGTGGAAGCGATTGCCGCTGAAGGTTTCGAGCGCATTCACCGCACCAACCTGGTGGGCATGGGCGTGTTGCCGCTGGAATTCAAAGCCGGCACCAACCGTCACACTCTGGCCATCGACGGCAGTGAAACCTACGACGTGATCGGCGAGCGCACACCGCGCGCCGAGCTGACGCTGGTGATCCATCGCAAGAACGGCGAACGCGTCGATGTGCCGGTGACCTGCCGCCTCGACACCGCTGAAGAAGTGTCGATCTATGAGGCCGGCGGCGTGTTGCAACGCTTTGCCCAGGACTTCCTCGAAGAATCGGCAGTCGCCGTTTAACACACGCTGTACGGACACGGGACTTCAAGTCCCGTGTCTGTTTTCAAGGTAAGGAGTAACGAGCACATGGCTCACGCAGCTCAGATCAAAATCCCTGCCACCTACATGCGTGGCGGCACCAGCAAAGGCGTGTTTTTCAGCCTGAAAGACCTGCCCGAAGTGGCACAAATTCCTGGCCCGGCCCGCGATGCCTTGTTGCTGCGCGTGATCGGCAGCCCCGATCCGTACGATAAGCAAATCGACGGCATGGGCGGCGCAACCTCCAGCACCAGCAAAACTGTGATCCTGTCGAAAAGTCTCAAGGCTGATCACGACGTTGATTATCTGTTTGGTCAGGTGTCCATCGACAAGCCTTTCGTCGACTGGAGCGGCAACTGCGGCAACCTGACGGCGGCAGTCGGTTCGTTTGCCATCAGCAATGGTCTGGTGGACGCCAGCCGCATCCCGTACAACGGCGTGGCCGTGGTTCGTGTGTGGCAGGCCAACATTGGCAAGACCATCATTGCTCATGTGCCGATCACCAACGGTGAAGTGCAGGAAACCGGTGATTTCGAACTTGATGGCGTGACCTTTCCGGCCGCCGAAGTACAGGTCGAATTCATGGACCCTGCGGCGGAAGAAGAGGGCGGCGGCGGTTCGATGTTCCCTACCGGCAACCTGGTGGACGACCTCGAAGTACCCGGTGTCGGAACCTTCAAGGCGACCATGATCAATGCCGGCATCCCGACGATTTTCGTCAATGCCGAGGACATTGGTTACACCGGCACCGAATTGCAGGGCGCGATCAACAGCGATCCGAAAGCGCTGGCGATGTTCGAGACGATTCGTGCTTATGGCGCACTGCGCATGGGCCTGATCTCGAACCTCGACGAAGCGGCCAAGCGTCAGCACACCCCTAAGGTGGCCTTCGTGGCCAAGTCGGCGGACTACGTGTCGTCCAGCGGCAAGGCAATTGCGGCGGGTGATGTCGACCTGCTGGTACGTGCATTGTCGATGGGTAAATTGCACCACGCGATGATGGGCACAGCGGCTGTAGCCATTGGCACGGCAGCGGCAATTACCGGCACGTTGGTGAACCTCGCGGCAGGCGGTGTTGAGCGCAACGCAGTGCGCTTCGGCCATCCGTCCGGCACGTTGCGCGTTGGCGCCGAGGCTAGTCAGGTCAACGGTGAGTGGGTCGTGAACAAAGCCATCATGAGCCGCAGTGCGCGGGTATTGATGGAAGGGTTTGTCCGCGTACCGGGCGACTCGTTCTAAGCGACACCGTCCCCTGTAGGAGCACGGCTTGCCGGCGATGGCGTCTTTGAAATCGTCATCGCCGGCAAGCCGTGCTCCTACAGGGGACGCATTTCAATAACAAGAATTTGTCATTGACTGAGAATGTCCTGAACCGAGGTCCCATCAACGAGCCACGTGCAGAGTGAATCGAACATGAGTGCCAACGTCGACCTGAACAACCGTCCCGACTACGACAAGGTCCTGCAGGACATTGCCGATTACGTTCTCAACTACAAGATCGAGTCAGAAGAGGCGCTGGATACCGCGCGCAACTGCCTAATCGATACCTTGGGTTGCGGCCTGCTGGCCCTGCGGTTTCCCGAATGCACCAAGCATTTGGGGCCCTTGGTGGAAGGCACGGTCGTGCCGTTCGGCGCCCGGGTGCCGGGGACTAGTTACCGGCTCGATCCGGTCAAGGCAGCCTGGGACATCGGGTGCATTGTGCGCTGGCTCGACTACAACGACACCTGGCTCGCGGCTGAATGGGGTCATCCGTCGGATAATCTCGGCGGCATTCTCGCGGTGGCGGATCACTTGTCGCAAAAGCGTCTGGCCAATGGTGATGCGCCATTGACGGTTCGCGTGGTCCTCGAAGCAATGATCATGGCCCATGAGATTCAAGGCGTAATCGCCCTGGAAAACTCCTTCAACCGCGTCGGTCTCGATCACGTCATCCTGGTAAAAGTCGCCTCGACCGCCGTCACCGCCAAACTGATGGGCGCCAACCGCGAGCAGATGCTCTCGGCGTTGTCCCACGCATTCGCTGACGGTCAGGCATTGCGCACTTATCGCCATGCGCCGAATGCCGGCTCACGCAAATCATGGGCGGCGGGAGATGCGTCCAGTCGTGGTGTGCGTCTCGCGGACATTGCGATGCGTGGCGAGATGGGCATTCCCGGTGTGTTGAGTGCCAAGCAGTGGGGCTTTTACGACGTATTGTTCAGCCACACCAACAACGACCTGGCGCTTAAGCCCGAAGACAAACAGGCTTTCAGTTTCTCGCGGCCATACGGCAGTTATGTGATGGAAAACGTGCTGTTCAAGATCAGTTTTCCCGCCGAGTTCCATGCGCAAACGGCATGCGAAGCGGCAGTCACCTTGCATCCGCAGGTTCGAAACCGTTTGCACGATATCGACAGGATCGTCATCACCACCCACGAATCGGCGATTCGCATTATTTCCAAGGTTGGTCCGTTGGCCAACGCCGCCGATCGCGATCACTGCATCCAGTACATGACTGCTGTGCCGCTGGCCTTCGGCAATCTGGTGGCCGAGCACTACGAGGATGACTTCCACAAGGCGCATCCGATCATCGACGTCCTGCGCGAGAAAATGGTCATCGTCGAAAACCCGGTTTACACCCGTGAATACCTGGAAGCCGACAAGCGCTCGATCACCAATGCGATTCAGGTGTTTTTCAAGGATGGCTCCAGAACCGAGAACGTGGTGGTGGAGTACCCGATCGGCCATCGTCGGCGCCGTGTCGATGGCATTCCATTGCTGGAGGACAAGTTCAGGGCGAACCTGCTGACACGATTCACTGGGCAGCGAAGTGAGGCGATTTTTGCGTTGTGCAAGGATCAGCAGAAGCTTGAAGCGACACCGGTGAACCGGTTTGTGGATTTATTTGTTATCTAGGAGACCGTGTGATCGTTCATCGCGGGCAAGCCATGCTCCCACATTTGGAATACGTTCCCTGTGGGAGCGGCGGTGCGACGATTCGACTTGCCCGCGATGGCGATATAACAGGCGACGCAGAACTACTTGAACCGCCGCTCCACACCTTTTTCCACAAGAATTTTCGCGGAAATCTCTTCCACCGAAAAATGCGTGGAATTGATGTGAGCAATGTTCTCGCGGCGGAACAGGTTTTCCACCTCGCGCACTTCAAACTCGCACTGGGCATAGCTTGAATAACGGCTGTTAGGCTTGCGCTCGTTGCGGATCGCGGTAAGGCGGTCCGGGTCGATGGTCAGGCCAAACAGCTTGTGCTGATGGGCGCGCAGGGCGCTTGGCAGGGTCAGGCGTTCCATGTCGTCTTCGGTCAGCGGGTAGTTGGCCGCGCGGATGCCGAATTGCATGGCCATGTACAGACAGGTCGGGGTCTTGCCGCAACGCGACACGCCGACCAGGATCAAATCGGCCTTGTCGTAGTAGTGCGTGCGGGCGCCATCGTCGTTGTCGAGGGCGAAGTTCACCGCCTCGATGCGTTCCATGTAATTGGTGTTGGCGCCGATGGAGTGGGATTTGCCCACGGTGTAAGAAGAATGCTCGGTCAATTCCTGCTCAAGCGGTGCCAGGAACGTCGAGAAAATGTCGATCATGAAACCATTGGAGGTTGCGAGGATCTCACGGATGTCCTGATTGACGATGGTGTCGAAAATAATCGGCCGGAAGCCGTCGGTTTCAGCGGCTTTGTTGATTTGTTGTACCATGGCCCGCGCTTTATCCACGTTATCGATATACGGTCGCGTGAATTTGCTAAAGGTAATGTTTTCGAACTGCGCCAGGAGGCTTTGACCCAGGGTTTCGGCCGTGATGCCGGTACCGTCGGAAATAAAGAAAGCAGATCGTTTCATTTGCACCTTGGGCCTTAAGCTAATGACGAATCTTGGATATGATAGGCGCGGTTTGTCGGCCGCCAGTGGCCCGCATTCTCACTTATTTTCCAGGTCCAGGCCATACAGCTGGCAAACGCTCCTTTGAGCAGCCGGCTTCTGAGCTTTTCCAACACAGTTAGTGGAGAGATCACCTTGGTAGAGTACGTAGTTTCCCTCGATAAGCTCGGCGTCCATGATGTAGAGCACGTAGGGGGCAAGAACGCATCCCTGGGCGAGATGATCAGTAACCTTGCAGGTGCCGGTGTATCGGTGCCCGGTGGCTTCGCCACGACAGCTCAGGCTTATCGTGATTTTCTGGAACTGAGCGGCCTCAACGATCAGATCCACGCCGCCCTCGACGCCCTGGATGTCGACGATGTCAACGCCCTGGCCCGTACCGGCGCCCAGATCCGTCAATGGATCATGGAAGCCGAGTTCCCCGAGAAGCTCAACGCCGAGATCCGCACTGCGTTCGCCACGCTGTCGGCCGGCAACCCTGACATGGCCGTGGCCGTGCGCTCTTCCGCTACCGCCGAAGACTTGCCGGACGCGTCCTTCGCCGGTCAGCAGGAAACTTTCCTGAACATCCGTGGTGTCGAAAACGTCATTCGCGCCGCCAAAGAGGTGTTCGCTTCCCTGTTTAACGACCGTGCGATTTCCTACCGTGTGCACCAGGGCTTCGACCACAAGCTGGTGGCTCTGTCGGCCGGCGTTCAGCGCATGGTCCGCTCCGAGACCGGCACCGCCGGCGTGATGTTCACCCTCGATACCGAATCGGGCTTCCGTGACGTCGTGTTCATCACCGGCGCCTACGGCCTGGGTGAAACCGTCGTACAAGGCGCGGTGAACCCGGATGAGTTCTACGTGCACAAAGGCACGCTGGCTGCTGGTCGTCCAGCTATCCTGCGCCGCAACCTGGGCAGCAAAGCCATCAAGATGATCTACGGCGAAGTCGCCACGGCCGGCAAATCGGTCAAGACCATCGACGTCGACAAAGCGGATCGCGCTCGTTTCTGCCTGAGCGATGCCGAAGTCAGCGAACTGGCCAAGCAAGCGATGATCATCGAGAAGCACTACAAGTGCCCGATGGACATCGAGTGGGCCAAAGACGGCGACGACGGCAAGCTCTACATCGTTCAGGCCCGCCCTGAAACCGTGAAGAGCCGCACTCAGGCCAACGTCATGGAGCGTTACCTGTTGAAAGAAACCGGCACTGTGCTGGTTGAAGGCCGCGCCATCGGCCAGCGCATCGGCGCCGGCAAGGTCCGCATCATCAAGGACGTGTCCGAGATGGACAAAGTCCAGCCGGGCGACGTTCTGGTTTCCGACATGACCGACCCGGATTGGGAACCGGTCATGAAGCGCGCCAGCGCCATCGTCACCAACCGAGGCGGTCGTACTTGCCACGCGGCGATCATCGCTCGCGAACTGGGCATCCCGGCAGTGGTCGGTTGCGGCAACGCCACCCAGCTGTTGAAAGACGGCCAGGGCGTGACTGTTTCCTGCGCTGAAGGCGACACCGGTTACATCTTCGAAGGCGAACTGGGCTTCGACATCAAGAAAAACTCCGTCGATGCCATGCCGGACCTGCCGTTCAAGATCATGATGAACGTCGGCAACCCGGACCGCGCCTTCGACTTCGCGCAACTGCCGAACGCCGGTGTGGGCCTGGCCCGTCTGGAATTCATCATCAACCGCATGATCGGCGTTCACCCGAAAGCGCTGTTGAACTACGACGGTCTGCCGCAGGACATCAAGGACAGCGTCGACAAGCGCATCGCCGGTTACAACGACCCGGTCGACTTCTACGTCGACAAACTGGTCGAAGGCATCAGCACCCTGGCTGCAGCGTTCACGCCGAAAAAGGTCATCGTGCGTCTGTCGGACTTCAAGTCCAACGAGTACGCGAACCTGATCGGCGGCAAGCTCTACGAGCCGGAAGAAGAAAACCCGATGCTGGGCTTCCGTGGCGCTTCGCGTTACATCAGCGAATCGTTCCGTGACTGCTTCGAGCTCGAGTGCCGCGCCCTCAAGCGTGTGCGCAACGAGATGGGCCTGACCAACGTCGAAATCATGGTGCCGTTCGTCCGTACCCTGGGCGAAGCCAGCCAAGTGATCGATCTGCTGGCCGAAAACGGCCTGGCTCGCGGCGAAAACGGTCTGCGCATCATCATGATGTGCGAACTGCCATCCAACGCGATCCTCGCTGAAGAATTCCTCGAATTCTTCGACGGCTTCTCGATTGGTTCCAACGACCTGACTCAGCTGACGCTGGGCCTGGACCGTGACTCCGGGATCATCGCGCACCTGTTCGACGAGCGTAATCCGGCGGTCAAGAAGCTGCTGGCCAACGCCATTGCCGCGTGCAACAAGGCTGGCAAGTACATCGGCATTTGCGGTCAGGGTCCTTCGGACCACCCGGACCTGGCCAAGTGGCTGATGGAGCAGGGCATTGAAAGCGTTTCGTTGAACCCCGATTCCGTACTGGAAACCTGGTTCTTCCTGGCTGAAGGTCAGGCTTCGGCTTGATCTGAATGAAGCCCCGGTCAAGTGGCCGGGGCTTTAAGAATTGAGTAGGGCGGGCTCCTCTGGATGCCGCCCTTTTTTGTGCAAGAGCATTATGCAAAGCAGCAGCAACCTATTTCCTGTCGCCCTGATCAGCGCCGAACGGCGCGGTGATCTGAGCGAAGATGTTTATCGATTGAAACCGGCCAACAGCCCGGACCCTAGCGTCGAACTGGCCGTTACTCGGCTGGGCATGGCCGATGGACCGGTGGGGCGCGGTGTGCCGGTGATTCTGTTGCACGGCAGCTTCTCCAATCGGCGCTTCTGGTTTTCCCCGAAAGGGCTGGGGTTGGGTGCTTACCTGACGCGTCTGGGATTCGACGTGTGGATCCCGGAAATGCGCGGTCATGGCCTGTCCCAGCGTAACCAGGGCTACCGCAAGAACCGTGTCGCCGATTACGCTCGTTACGATTTGCCTGCCATTGGCGCGTTTGTGCGTGAGCAAAGCGGTCAGGTTCCGCACTGGATCGGTCACTCACTGGGCGGTATCACGCTGGCAGCGGCATTGGGCGGTGAGTACATCGGCGAGCCTGTGGTGGCGTCTGCGGCGTTCTTTGGTGCGCAGGTCAGCCGGACCTACTGGCCATTGAAAATTCCACCGGTGGAATGGAGCGGGCGTTTTATTCTCAAGCGCTTTGCACAGCTGTCGGGATCCCGGCTCAAGCGCGGCCCGGAGGACGAGCCGATTGGCCTGGCCCTGGAAAGCATGCGCTGGTACGGCTTGTTTGGGCGATTCGGCGATTCCGACAAGGACTGGTGGGCTGGCTTGGCCAACGTTGCGATGCCGGTGTTGGCTGTAAGCGCGGTTGGCGATCATCAGGACCCGACGTGGGCGTGTCGCAAACTGTTTGACCAGATCGGTTCCGAGCACAAGCAATTCATTGAACTTGGTCGCGAGCAGGGCTTTGGCGACAATTTTGGTCACGTTGAAATGCTGGTCAGCAAAGCCGCTCAAGCCGAAGTCTGGCCATTGGTGGCGCGTTGGTTGGCTGATCAACAGACGCCTTTGATGGGCGACAAGCAGGATCTGGCCACGGCAATTTGAAGCCGATGCTCTAACAAGGGCATTCCGCTCTGTTCGGCTTGCGGCTAAGATATGACGCATTGAGCTATTTTGGTCACGTTCGACACCCTCGATTGTCTTCCTCTTTACAGGAGTTTCTCGATGAACCATTACCTCACGCCTGACCTGTGCGACGCCTATCCGGAGCTGGTGCAGGTGCTGGAACCGATGTTCAGCAATTTCGGTGGCCGTGATTCTTTCGGCGGCGAAATCGTGACCATCAAGTGCTTCGAAGACAACTCGCTGGTCAAGGAACAAGCCGAGCTCAAGGGTAATGGCAAGGTGTTGGTGGTCGACGGTGGTGGTTCCCTGCGTCGTGCGCTGCTGGGCGACATGATCGCCGAGAAAGCCGCGAAAAACGGTTGGGAAGGGCTGGTGATCTACGGTTGCATCCGTGACGTCGACGTCATTGCACAAACCGACCTGGGTGTTCAGGCCCTGGCCAGCCATCCGATGAAAACCGACAAGCGCGGGATCGGCGATCTCAACGTAGCGGTGACCTTTGCCGGCGTGACGTTCCATCCAGGCCATTACATCTATGCGGACAACAACGGCGTGATCATTTCGCCAAGCCCGCTGAAAATGCCTGAATAAACAGAAACCAACAAAGGGATGCGGATGTTCGAGGAAGAAAACGCGCAGTGGGGCCTGGTGCATGCCCTGGTGCTGGACGGTAAAGGCGGTGCGCGTTCGATAGCCCGGACTGAGCTCGATGACTTGCAACTACAGGCCCATGAAAGCCTGTGGCTGCACTGGGATCGCAGTCATCCGCAAACCCAGACCTGGCTGCGTAAATCCAGCGGTCTGAGTGAATTCAGCTGTGACCTTTTACTCGAAGAAAACACCCGGCCGCGCCTGTTGCCCTTGCCGGACGCCGAACTGTTGCTGTTTCTGCGCGGGGTCAACCTGAACCCCGGCGCAGAACCGGAAGACATGGTCTCGGTGCGAATATTCGCCTCGGCCCAGCGAGTTATCTCCTTGCGTCTGCGACCGTTGCGCGCAACCGATGAATTGCTGGTGCAACTCACCGATGGCAAAGGGCCGAAAACCGCCTCCGAACTCGTCCTGTGCATGGCGCAATACCTCACCAACAAAGTGCAGGACCTGGTCAGTTGCCTCTCGGAAGTGGTCGATGAGGAAGAAGAAAAACTGGATGCCGACGAACGGTATACTCCCGAACATGGCGCCATATTGCAGATCCGTCGCAGGGCGGCTGCACTGAAACGTTTCCTTGCACCACAACGGGAGATTTTCGGGCAACTGACGCGTATAAAGCTGCCCTGGTTTGTCGACGACGACGGCGATTACTGGAACGAATTGAACAACAGCCTGACCCGCTACCTTGAGGAGCTGGAATTGACCCGGGAGCGGGTGGGGCTGGTCCTTGAGGCTGAAGACAGACGCTTGAGCGTGCGCATGAACCGCACGATGTACCGTTTCGGGATCATCACCGGGATCTTTTTGCCGATGAGTTTTCTGACCGGTCTTTTGGGGATCAACGTGGGTGGCATTCCGTTCTCTGCCAGTCCCTATGGCTTCCTGATTGCGTGCCTGATGATGGTCTCGGTGGCGCTCGGGCAGTGGTGGTTATTTCGACGTTTGCGCTGGGTCTGAAGATGAGTCATGTGACCCGAGCAAATTTGACCGCGTCTTTCACAGACATCACGAGAGGTGCGTATGCACGATCCGTTTGAACAGTCTTTGCGCGACATGCTCAATGCATCACCGTCCACCCGGGACGATGATGCGTGCCTTGGGCGTGTACTGAAAACCGCCAACCGCCAGGTCGGCGCTGGTGATCTGTTCAGCCTGCTGGGTCGCTGGTTGCCCGCGCTGATGATTGCCCTCAATAGCGGCTCGGCCCACGTCTCGCCGGTATCCCGTCACCGTAAACCTACCGTTCGCACCGCTGATAAGGCTGATTAATATGGAACTTGATCTCTGGACTCAGAGCCTCGTCACTGCAATGACTGCGTTATGGACCAAGGTTGCGAACTTCATTCCGAACCTGTTCGGCGCACTGGTGGTGCTGCTGTTGGGTTTCGTCGTGGCGAAACTTTTGGACACTTTATTGTCCAAGCTGCTCGCCAAGCTGGGGCTCGATCGCCTGATGGGCGGCACCGGRCTGACTAAGTTGTTGTCCCGCGCCGGTCTTCAAGTACCGATCTCGACCCTGATCGGCAAAATTGTCTATTGGTTCGTTCTGCTAATTTTTCTGGTTTCTGCCGCAGAATCTCTTGGACTTGAACGAGTTTCAGCTACGCTGGATATGCTAGCTCTGTATGTGCCGAAGGTATTCGGCGCGGCACTGGTGTTGCTGGTGGGTGTTTTACTGGCACAACTGGCCAATGGATTGGTGCGCGGCGCAGCAGAAGGCGTAGGACTGGACTACGCTGCAGGATTGGGACGAATTGCGCAGGGGCTGGTGATTATCATCAGCATTTCGGTTGCGATCAGTCAGTTGGAGGTCAAGACTGACCTCTTGAACCATGTGATCGTCATCGTATTGATTACCGTTGGTCTGGCGGTTGCGCTGGCCATGGGTTTGGGAAGCCGGGAAATCGCCGGGCAGATTCTTGCGGGAATCTATGTGCGAGAGCTGTATCAGGTTGGGCAACAAGTGCGTGTTGGCGAGGTTGAGGGGCAGATCGAAGAGATCGGCACGGTTAAAACTACATTGCTGACCGATGAGGGTGAGCTAGTCTCTCTCTCGAATCGGATTCTCCTGGAGCAGCATGTAAGTAGCCGCTAACGCGGCAAACCCTGCTAACGTATGCCGCCGCAAAATGTCCTGAAAGGGCTGCGGCGGACATTGACCTGACTGTCGGCCCGACTTGTTTTGAATAAAGCTCAATCGCTCTCCACGCGCTACGACCCCCGCGAGCTCTCTGATGAGGAGTTGGTCGCGCGCTCGCATACCGAGCTGTTTCACGTAACGCGTGCATATGAAGAACTGATGCGGCGTTACCAGCGAACATTATTTAATGTCTGTGCCCGATACCTTGGGAACGATCGCGACGCAGACGATGTCTGTCAGGAAGTGATGCTGAAGGTGCTGTATGGCTTGAAGAACTTTGAAGGGAAATCGAAGTTCAAGACGTGGCTATATAGCATCACGTACAACGAATGCATCACACAGTATCGGAAGGAACGGCGAAAGCGTCGCTTGATGGACGCTTTAAGTCTGGACCCCCTCGAGGAAGCATCTGAAGAAAAGATGCCGAAACCTGAGGATAAGGGTGGACTTGATCGCTGGCTTGTGTATGTAAACCCGATTGACCGTGAAATTTTGGTGCTACGATTTGTCGCAGAGCTGGAATTTCAGGAGATCGCGGATATTATGCATATGGGATTGAGTGCAACAAAAATGCGGTACAAACGCGCTCTTGATAAATTGCGTGAGAAATTTGCAGACAGTGCTGAAACTTAGTTCAGCGCAAATATCTCTTACGTGTAGGCTAGTTCTGATAGACTAGCCGCCGAGTTGTCCCCCGGTTTGAGGGACTGCTTTACAATCACCAGATGGGGATTTAACGGATGAAACTGAAAAACACCTTGGGCTTGGCCATTGGTACTCTTATTGCCGCTACTTCTTTCGGCGTTCTGGCACAAGGCCAAGGCGCTTTTGAAGGCGAGCTTAACTACGGGAAAAAGTACAACGACAGCGTTAACGACGTTGAAGACGGTTACACTCCTGGCGCCTCCATCGGTTACTTCTTGACCGACGATGTATCGGTGAACTTCACCTACAACGCTGAAGACTACACCCGTTCGGACAACAACACTGGCAATCAGAAAATCGAAGGCGACAGCTTCGGTCTGAACACTCAATACCACTTCAACAACGCTGGCGACGCTCTGCGTCCTTACGTTCAAGGTGGTGTTAAGCACGGCAGCATGACCAACGTTAAAGCTAACGGCCACAGCGGTCGTGACCAGTCGACTTTCCTGACTGCTGGCGCTGGCCTGAAGTACTACTTCGTGGAAAACGTCTACGCCCGTGCTGGCGTAGAAGCTGACTACAAGCTGGACAACGGCCGTTGGGACTACATTCCTTCCATTGGCCTGGGCGTGAACTTCGGTGGCGGCAACAAGCCAGTTGCTGCAGCTCCAGCACCAGAAGTTTGCTCCGACAGCGACAACGATGGCGTGTGCGACAACGTTGACAAGTGCCCAGACACCCCAGCCAACGTAACTGTTGACGCTGATGGCTGCCCGGCAGTTGCTGAAGTTGTTCGTGTTGAGCTGGACGTGAAATTCGACTTCGACAAGTCGGCAGTCAAGCCAGACAGCTACGCTGACATCAAGAACCTGGCTGATTTCATGAAGCAGTACCCAGCCACCAGCACTACTGTTGAAGGTCACACTGACAACGTCGGTCCTGACGCTTACAACCAGAAACTGTCCGAGCGTCGTGCAAACGCCGTTAAGCAAGTTCTGACCAACCAGTACGGTGTTGAATCGTCGCGCGTTCAGTCTGTTGGCTACGGCGAATCCCGCCCAGTTGCTGACAACAAAACCGCTGAAGGTCGTGCTATCAACCGTCGCGTAGAAGCGCAGGTTGAAGCTAACGCTAAGTAATTAGCGCACAGCTCTGAGAAAAGCCCGGCTTAGGCCGGGCTTTTCTTTGTCTGCGATTTGGTGAAATGGAGTGATTCAGGCAGCTTTACGCTGGTTGATCCGCCGTCATCGCAGGCAAGCCGTGCTCCCACAGGGATCGAGTCGCACAGGCCGCGACCGCGCCAATCACCAGGATGGCCGGGCTTTTCAGTTCGAAGGCACAGGCATCTTCTTCCATCGCCTTTAAGCTGCTCCGGCATTCCCTTTGATGCGGCAACGATGCATTTTCAATCATCGCTACCGGCGTATCGGCTGCCATTGCACCAGCCAGCAGTTGCTCACGGATCTCGCTGAGCTTCGCCACACCCATGTAAATCACCAGTGTCGTGCCACCTTGGGCCAGCGCCTGCCAGTTAAGGCTGCTGCCATCCTGAGTGTGGGCGGTGACCAGCGTTACCCCTCGTGCCACGCCGCGCAGGGTTAGCGGAATATCGCATTGCGTCGCGCCAGCCAGCCCGGCAGTGATGCCATTGACCAGTTCAACCTCGACACCACGTTCGCGCAACCACTGTGCTTCTTCACCACCACGCCCGAAGATGCACGGGTCGCCACCCTTGAGCCGAACCACGCATTTGCCGTGACGGGCATAACGCAACATCAAACGATGAATGAATTCTTGCGGAGTAGAGCGACAGCCACCGCGCTTACCCACAGGAATAATCCGCGCGCCGCAGCAGTGCTCCAGCACCGCGTCGTTGACCAGATCGTCGATCAGCACCACATCCGCTTCTCTCAATGCCCGAACAGCTTTGAGCGTCAGTAATTCAGGGTCACCGGGACCCGCACCCACCAGCCAGACTTTTGCGCTCATAGTGTTTTCCTCACGAGATGGCGGCTTGCGGCTGCGCGGTGGCGGCCAGCAAACGCTTGATTTCCGGGACGCAGGAACCGCATTGCGTGCCGCAACCCAATTCTTGTTTCAACCCCTGCAAGTCCAGGCCACGACGAATGCCGGCGCAGACCGCGTTTTGGCTGACGTTTTTGCAGTTGCACAGGGTTTTGTTGCCGGTCGCTTCGGCATCGACCTGGCCCGGCGGGGCACTTAGTGGCGCGAGCAGCCAACGCCGTAGCTGTTCATCGGCGCGACCTTCGAGCCAGAGGTTCTGCAGCCAGTGTCGGGCGAGGGTTTCACCCGCCAAACGGATCGTAGTGATCCGGCCGTTCTCGATCCGCACCCGCTTACCGATGGAGCGTCGTGGGTCGTCGTAGGCCAGGACCGGGCCGTCATTGAGCCCCAGGCATTGATCGATTTCCCGTAGCAGTTGCGGATCTGGCGCGGTGGGACTGGCAGCGCGTATCAGCAGCGCAGGGCGCTCACGGCCAGCAAGGCTGAGGCTGACGTAGGAAAACGTCTCGCAGAGCGGGCGTAGAGTCTCAAAATGCTGTTGGACATCGCCCTCTATCAGCGCGAAAAGGTGCCAAGGCAATTGGACCGGTTCGAGGCGTACGCCACTGTGTTTAAGCTCCGGTTGTTTCGACAAAGGGTCGAAGGCGGGGAGCGTGAGGGTGTTTATGCCACCCTTAAGAAAACGGTCACCAAAATGCATCGGCAAAAAGGCTTGGCCCGGACGCACGCTGTCATCACTGGCGACCGGCACGATCACTGCGCCGCGGCGGCTTTTCAGGCTGATCAGATCACCGGATTGCAGGCGATGCCGGCGCAGTTCATCGGGGTGCAGGCTCAACACGGCTTCGCTGACATGTCCGAACAGCTGCGCGGCGGTGCCGGTGCGGCTCATACCGTGCCATTGATCGCGCAGGCGACCGGTGATCAGCGTCAGCGGGAAGCGTGCATCCCGTTGTTCCTTGGCGGCGCGATACGGATCTGCCACGAACTGCGCGCGGCCACTGGCGGTCGGGAAAATACCGTCCAGATACAGCCGGGCGGTGCCTGCGCTGGAACCCGTAGGAAAAGGCCATTGTTGCGGACCGATTTTGTCGATCAGCGCGTGGCTGATTCCAGACAAATCCAGATCGCGGCCGCGCGTCAGCTGTTTGTATTCGTCGAAGACCTGCGCCGGGGTTTCAAAGGCAAACAGGCTGGCCGCTTCCGGGCGCAGACGTTTCTCCAGACGCTGTGCAAAATCCACCGTGATAGCCCAGTCCGGACGCGCTTCACCGGGTGCGATGATCGCCCGGCGGACGTGGGAAATACGCCGCTCGGAGTTGGTGACCGTGCCGTCTTTTTCACCCCAACTAGCGGCGGGCAGCAGCAGATCGGCGAACGCAGCGGTTTCGGTGGTGCGGAAAGCCTCTTGCAGCACCACGAACGGACAAGTCTCCAAAGCGGCGCGCACGGCAGTCTGATCGGGAAGGGACTGCGCGGGGTTGGTACACGCGATCCACAAGGCTTTGATCTTTCCGCTACCCACCTGCTCAAACAACTCGATGGCGCTCAGCCCCGGGTTTTCCGGCAGGTGATCAACGCCCCAATAAGTCGCCACCTCGGCACGGTGCTGCGCATTGGCGGCGTCGCGATGCCCCGGCAGCAGGTTGGACAGACTGCCAGTTTCGCGCCCGCCCATGGCATTTGGCTGACCGGTCAACGAGAAAGGTCCTGCACCCGGCCGGCCAATTTGCCCGGTCGCCAGGTGTAAATTAATCAGGGCGCTGTTTTTTGCGCTGCCGGCGGTGGACTGGTTCAGCCCCATGCACCACAGCGACAGGAAACTCGGTGAAGTACCGACCCATTCGGCGCATTGCTGCAGTTGTTCGCTGCTGATTCCGCACAGCTGCGACACCATCTGCGGTGTGTAATCGCGCACCAGACTCTTCAACTCGGCCAGGCCTTCGGTATGGGCCTTGATGTAGTCGCGGTCGATCCAGTCTTCCCACAGCAGCAGGTGCAAAATCCCATGGAACAAGGCGACATCGGTCCCCGGAAGAATCGCCAGGTGCAGGTCAGCCAAATCGCAAGTGTCGGTACGACGCGGGTCGATGACGATGACTTTCATCTGTGGTCGCTGGGATTTGGCTTCTTCCAGACGACGAAACAGCACCGGGTGGGCGTAGGCCATGTTGCTGCCGACGATCATCACGCAGTCGCTCAGTTCCAGGTCTTCATAGCTGCATGGCGGCGCATCGGCGCCCAGGCTGCGTTTATAGCCGACCACCGCCGACGACATGCACAGCCGCGAATTGCTGTCGATGTTATTGGTGCCCACCAGCGCTCGCGCCAGTTTGTTGAAGGCGTAGTAGTCCTCGGTCAGCAACTGCCCGGAAATGTAGAACGCCACGCTGTCCGGGCCGTGCTCGGCAATGGTTTGGGCGAAAACGCTGGCGGCGTGATCGAGGGCGCTGTCCCAGTCGGTGCGGCCACGCGCCAGGCCTTTGCCGAGGCGCAGTTCGGGGTACAACGCCCGCGCCGTCAAGTCGCCGGTCAAATGCAGGGTTGATCCCTTGCTGCACAACTTGCCGAAGTTGGCCGGGTGCGCCGGATCGCCGCTGACGCCGAGGATGCGCTCGCCGTCATGCTCGATCAGCACCCCGCAGCCAACCCCGCAATAGCAGCAGGTAGACGCGGTGATCTGGCGGTCCATCAGCCTGCGTCCCGCAGGGCCAGCATCACACGGCCATTTTCGACCCGCGCCGGGTGGTGATGGGCGCAGCCGATGTCCGGGGCCTGGGCTTCGCCAGTTTCCAGATCGATCTGCCAGTTGTGCAGCGGGCAGGCCACACGCTTGCCGTAGATCAAGCCTTGGGACAGCGGCCCGCCCTTGTGCGGGCAGCGGTCGTCGAGGGCGAAAACCTCATCGTCGCTGGTACGAAAAATCGCGATGTCACCTTTGGGGCCGACGATGATCCGTGAACCCAAGGCGTTGATTTCTTCCAGTGCGCAGATATCCAGCCAGTTCATGCCAGCACCTCCAGGTTTTTCACGGGAATGACGTCGAATTCTTTTTTCAGTAGCGGCTGTTCCAGGCGTTCTTTCCACGGATCCTGTTCGAACGACAGAGAGAATTGCAGGCGATCATTGAGCGCCTTGCGTCGCTCCGGGTCTTCCAGCACGGCTTTCTTGATGTGGTCCATGCCGACCCGTTGCAGGTAATGCACGGTACGTTCGAGGTAGAAGGCTTCTTCGCGATAGAGCTGCAGGAACGCGCCGTTGTATTCGCGCACTTCTTCAGCGGTTTTCAATTTGACGAAGAACTCGGCGACTTCGGTTTTAATCCCGCCATTGCCACCGATGTACATCTCCCAACCGGAGTCGACACCGATAATGCCTACGTCCTTGATGCCCGCTTCCGAGCAGTTGCGTGGGCAACCGGAGACCGCCAGTTTCACTTTGTGCGGCGACCACATGTTGAACAGGTCATGCTCAAGTTCGATGCCCAACTGCGTGGAATTCTGCGTGCCGAAACGGCAGAACTCGCTGCCGACGCAGGTCTTCACGGTGCGGATGGATTTGCCGTAGGCATGGCCGGACGGCATGTCGAGGTCCTTCCAGACGCCCGGCAAATCCTGTTTCTTGATCCCCAGCAAGTCGATACGCTGACCGCCGGTGACCTTGACCATCGGCACGTTGTACTTGTCGGCGACGTCGGCGATGCGGCGCAATTCCGAAGGGTTGGTCACACCGCCCCACATCCGCGGGACAACCGAGTAGGTGCCGTCTTTCTGAATGTTGGCGTGGGCGCGTTCGTTGATCAGGCGCGACTGCGGGTCATCCTTGGCTTCGCCCGGCCAGGTAGAAATCAGGTAGTAGTTGAGCGCTGGGCGGCAGGTAGCGCAGCCGTTCGGGGTGCGCCAGTTCAAGTAGCTGATGGTCCCGGCGATCGTCAGTAAATGCTGATCGCGGATGGCCTGGCGGATTTGCCCGTGGTTGAGGTCGCTGCAACCGCAGATGGCTTTTTCGCTTTTCGGTTTGACATCTGCCGCGCCGCCCACGGTGTTGATCAGGATCTGCTCGACGAGACCGGCGCAGGAGCCGCAGGAGCTGGCCGCCTTGGTGTGTTTCTTGACCTCGTCGACACTGAACAGCCCATGTTCCTGAATCGCTTTGACGATGGTGCCTTTGCACACGCCGTTGCAGCCACAGACTTCGGCGGTGTCGGCCATGCTCATGGCTTTATCCTGGCCTTGATGTCCTACATCGCCGAGCGCGTTTTCGCCGAACATCAGGTGATCGCGGATCTCGCCAATGGCGTGATTCTCACGAATCTGCCGGAAATACCAACCGCCATCTGCCGTATCGCCGTACAGACAGGCGCCGACCAAAACGTCATCCTTGATCACCAGTTTTTTGTAGACGCCGCCAATCGGGTCGGAGAGGGTGATGGTTTCCGTGCCTTCGCCGCCCATGAAGTCGCCGGCGGAGAACAGGTCAATGCCGGTGACTTTCAATTTGGTCGACGTCACCGAGCCCTGATAGCGTGCGAAGCCCAATTGTGCGAGGTGATTGGCGCAAACCTTGGCTTGCTCGAACAGTGGCGCAACGAGGCCGTAGGCGATGCCGCGATGGCTGGCGCATTCACCGATGGCGTAGACCCGTGGGTCGTAGGTTTGCATCGTGTCGTTGACCAGAATCCCCCGGTTGCAGGGGATGCCGGATTTTTCCGCGAGTTCGGTGTTGGGGCGAATGCCGGCGGCCATCACCACCAGGTCGGCGGGAATGATGTCACCGTTCTTGAATTCAACCGAGCCGACCCGGCCATTGCCGGCATCGTGCAGCGCCTGGGTTTGCTCGCACAGGCGAAAGTGCAGGCCGCGTGCTTCAAGGGCGGTTTGCAGCAGCTGGCCGCTGGTCTTGTCGAGTTGCCGCTCCAGCAGCCATTCGCCGATGTGCACCACGGTGACGTGCATGCCGCGCAGCATCAGGCCGTTGGCGGCTTCCAGACCGAGCAGGCCACCGCCGATGACGACGGCGTGCTTGTGGGTCTTGGCGGTGTTGATCATGGCCTGGGTGTCGGCGATGTCGCGGTAGCCGATCACACCCTGCAAGGTGTTGCCGGGGATCGGCAGAATGAACGGAGTCGAACCGGTGGCGATCAGCAGACGATCGTATTCAGCCTCGCTGCCGTCTTCGGCGATGACCCGGCGTTTGACCCGGTCGATCTCCACCACTTTGCGGTTGAGCAACAGTTTGATGTTGTTGTCCAGGTACCAGTCGAGGTCGTTGAGCACGATCTCTTCGAACGTCTGCTCACCGGCCAGTACCGGCGACAGCAGGATGCGGTTGTAGTTGGTATGGGGTTCGGCGCCGAAGACCGTGATGTCGTACAGCTCGTTACTCAGCTTGAGCAGTTCTTCCAGGGTGCGAACCCCGGCCATGCCGTTGCCGATCATCACCAGTTTTAGTTTTTTCATCAGGTTCTCCGGGGAGCTCCGACCCGCCTCATCAGGGCTTCAGGTCTGGCTCGACAAATTTTGCGCAAACAAAAAAAGGCGTCCCGCTAGTTGCCTAGCGAGGACGCCTTTGTCCTGGTCCCGTTCTCTCGGGAAGCGCAACCTTCGTCGTTGAAGGCCGGGCTTTATGTGTGGTGAAAAGGGTAATGCAGTGGTTGTGCCAAGTTTAAGAACTGCGGATTTGTTGGGGGCAAGAGGGTTTTTACAGGTCGTTATCGAGGTTTTTGCACCGCATCGAAGCGCGTTGCCCGGTTATGGAGCGCTTTGTCGATGGATGTGATGAGACTGTTAGGCCGCCTTCGCGAGCAGGCTCGCTCCCACAATGGATTTGTGGCGTTCATAAAACCCATGTGGGAGCGAGCCTGCTCGCGATGGGCGTGACTCGGTATCAGCGATGAAATACCAAAACCAGCAGCACCAGATTCAGCAGCAATGAAGCCAGTGCGATTGTCCGCCAGACCTTCAGCGGTTCGCGCTCAAGCAAAGGTCTGGGCCGCACGCTCAAACTGCGGCGCTCGCCTTGTTCCAGAAGCAGCAGCCATTCCTCCGCCGTTTCAAAGCGCTGAAGCGGATCCGCCGCGACGGCGCGTTCCAGACATTGCGCAATCCACTCCGGCAAGTCCGGCCGATAACGACTGGCACTGACCGGTACACCGAACCGGGGTCGCTGGAACGCTTCGATTTCACCGTAGGGATAATGCCCGGTCAGCAGGAAGTACAGCGTCACGCCAACCGCGTACAGATCCTGTTGCGGGGTCGGTGCATCTCCGCGAAAGGCTTCCGGTGCAATGTAACTGGGCGTTCCAGGCAGCGCAGAAGGTTGATCCTCCGACAGGCCGGCGCAATACGCGAGGCCGAAATCCAGCAGGCGCAACTCGCCGTCGTCACCCAGCATCAGGTTTTCCGGTTTGATATCGCGGTGCAGAATCTGCCGTCGATGCAGCATGCCGACCGCCCTTAGCAGGCGTTCGGCCAGATCCCGCCATTGCTCAAGCGGCATGGAGCCTACGCCCGTATGCAGTTCTGCCAGCGTAGATCCGGAATATTCGCGCATCACGTAGTACAAATGCTGACGCTGACTGGCGGCATGGACCTCAGGAAAGTGCCGTCCCGCCACGCGTTTTAGAAACCACTCTTCCGAAAGCAGCGCTTGCCCCGCCAGGTGATCGTCGCGTAGCGCAGCGGGCAAGGTTTTCAACAGCCAGGGTTGTTGTTGCCCGTCRCGAACCCGGTAAAGCAGTGACTGCTGGCTGTGGCCGAGTACGCCTTCGACGTGCCAGCCTTCGAAGGATTGACCGGGTTTCAGCGTGGGGGGCAGTGGCCATTGTTGTAAATGCATCAGCGCATCGCCAATGCTTGTTTCTCCCAAGGCATCGACCCGCACCAGCAGGGCGCTGGCATTGTCCTGACTGCCGGCCAGATGCGCGGCATTCACCAGAGTCTGTGCCGCGCTGTCCAGATCGGGCTGATCTCGCAGAATAGCGGCAATGGCGGTGTCGCCCAACACCGCCCAAACGCCGTCGCTGAGCAGTACGAAACTTTCGTTCAGGCGCAATTCGCCATCGAGAAAATCCAGCACCAGATGTTGATCCAGCCCCAGCGCGCGCTTGAGCACATGCTGCATGCCCGGTTGGTCCCAGACATGATCCTCACTGACGCGCTGCAACTGGTCCGCGTGCCAGCGATACACCCGGCAATCTCCTACATGGGCCAGGGTAAAACGCCTGCCGCGCATGACCAAAGCACTGACGGTGGTCAGCAGCGGTTGTCCGCCACCGTTGGCCTGCAACCAGCGGTTTTGCGCCAGCAGCAGGCGGTCCAATGCTTGAGCGACCCCCCAGGTTTGCGGGGTGGCGTAATAGTCCAGCGCCAGGGCCTGCAAGGTCGAACGGGCTGCGAGCCCGCCGTCGGCGCATTGGCTGACCCCGTCGGCAATGGCGAACAAGTACCCCTTGCTGACCGCCAACGCCGGGGCCGGCGTCACCAGGCGCAGGGCATCCTGATTTTCCTCCCGCGGGCCGGTGGCGCTGGCTTGGGCAAAGCTCAGTTGCAGGCTCATCGAGGGCTCAGACCCGAGCCGCCGTCACGGCAGCCGAACCCCAGGTGGTTCTCCAGCGACGTTTCACCCCGTGCAGACCGAACCAGGCCAGAACCCCGAGGCTGGCGAACAACCACAAGGCCAGTTGATAGCTGCCAGTGCTTTGCTTGATCGCGCCCATGCCTGCCGCCAGCGCGAAGCCACCGATACCGCCGGCCATGCCGATCAAACCGGTCATCACACCGATCTCCCGCCGAAAGCGCTGTGGCACCAATTGGAAAACCGCGCCGTTACCTGCGCCCAACCCGAGCATGGTGCAGACGAAAAGCGCCAGCGCCGCGTAGGAACTCGGCAGATTGAAACCGACTACCGCGATGCAGATCGCCGCCACCGTGTACATCGCCAGCAACGTGCGAATACCGCCGAAACGGTCCGCCAGCGCACCGCCCAATGGACGCATCAGGCTGCCACCAAACACGCAGGCCGCCGTGTAGTAACCGGCCGTGACCGGGCTCAGGCCGTATTGGTCGTTGAAGTAGCCGGGCAGGGCGCTGGCCAGGCCGATGAAGCCGCCGAAGGTCACGCTGTAGAAAAACATGAACCACCAGCTGTCGCGGTCGCCCAGGGCTTTGAAGTAGTCGGCCATGGACTTCGCTTTCGGCCGCTCAGGTGCGTTTTTCGCCAGCCAGGCGAAGACGATCAGGGTCAGGATCAGCGGGATCAGGGCGAAGCCGAACACGTTGCTCCAGCCGAAAGCGGCCGCCAATACCGGGGCGATCAGCGCGGCGAGCACCGTGCCCGAGTTGCCAGCGCCGGCAATGCCCATGGCTTTGCCCTGATGTTGTGGCGGATACCATTGCGAGGCCAGCGGCAGGGCGACGGCGAAGGACGCACCGGCCATGCCAAGGAACAAGCCAAGGACCAGCGCTTGTTCGTAACTGTGAATCCCGAGTTTCCAGGCGCCGAACAGCGCGCAGATGACGATCACCTGGCCAATCAGCCCAGCAGTTTTTGGCGACAGACGATCCGCCAGCATGCCCATGATAAAGCGCAGCACGGCGCCGGCCAGAATCGGCGTCGCCACTACCAGCCCGCGCTGTTGGGTGGTCAGGTGCAGGTCGGCGGCGATCTGTACGGCCAACGGGCCGAGCAGGTACCAGACCATGAAACTCAGGTCGAAGTAGAGGAAGGCCGCAAACAGTGTTGGCGTATGGCCGGATTTCCAGAAGCTTGAATTCATCGCGCACCTCAGCTGTGAAGAGTCTCGAGAAGGAGTCATGAGCTAGCAGGTGGGGCGCCTGTGGGCCGCACCACCGGCCCCGGGCTGTGGGGCCAAAACGAAAAAACGCCGCCACCCGATTCGCCAGAGGCAAATGGGGTGAGCGACGTCTTTGTCGTAGGTGGGGCAACCGCCGTTGGTTACCTGTGGTGATTACTTAGCCAGATTTGTGCCAACAGCCCGGGACCGAGTTGCAGCCATTCGCGAGCAGGCTCGCTCCCACAGGGGGATTGGGTCTTACACAGATCCAGTGCGGGAGCGAGCCTGCTCGCGAAGAGGCCTTCAAAGGCAGCACAAAACTTCAGCCAAGCAACTCACTCATGGCAATAATCTGCTCTGCAACCTGGATCAGCTTCTGCTGCCGGCTCATGGCCTGGCGGCGCATCAGGGTGTAGGCCTCTTCCTCATTGCAGTTTTTCATCTTCATCAGCAACCCCTTGGCCAACTCGATGCGCTTGCGTTCGGCCAGTTGTTGGTCGCGGGCATGAAGCTGAGCGCGTAACGCCTGGTCACTTTCAAACCGTGCCATGGCCACGTCGAGAATCGGCTGCAAGCGTTGTGCGTGAATACCTTCGACGATATAGGCACTGACCCCGGACTGAATCGCCTGGCGCATCACGCCGGGGTCATGTTCATCGGTAAACATGACGATCGGCCGTGGTTGGTCGCGGGTCACCAGCACTACTTGCTCCATCACATCGCGGCTCGGTGACTCGGTATCGATCAGAATCACGTCCGGACGCACCATTTCGACGCGTTCGGGCAGGTCGATGGTCAGACCCGACTCATCGATCACCTCAAACCCGGCTTCGGTCAGGGCGGCTTTGAGGCGGCCGACTTTCTTCGCGGTATCGTTGATCAGCAGGATACGCAGCATGTTTGCAGTCTCCTGTCAGCGGTGAGCGAATCGTTGCGAGCTGTCGCTCAGGGCGTGCAACTTGAAGCTGCGGGCATAGCCGGACGGATCGGAGCCGTCCCAGACTTTGCCGTCGATCAACTGGCTGCTGCGCATGTCCTGACCACTGGTGGCGACACCGACAGCGGTGGCGGCTTCACGGTACAGATCCAGTTGCTGAACCTGACGGGCCACGTCGAGGTAATCCGGATCGTCACGCAACAATCCCCAGCGCCGGAACTGAGTCATGAACCACATACCGTCGGACAGGTACGGCACATTGACCTCGCCGCCGGCATGGAAACGCAGCGCGTGCGGGTCCTGCCAGCGATTGCCCAGCCCGTCAGCGTAATCGCCCAGCAGGCGCGGCTCGATGCAGTCGAGGGGCGCGTCGAGGTAGTCGGGCGCGCTCAATAGTTGTGCGGTGCTGCGGCGGTTTTCAGGGTTTTGCTCGATGAACCGGCTGGCTTCCAGAATCGCCATCACCAAGGCTCGCGCGGTGTTGGGGTATTGCTCGACAAACGCACGAGTGCAGCCGAGGACTTTTTCCGGGTGATCGGGCCAAATGGTCTGCGACGTCGCCAGGGTAAAGCCGAGATTCTGCTGCACCGCGCTGGCTGACCATGGCTCACCCACGCAAAAACCATCTATACGTCCGGCTTGCAGGTGCGCGACCATTTGCGGTGGCGGCACTACCACGCTGTCGACATCCTGCAACGGGTGGATGCCCTGACTCGCCAGCCAGTAATACAGCCACATGGCGTGGGTGCCGGTGGGAAATGTCTGGGCGAAGGTGAGTTTTGAGCGAGTTTGGTGCACGTGGTGGTCGAGTGCTTCAGGACTGGTCACGCCCAACGCCTGCAAACCGTGGGAGAGATTGATGCTCTGGCCGTTCTGGTTCAGGCCCATCAGCACTGCCATGTCGGTCGAGACGACGCCGCCGATGCCCAGGTGAACCGCATAAATCAGGCCGTACAGGCTGTGGGCGGCATCAAGTTCGCCGCTGACCAGTTTGTCTCGCAAGTTGGCCCAGGACGACTGGCGCTTGAGGTTCAGGGTCAGGCCGTAGGGCTGGGCGAACCCCTGGGTCGCGGCGACTACGACCGAGGCACAGTCGCTCAAGGCCATGAAACCGAGATTGATGTCGGTCTTTTCCGGGGCATCGCTGCCATTGACCCAGGCCAGAGGGTCGGCTGGAACTTCAATCATCAATAAACACCTTTTAAAAAAAAACGCCGCCAAGGGCTGCTTGCCAGAGCAAGGCCCAGTGACGACGCCTTTGTCTTGCGACCCATTGCGCCGTTGGCATGAGTGCTGATACCGGTGACGGTGCAAGGCATATGCCATCGCTCGTTGATTTCATCGCGCGCCTCGCCTGCAACCGGATGCCCGGCTATAATTGCCGCCACTTTTCAGCCCAGAGTCAAACCCGCCCATGTACACCCTGGCCCGTCAGATGTTGTTCAAACTTTCCCCGGAAACCTCCCACGATCTGTCCCTGGACCTGATCGGCGCGGGCGGGCGTTTGGGCCTCAACGGCTTGCTGTGCAAGGCCCCGGCGAAAATGCCGGTGTCGGTCATGGGCCTGGATTTCCCGAACCCGGTGGGTTTGGCGGCCGGTCTGGACAAGAACGGCGCGGCCATCGACGGATTCGCTCAACTGGGTTTTGGTTTTGTCGAAATCGGCACCATCACCCCGCGCCCGCAGCCGGGCAACCCGAAACCACGGATTTTCCGTCTGCCGGAAGCCGAGGCGATCATCAACCGCATGGGGTTCAACAACCTCGGCGTCGATCACCTGCTGGCTCGCGTGGCGGCGGCCAAGTACAAAGGCGTGCTGGGCATCAACATCGGCAAGAACTTCGACACCCCGGTTGAGCGCGCGGTCGACGATTACCTGATCTGCCTGGACAAGGTGTACGCCCACGCCAGCTACGTGACGGTCAATGTCAGCTCGCCCAACACCCCGGGCCTGCGCAGTCTGCAGTTCGGCGATTCGCTCAAGCAGTTGCTCGCTGACCTGGCCACGCGCCGCGCAGAACTGGCGTTGCGCCACGGCAAACATGTCCCGCTGGCGATAAAGATCGCGCCGGACATGACCGACGAAGAAACCGTACAAGTCGCACAAGCGCTGATTGAAACCGGGATGGACGCGGTGATCGCCACCAACACCACCCTGAGCCGTGTTGGCGTCGAAGGCATGGAATACGGTGACGAGGCGGGTGGCCTGTCCGGCGCACCGGTTCGCGACAAGAGCACTAACACCGTAAGAGTGCTGGCGGCAGAACTGGCAGGTCGCTTGCCGATCATCGCCGTGGGCGGCATCACCGAAGGCAAACACGCGGCCGAGAAAATCGCGGCGGGTGCGAGCCTGGTGCAGATCTACTCCGGCTTTATCTACAAAGGCCCGGCGTTGATTCGTGAGTCGGTAGACGCCATCGCAGCACTGCGCTAAACCCCTGTAGGAGCCCGGCTTGCCGGCGATGGCGTCCTTGAGATCGCTGTCGCCGGCAAGCCGGGCTCCTACAAAGGATTGTGTTTAGCCAGAGAGCAGGCATAAAAAAGGGCTCCTCGAAGGAGCCCCTGGGCCGAAGCCCGCCGTCCGGATGGGACGTGTGTGGTTAATTCAGTCAGTCATCAGATTTTCGTGTCGGAGTGTTAGGCCCTGTAATTAATTGCCGACGGCGTGAAGTTCGTTGAGTCTGTGGATTCCCGCAGTGCCGGTCATACCGTCCCAGTTGTCGCCGCGTCCCTCGCGCCAGCCGTTAATCCAGGCTTGGCGTACTGACGGTAGAGTAAATGGGCAAAGCTCACGGGATTTGCCACCAACGCCATATTGATATCCGCGCAAAAATGCTCTTTCCAACGGATCACGCTTAAGTCTTCTCATAGGGTGTTGCCCTCACTTGTTGACTGTATTCATCGCGTAGACCTCAATCGAGGTCTGGCAGAAAAAAACTCTGCCGTTGGGGCCCGCTGCCGGCGTCGCGAGCCAAGGTGTTGACGTCGTTGCGGCGTCAACCTGTATTGAGTTCTAACCAATGCGTCACATCGAGGGAATGATCGTTTTGTCATAAGGACGTAACGATAAAGATGCTATGGCGATAAGTAACACGATGTTTGCCCCGTGTTTGTTGGTAAAGCCCTGTATGATCGGCCCCCCGCAGGATGATGGGGTTAATCCTTAGTGAGAATGACTTCTGTTGCGTGGGAGCATTATTCGACGAAGGGTCGACTTGTGACATTTTGTTGCATCAACTTTTTTATCTGCCTGTGCATCTAAGCTCTTCTAACCTGAGCAGCACTGGTGGGACGGCACACCTTCGTGCCACGCGGGCGCTCTTTTAGAAAAGCGCCTGATTGAAATCCGGGCCGGCAATGCGTTGCCGGTTCACTTAGCTAAAGGCTTTGAAAATCCAATGTCCGATCAATTCGAAATCTTCCTCACTTGCCCCAAAGGCCTTGAAGGCCTGCTGATCGAGGAAGCCGTCGGGCTTGGCCTTGAAGAAGCGCGTGAGCACACCTCTGCCGTGCGCGGCATGGCGACCATGGAAACCGCTTATCGCCTGTGCCTGTGGTCGCGTCTGGCGAACCGGGTGTTGCTGGTGCTCAAGCGTTTCCCGATGAAGGATGCCGAAGACCTGTACCACGGCGTACTGGACATCGAGTGGCAAGACCACATGCTCAACGCCGGTACCCTGGCCGTCGAGTTCAGCGGCCATGGCTCAGGTATCGACAACACCCACTTCGGCGCTTTGAAAGTCAAAGACGCCATCGTCGACAAACTGCGCACCCCGCAAGGCGACCGTCCGTCGATCGATAAACTCAACCCGGACTTGCGCATTCACCTGCGCCTGGACCGTGGCGAAGCGATTCTTTCCCTCGACCTGTCGGGTCACAGTCTGCACCAGCGTGGTTATCGCTTGCAGCAAGGCGCGGCACCGCTGAAGGAAAACCTCGCGGCCGCGATCCTGATCCGTTCCGGCTGGCCACGCATTGCGGCCGAAGGCGGCGCGCTGGCTGACCCGATGTGCGGTGTCGGTACGTTCCTGGTCGAAGCCGCGATGATCGCCGCCGACATGGCGCCGAACCTGCGTCGCGAGCAGTGGGGCTTTACCCATTGGCTGGGCCACGTCCCGGCGCTGTGGAAAAAGCTTCATGAAGAAGCCACTGAACGTTGCGCAGCCGGGTTGGCCAAGCCACCACTGTGGATTCGCGGTTACGAAGCCGACCCGCGCCTGATTCAACCGGGCCGCAACAACGTCGAACGTGCCGGCCTGAGCGAGTGGATCAAGATCTACCAGGGCGAAGTCGGTACGTTCGAGCCGCGCCCGGACCAGAACCAGAAAGGCCTGGTGATCTGTAACCCTCCATACGGCGAGCGTCTGGGTGACGAGGCGAGCTTGCTCTACCTCTATCAGAACCTCGGCGAGCGTCTGCGTCAGGCCTGCCTGAACTGGGAGGCCGCGGTGTTCACCGGAGCGCCGGACCTGGGCAAGCGCATGGGCATTCGTAGCCACAAGCAGTATTCGTTCTGGAACGGCGCGCTGCCGTGCAAGTTGCTGCTGATCAAGGTCACGCCAGACCAGTTCGTCACGGGCGAGCGTCGCACCCCGGAACAACGCCAGGTCGAGCGCGAGCAGGCAGAAGTCGAAGTCGCCGGCAACGATGTGGTGCCGGGCAAGTACGAGAAGTACAACAAGAACGGTAACCCGATCAAACCGGCACCGGTGGTGATCGAGCAACCGCGCTTGAGCGAAGGCGGGCAGATGTTTGCCAATCGCCTGCAGAAAAACCTCAAGGCAATGGGCAAGTGGGTCAAGCGCGAAGGCATCGATTGCTATCGCGTCTACGATGCCGACATGCCGGAATATTCCATGGCCATCGACCTGTATCAGGATTGGGTCCACGTCCAGGAATACGCGGCGCCGAAATCCATCGATCCGGAAAAAGCCTCGGCACGCATGTTCGATGCCCTGGCCGCCATTCCGCAGGCCCTGAACATCGACAAGAGCCGCGTGGTGGTCAAGCGTCGCGAGCGTCAGAGCGGCACCAAGCAGTACGAGCGTCAGGCCGCGCAGGGCAAGTTCGTCGAGGTCAACGAAGGTGGCGTGAAGCTGCTGGTCAACCTCACCGACTACCTCGACACCGGGCTGTTCCTCGATCACCGTCCGATGCGCATGCGCATTCAGAAAGAGGCGGCCGGCAAGCGCTTCCTCAACCTGTATTGCTACACCGCGACGGCCAGTGTTCACGCGGCCAAGGGCGGCGCACGCACCACTACCAGTGTCGACCTGTCGAAAACCTACCTGGACTGGGCGCGACGTAATCTGTCGCTGAACGGTTTCTCTGACAAGAACCGTCTGGAGCAGGGCGATGTGATGGTCTGGCTCGACGCCTGCCGTGACGAATACGACCTGATCTTCATCGACCCGCCGACGTTCTCCAACTCCAAGCGCATGGAAGGGATCTTCGACGTGCAACGCGACCAGGTGCAGTTGATCGACTTGGCCATGGCGCGTCTGGCACCCGGTGGCGTGTTGTATTTCTCCAACAACTTCCGCAAGTTCGCCCTTGAGGAAAACCTCACCGAGCGTTACGCCGTTGAAGAAATCACCGCCCAGACCATCGACCCGGATTTCGCCCGTAACGGCAAGATCCACCGTGCCTGGAAAATCACCGCACGTTGACACCTGAACGGTGGATCCACAGAGCCTTGATTTTTAAAGGCTCTTTGGATTCTTTCAGTACTGGTCAAATTAGTGGCTAATGGCTATAACTCTTCTCATGGCCAATGGGTTTTCCCGCACCTGGCGTTTTGAGTTGCATCTATGTCGTTGCACGCCGTGCGCCCCAGGATCCTGGGTATTATCAGCGAAGATGCCTCGGCCTGGCTGGTCGCGCTGCTGGTATTGATTATGGGTGGCATCCTTACGGGGATACTCGCCTGGTCAACGCTCAATGTATTCCACCATCAACTCAAGCAACGCTTCCAACTGCTGGCCAGTGAGCGTTTTAGCCGCATTGAAGAACGTTTCGTAGACCAGGAGCAGCGCCTCGACGGCCTGCGCCGGTTCTTCTCTAATTCCAGTTCGGTCTCCCGCGAGGAGTTCGACGGTTACACCCAAGCCCTGTTGCACCGGACTCAAGCCTATGAATTCGCGGCGCGAGTGACGCGTGCCGAGCGCGCAGAATTCGAGCGCAAGGCGCGGGGCGAGGGATTGCGCGACTTCACCATTCGTGAACTTGACGGCAACGGTCAACTGCAATTGGCCGCTGAACGCGATGAATACGTGGCGGTGCTTTACAGTCAGACGCAAAGTCGACTGGGCTCGCTGCCGGGTTACGACTTGCTGACCGAGTCGATGCGTCGATCAACCGTTGAGCGGGCGGACAGACTGGGCGCTATGACGGTGTCGCAGCCGATGCATCTGGTCAGTATCGAGCCGGCTTATGAACGTGGCGTGCTGTTGGTGGCCCCGGTGATGCTGCGCAACATGCCAAGCGCTACGGGTGCAAAACCCTACGGTTATGTCATGGCAGTGATCAGCATGCGCCAGTTGCTGGCAGATGGATTGTCGGACTCCACGCACGACTATCTCTCGGTGCGCATTCTCGACTTGTCGATCGACGAACAGCACGAAGCGCTTTTCGAATCCTTCAACGTACCGGCAGCCAGTAGTTTGTCTGCAAGCCGGCTGTTGCGACTGGCCGATCACGATTATCAAGTCGACATCACCCCGAGCGAAGCCTTTGTAAAAGCCAACCATTCTTCGGTGAAGACCCTGATGGTGCTGGGCGGGTTGCTGAGTCTGTTGCTCAGTGTGTTGTTGTACGTGTTGGTCAGTCAGCGTCAGCGCGCGCTGAAAATGGTGGAGCAGCGGACTGAGGAATTACGTGCCCGCGAGCAGGAGCTACGTGGCGCTCACGGCCAGTTGCGTGCTGTGCTGAATGCGGCGACTCAGGTGGCGATCATCGCCACCGACCTGCGCGGGATCATCAATACGTTCAATGCCGGTGCCGAGCAGATGCTGGGTTACGCCAGCGTCGAGGTCGTGGGACACATGACCCTGGAAAACCTGCACTTGCGCCGGGAGTTGGTGGTACGCGCGGCGGAGTTGAGTGCGCGGTATGGCAAACCTATTCCGACCAGTCAGGCGATGTTGGTCAAGGGGGGCGAAGAGGGCGGGCACGAGGCGCGGGAGTGGACGCTGGTTCGCCGCGATGGCAGCCATTTGGCGGTGAACATGCTCGTGACCCCGGTGCTCGACGAGCAAAGTCTGTGGGTCGGTCACCTGGCGATCTGCATCGACATTACCGAACGCAAGCGCGTCCATGAGGCACTGGCGGCGCGGGACGTGTTATTGAAAAAACTCAGCGCCCATGTGCCCGGTGGCATCTATCAATTCAAGATGGAGTTCGACGGTCGCTTCCGTGTGATCTACGTCAGCGACGGTATTCGAGAGATCTACGAACTCGAACCTGATGTGCTGCTGCTCGATGCCGAATCGATCTTCACGCGCATTCACCCACAGGACTCGACCCGGGTCCGTGCTTCGATCCTGGCGTCAGCGGACACCCTTAGCCCGTGGCGCGAGGAATACCGCGTGCAGTTGCCCATACGCGGCCTGCGCTGGGTTCGTGGTGAGGCGACCCCTGAAGAGCTGCCCGGTGGCGGCGTTCTCTGGCATGGCTACATTTCCGACATCTCCGACTTGAAGCGAGTGGAAGAAGAGTTGCGCGCGCTGTCGATCACCGACTCGCTGACCGGGATCCACAACCGCCGTTATTTTCAGGAACGCCTGACCACCGAAATGGTTCGGGTCCAACGTGGCGGGGGCGAGTTGTCGGTGATCATGCTCGACATAGACCACTTCAAGCGCATCAACGACCAGCATGGCCACGCCATGGGGGATCGGGTATTGCAGGCCGTGTGCGAGCGTATCGGTCATCGGTTGCGGCGCACGGATGTGTTCTGTCGCCTCGGGGGGGAAGAATTCATGGTGCTCTGCCCCGACACCGACAGCGAGCAGGCTCAAGTGCTGGCCTTGCAGTTGTGGCAAGGGCTGCGCAGTTCACCGATCGACGCCGTCGGGATCGTCACCGCGAGTTTCGGGATTGCCAGTTGGCGCGTCGGGGAGGGTGTGGATGCGCTGTTGCTGCGGGCAGACTCAGGGGTTTATGTGGCGAAGCTGGCTGGGCGGGATCGGGTTGAGGCGCAGATGAGCTAAGACTGGACTCCTGTAGGAGCGGGCTTGCCCGCGAAAGCGGTGTGTCAGTCAACATAAATGCTGGATGACACACCGCATTCGCGGGCAAGCCCGCTCCTACATTGGATCTTTGGTGTTCTTTAGACTGGGTTATAGCACCGAAGCCGTTTCCGGCAGTTTCGGCTGGCGATACAGGTCCAGCAGCACCTGATCCAGTACCGAAGACGCGCCAAACGGTGCCTTGTCGTTAAGGATCGCCACCACTGCCCAAGTGTTGCCATTGACGTCGCGGCTGAAGCCGGAGATGGCGCGTACGGTGTTCAGAGTGCCCGTCTTGACGTGGGCTTCGCCGCGCATCGCGGTGGTTTTCAGGCGTTTGCGCATGGTGCCGTCGGTGCCGGCAATCGGCATCGAACTGATGAACTCGGCGGCATACGGGCTGTGCCATGCCGCTTGCAGCATGGCTGCCATTTCACGGGCGCTGACGCGTTCGGAGCGGGACAGGCCGGAACCGTTCTCCATCACCAGGTGCGGCGCCGTGATGCCTTTCTTCGCCAGCCACTGACGGACCACACGCTGCGCGGCCTTGGCATCATCCCCGTCGGCATCGGTGCGGAACTTCTGCCCCAGGCTCAGGAACAGTTGCTGAGCCATGGTGTTGTTACTGTATTTGTTGATGTCGCGGATGATTTCCGCCAGGTCCGGCGAGTAAGCCCGGGCCAGCAATTTGGCACCGCTTGGGGTGGGCGCGAGTACATCCTTGCCCTGAATGCTGCCGCCCAGTTCTTTCCAGATGGCCCGCACAGCGCCAGCGGTGTAAGTCGCGTGGTCAAGCAGCGACAGGTACGTCTGGGAGCTGCAGCCATCGCCCAACTGGCCACCGACCGTCACGGTCATGCTGCCATCGGCCTGGGTCACCGGGTTGTAACGCACGCCACCGGTGCATTGCTTGGAGTTGACGGCTTTGACCTGGTTTTCGATACGGATGCTGGCAATCGGCGGTTCCACCGACACCAGCACCCGGCCGTTGTCGTTGCGCGCCACAAAGCGCAGGGCCTTGAGGTTGACCATCAGCGAGTCGGGCTTGACCAGGAACGGCTTGTTCTCGTCGTTGCCATCATCATTGAACTCGGGCAATTGCGGTTGGGTGAAAAAATTGCGGTCCAGCACCAGGTCACCGGTGATTTGCGTCACGCCGTTGGCGCGCAGATCGCGCATTAGCAGCCAGAGTTTTTCCATGTTCAGCTTAGGATCGCCGCCACCCTTGAGGTAGAGGTTGCCGTTGAGGATGCCGCCGCTGAGGGTGCCGTCGGTGTAGAACTCGGTTTTCCACTGATGGTTCGGGCCGAGCATTTCCAGCGCGGCATACGTGGTGACCAACTTCATGGTCGAGGCCGGATTGACCGAGACGTCAGCGTTGAAAACGGTCGGGGTGCCTGGGCCTGTGAGCGGGATCATTACCAGCGATAGGGCGCTGTCTTGCAGTTTACTGGCCTTGAGGGCTTTTTCGACGTTGGGCGAGAGCGCGGTGTTGACCGGGGCGGCGGAAACGGAAAGGGCCAGAGGAAGAATGAAACTGGCCAGCAGCAATGGACGTAAAGACTTGATCATGTGCAATAAAACCCTACAGGCGAGGGGGAAAAAAACGAGGGCATGGCGATAAAATCCCTCAGTGGTCATGAAAGTGTCGGCATTATGCCCCAAGGCTTGAAGTCGTGTGCCGTGCCATACCCCTCTAATCCGCTATTTTTTTACCAGTGGTCAGACATGCACCCCAGAGAGTCGGGCAATTAGTGGCTTAAACTGCTAAAGTGCCGCCCGTTATTACTTTTGAGGATTGTTCCAATGGCGACTAACCGTTCCCAGCGTCTGCGCAAAAAACTGTGCGTCGATGAATTTCAAGAGCTGGGTTTCGAACTGAACCTGGATTTCAAAGAAGATTTGGCTGATGAAGCCATTGATGCTTTCCTCGACGCGTTTCTGAAAGAAGCCATGGAAGCCAACGGTCTGGGCTATGTTGGCGGCGACGACTTCGGTCTGGTTTGCCTGCAGAAGCGTGGCTCGGTATCCGAAGAGCAGCGTGCTGCTGTTGAAGCCTGGCTCAAAGGCCGCAGCGAATTGACTGAAGCAACCGTCAGCCCGCTGATCGACGTCTGGTACCCGGAAAAGCCGATCAATCCGGTAGCTTGATGTCATAAAAGAAGCGGCGACCCAAGGGTCGCCGTTTTTTTATGCGCGAGATCGCAGCCTCGTTGCACTCGACAGCTSCTACAGGATGAACGCGTTCCATGTAGCAGCTGTCGAGTGCAACGAGGCTGCGATTTTTCAGTTACTACGCCAATTCAAAATCACCAGCGTCAACACCCCCGCGACAATCCCCCAGAACGCCGAACCGATGGAAAACAGCGTCAGCCCCGACGCCGTGACCATAAAGGTGATCAACGCCGCTTCACGTTCCTTCACCTCGGTCATTGCGATGCTCAAGCCATTGATGATCGAGCCGAACAACGCCAGCGCCGCAATCGACAGCACCAACTCCTTCGGCAACGCGGCAAACAGCGCCGCCAGCGTCGCGCCGAATACCCCGGCGATCCCGTAGAAAATCCCGCACCAGACGGCGGCCGTGTAGCGTTTGTTGCGATCTTCATGGGCATGCGGCCCGGTGCAAATCGCTGCGCTGATGGCCGCCAGGTTGATCCCGTGGGAGCCGAATGGGGCCAGCAGCAATGAGGCGATGCCAGTAGTGGTGATCAGCGGTGAAGCCGGCACGGTATAACCGTCGGCGCGCAGTACGGCGATGCCCGGCATGTTCTGCGAGGTCATGGCCACCACGAACAGCGGAATGCCGATGCTGATGGTCGCGGCCAGGGAAAAGTGCGGCGTGGTCCAGACCGGCGTCGCCACTTCCAGATGGAAACCACTGAAATCCAGCAGCCCCATGAACCCGGACAACGCCGTGCCGATCAACAGCGCGGCCAGCACGGCATAACGTGGCGACAGGCGCTTGATCAGCAGATAGGTGAAGAACATGCCCAGCACCAGCCCGGTGCGATGCTGGGCGGCGACGAAAATCTCGCTGCCGATCTTGAACAGAATCCCCGCCAGCAGGGCCGCAGCCAGGGACGCCGGAATCTTCTTCACCAGCCGTTCGAAGCTGCCGGTCAAGCCACAGATTGTCACCAGCACCGCACACGTGATGTAGGCGCCGATGGCCTCGCCGTAACTCACACCGCCCAGGCTGGTGATCAGCAACGCGGCACCGGGAGTCGACCAGGCAATCGTGATGGGGGTGCGATAACGCAACGACAGGCCAATTGAGCACACGGCCATGCCAATCGAGATCGCCCAGATCCACGACGAAATCTGTCCGCTGGTCAGGCCAGCCGCTTGTCCGGCCTGGAACATCAGCACCAGAGAGCTGGTGTAACCGGTCATCATCGCGATAAACCCGGCGACGATGGCCGATGGCGAAGTGTCGGCCAATGGTCGGAGCTGCGTGTGCGTGGCGTCGTTCATGACAGCGGTGTTCCTTCTGATAAAGATGTTCGAAACGCCACTGAACTCTGTAGGAGCCGAGCTTGCTCGCGATGGCGGTGGGTCAATCGACACATGTGTTGACTGGCGAGACGCCATCGCGAGCAAGCTCGGCTCCTACAGGGATTGCGTTCGAGCGGCAGATTCCGGGTTCAAGCCTAAACTCAAACGTAGCGGATCGTTGCAATACAGCGGAAGCGACAAACAGCCGTACAGTCGTGTTGCCACCATCCATTGTGTACAATCGCCGTGTTTTTTACGCGATACTTGCCAGCGACCCACTGTGCCGTATTACAGTCACGGTCAATTCGCCGCAGTTCTCCCGACTCGAGTGCCCATGAACGAACAGTTGCAGCCCCTAAAGAAACAACCGCGTACAGGCAAAGCCGGTCGCAGCGGTACCCAGGACGATATTGTCTACGCGCATATCTTCGAGGCCATTCTCGAACAGCGCCTGGCGCCCGGCACCAAGTTGAGCGAAGAAGCGCTGGGGGAAATTTTCGGGGTCAGTCGCACCATCATTCGCCGCGCACTGTCGCGCCTGGCCCATGAAGGCGTCGTGCTGCTGCGTCCGAACCGTGGCGCGGTCGTCGCCAGCCCGAGCGTCGAAGAGGCCCGGCAGGTGTTCTTTTCGCGCCGTCTGGTTGAGCGGGCGATCACTGAGCTGGCGGTGCAACACGCGACCGCAGAGGAGCTCGCCGAGTTGCGGCAGATGGTCAGCGATGAGCGCGACAGCTTCTCCCGGGGCGATCGCGGTGCCGGCATCCGTCTGTCGGGTGAATTCCACCTGAAACTCGCTGAAGCGGCGAAGAATGCGCCCCTGATCAGCTTCCAGCGCAGTCTGGTGTCGCAGACTTCGTTGATCATTGCCCAGTACGAAAGTGGCAACCGTTCGCACTGTTCCTACGACGAGCACACCCAGCTGATCGACGCCATCGAAGCGCGCAACGCTGAGCTGGCGGTGAGTTTGATGATGCATCATATGGATCACATCGACAGCAAACTCAACCTTGACGAAGAAAGTGCGTCGGATGATTTGCACGCGGTGTTCTCGCATTTGTTGCAGACCAAGAAGCCAGGGCGGCCGAGCGCGAAACTCTGATAGACCGAGTTGCCCCATTCGCGAGCAGGCTCGCTCCCACAGGGTTTTGTGTTGAATGCAAAATTTGTGATCAGCGAAGATCCACTGTGGGAGCGAGCCTGCTCGCGATGGCGATCTGACGGACAATAAAAATCCCCCAGGCTGTTAAGCAGTGGGGGATTTTTTTATGCCCGGAAAAACTCAGCGCTGATGCACCAGATTCCCCGCGGCATACGTCTGCAGAACAGTGCGGTCATCCCCCAGCGTCATCAACACAAACAACGTCTCGGCGATGTTGTTTGCCTGCTTCAAGCGATAGCTCAGCAGTGGCGTGGCGTTGTAGTCCAGCACGAGGAAGTCCGCATCGGTGCCCGGTTTCAGCGTGCCGATCTTGTCTTCCAGTCGTAGCGCTCGCGCACCACCGAGCGTGGCCAGGTACAGCGATTTGAAGGGGCTCAGGCGCGCACCTTGCAACTGCATGACTTTGTACGCTTCGTTCAAGGTTTGCAGCAGCGAGAAACTGGTGCCGCCGCCCACATCTGTACCCAGGCCGACATTCAGTTTGTGTTTCTCGGCCATCGGCAGGTTGAACAAACCGCTGCCAAGGAAGAAGTTCGACGTCGGGCAGAACGCGATCGCCGAGCCGGTTTCTGCCAGCCGTGCGCACTCGTCGTCGCACAGGTGCACGCCGTGGGCAAACACCGAACGCTCGCCCAGCAATTGGTAGTGATCGTAGACGTCCAGGTAGCCTTTGCGTTCCGGGAACAGCTCCTTGACCCACTCGACTTCTTTCAGGTTTTCACTGATGTGGGTCTGCATGTACAGGTCCGGGTATTCACTCAGCAACTGGCCGGCAAGGGTCAGTTGTTCCGGGGTGCTGGTCGGGGCGAAACGCGGGGTGACGGCGTAGTGCAAGCGGCCCTTGCCGTGCCAGCGTTCGATCAGCGCCTTGCTTTCGACGTAGCTGGATTCGGCGGTGTCGGTCAGGTAATCCGGCGCATTGCGGTCCATCATCACCTTGCCGGCGATCATGCGCAGGTCGAGCTGTTCGGCGGCCTCGAAGAACGAGTTCACCGATTGCGGATGCACGCTGCCGAACACCAGCGCGGTGGTGGTGCCGTTGCGCAGCAGTTCCTTGATGAAAATGTCGGCCACTTCATCGGCATGAGCCTTGTCGGCGAACTGGCGTTCGCACGGGAAGGTGTAGGTGTTGAGCCAGTCCAGCAGTTGCTCGCCGAAGGCGCCGACCATGCCGGTTTGCGGCAAATGGATGTGAGTATCGATGAGGCCCGGTGTGATCAACGCATCCTGATAATGAGTGATCTCGATATCGGTCGGCAGCGTCGGCAGCAAGTCGCTGGCGTGGCCGAGCGCACTGATCTGGCCGTTATCGACTACCAGCAAGCCGTCTTCGAAATACTCGTACGAGGCTTCGATCCCGACTTCGGCGGGGTCGGCGATGCTGTGCAGGATGGCGGCACGGTAGGCTTTGCGAGTCAAAGGCATGGGAGTTCTCAGTTAGAGGCTTGACTGCGGCGTGAAGCTGGCAGCAGTTTGGCAATCGATGATCCGGCGCTGGCGGTCTGCTGGCCGAAATTCGCGTTATAGGTGGCGATGATTTCGCCGGCGATGGAGATGGCGATTTCCACAGGCAACTTGCCTTTGACTTCGCCGATGCCCATTGGGCAACGCATGCGTTGCACAACGCTGTTGTCGAAACCGCGATCACGAAGACGATGTTCAAACTTCACCCGTTTGGTCTTCGAACCGATCAGGCCGAAGTAGGCGAAGTCATTTCGTTTGAGGATCGCGGCGGTGAGTTCGAGGTCGAGCTGGTGATTGTGGGTCATGACGATGCAATAGCTGCCGGCGGGCAGGTCGTCGATTTCATCCACCGGTTCTTCGCTGACAATCTTGCGCACGCCGTGGGGGATCTGTTCAGGGAATTGGTCTTCCCGCGAATCGATCCAGCGCACCCGGCAAGGCAGGCTGGCGAGCAGTGGCACCAGTGCGCGGCCAACGTGACCGGCGCCGAACACGGCGATCTGCGCCTGCACCTGGCCCATCGGTTCGAACAGCAACACCGTCGCGCCGCCGCAGCACTGGCCAAGGCTGGCGCCGAGGCTGAAGCGCTCCAGGTGCGTGTCCTGTTTGCCGCTGGCGAGCATGTCGCGGGCGATCTGCATGGCCTTGTATTCCAGATGCCCGCCACCGATGGTGTCGAAGGTCTGGGTGGCGCTGATGACCATCTTCGAACCGGCATTGCGCGGCGTCGAGCCGAGCTCTTCGATGATGGTCACCAACACGCAGGGTTCACCCTGGGATTGCAGGTCGGCGAGGGCGTCGATCCAGTTGTACATGTTTCACCTCAACATCTCTGTTGTCTGTTCGGGCCTCTTCGCTGGCAAGCCAGCTCCTACAGGGGAACGCAAAACCTGTAGGAGCTGGCTTGCCAGCGAACCAGGCGACGCGGTCCTAGAGCGAAGCCAGCTCGGTTTCAGCTTCCACGGCTTTCACCGCCTTCAACTGCCGCATCTGCTCACAGCCCCACAGCACCCGCTCCGGGGTCGCCGGTGCGTCGATTTTCGGTTGATGCTTGTAGTCACCGAGGCTCGCCACGGCATCCTTGATCGCACACCACGACGCAATGCCCAGCATGAACGGCGGCTCACCCACAGCCTTGGAATGGAACACCGTGTCTTCCGGATTCTTGCGGTTTTCCACCAGCTTCACCCGCAGGTCCAGCGGCATGTCCGCCACGGCCGGGATCTTGTAGCTGGCCGGGCCGTTGGTCATCAGTTTGCCCTTGTCGTTCCACACCAGTTCTTCCATGGTCAGCCAGCCCATGCCCTGGATGAATCCGCCCTCGACCTGGCCGATGTCGATGGCCGGGTTCAGCGAGGCGCCGACGTCGTGGAGGATGTCGGTGCGCAGCATCTTGTATTCGCCGGTCAGGGTGTCGACGATCACCTCGCAGCACGCTGCGCCAAAGGCGTAGTAGTAGAACGGCCGCCCCCGCGCCTGGCTGCGGTCGTAGAAAATTTTCGGGGTCTTGTAGAAGCCGGTGCTCGACAGCGACACCTGAGCGAAATACGCCTGCTGGATCAGCGCTTCAAACGTCAGGATGTGATCACGAACCCGCACGTGACCGTTGTGGAATTCCACGTCTTCTTCGCTGACCTTGTAGTGCCGTGCGGCAAATTCGACCAGGCGTTTTTTGATGATTTCAGCCGCGTTCTGTGCCGCTTTACCGTTCAGGTCGGCACCGCTGGACGCCGCAGTTGGCGAGGTGTTTGGCACCTTATCGGTGTTGGTCGCGGTGATCTGCACGCGTTCCATTTCCACCTGAAATACTTCGGCCACGACTTGCGCGACTTTGGTGTTCAAGCCCTGGCCCATTTCGGTTCCACCATGGTTCAGGTGGATGCTGCCGTCGGTGTAGACGTGGATCAGTGCGCCGGCCTGGTTGAGGAAGCTGGCGGTGAAGGAAATACCGAATTTCACCGGGGTCAGCGCCAGGCCTTTTTTCAGGATCGGGCTGTTGGCGTTGTAGCGACGAATCGCTTCGCGGCGCTCAAAGTACTGGCTGCTTTCTTCAAGTTCGGCGGTCATTTCTTCGAGCATGTTGTGCTCGACAGTCTGGTAGTAATGCGTGACGTTGCGTTCGGTCTTGCCGTAGTAGTTGGCCTTGCGCACGGCCAGTGGATCGAGGCCCAGATGGCGGGCGATCGCATCCATCACTTCTTCAATCGCGACCATGCCTTGCGGGCCACCGAACCCACGGTAAGCGGTGTTCGACGCGGTGTTGGTCTTGCAGCGATGACCGTTAATGGTCGCATCGCCCAGGTAGTACGAGTTGTCGGCGTGGAACATCGCACGGTCGACAATCGACGCCGACAGGTCCGGTGAGCAGCCGCAGTTACCCGCCAGTTCCAGCGCGATGCCGTGCAGGCGGCCGGTGCTGTCGAAGCCAACGTCGTACTCGACGTAGAACGGGTGACGCTTGCCGGTCATCAGCATGTCTTCAACGCGCGGCAGGCGCATTTTGGTCGGTTGACCGGTGAGGTGTGCGATCACGGCGCACAGGCACGCAGGACTTGCTGCCTGAGTTTCCTTGCCACCGAAACCACCGCCCATGCGGCGCATGTCGACGACGATTTTGTTCATCGATACGTCGAGCACTTCGGCGACGAGCTTCTGCACTTCGGTCGGGTTCTGCGTCGAGCAGTAGACGATCATCCCGCCATCTTCAGTCGGCATCACCGATGAGATCTGGGTTTCGAGGTAGAAGTGTTCCTGTCCGCCGATGTGCAGCGTGCCCTGGATGCGATGCTCGGCCGTTGCCAAGGCACCCGCAGAATCGCCGCGCTGATGCGTGTGGCTGTCGAGCACGAAGTGGCGTTTGCGCAGGGCTTCGACCACGTCCAGCACCGGCTCCAGATC
The DNA here is from genome assembly GCF_056401975.1 of Pseudomonas sp. P4_C8. Classification (NCBI taxonomy): domain Bacteria; kingdom Pseudomonadati; phylum Pseudomonadota; class Gammaproteobacteria; order Pseudomonadales; family Pseudomonadaceae; genus Pseudomonas; species Pseudomonas sp. P4_C8. The sequence continues at coordinate 71,438 of NZ_JBFUIH010000009.1, read as the reverse complement.
TTCGTATTCGATGATCGCGGCCATGGCGGCCTTGCGTGCGGTTTCGAGGTCTTTTGCCGCAACTGCGAGTACTGGCTGACCGACGAACTGCACGTCATCAATCGCCAGCAACGGGTCGCCAGGCAACAGCGGGCCGATGTCTTTCAGACCCGGCACGTCTTCGTGGGTGATGGCGATGCGTACGCCTTCGAAGGCATAGCATGGCTTGGTATCGATGCTGATGATTTTCGCGTGGGCGCGGTCCGACAAGCGTGCGTAAACGTGCAGCTGGTTCGGAAACTCCAGGCGGTCGTCGATGTACTGCGCTTCACCGGACACATGTTTGGCGGCGCTGTCGTGCTTGACGCTGCGGCCGACACCGGTGGTCAGGTCCTTGGCGAACAGTTCAGCCAGTTCGGCTTGGGTCTTCTCTACAGCGTGATGATTAGACATAAGCGGTCACCCGAGTCTCGATGTGCGGTGTTTGCAGTTCGATGAAGTATTTACGCAGCAGGTTTTGCGCGCTGAGCAGGCGGTATTCCTTGCTGGCGCGGAAGTCCGAGAGCGGCGTGAAATCTTCGGCCAGTGCGGCGCAGGCGCGTTCGACGGTGGCGTGATTGAACGGTGCACCGAGCAATACTTTTTCGCAGGCGCTGGCACGTTTCGGTATGGCCGCCATGCCACCGAATGCCACGCGGGCATCAGCGATCACGCCGTTTTCCAGACGGATATTGAACGCGGCGCAAACGGCGGAGATGTCATCGTCCAGACGCTTGGAAACCTTGTAGGCGCGGAACAGTTGCTCGGCGCTGGCACGCGGCACGATGATCTTCTCGATGAACTCGCTTTCCTGGCGCGCGGTGACCCGGTAATCGATGAAGTAATCTTCCAGGGCCAGGGTGCGACGGGTTTCGCCCTTGCACAGGACGATCTGCGCGCCGAGAGCGATCAGCAGGGGAGGCGAGTCTCCGATGGGCGAGGCGTTGCCGATGTTACCGCCGAGGGTGCCTTGGTTGCGGATCTGCAGCGACGCAAAACGGTGCAGCAACTCACCGAAGTCCGGGTACTCGGCGTTCAACGCTTCGTAGCAATCGGAGAGGGCAGTGGCTGCGCCGATTTCCAGGCAATCGTCAAAACGGTCGATGCGCTTCATCTCGGCCACGTTGCCGACGTAAATCATCACCGGCAAGGTGCGGTGGAACTGCGTGACTTCCAGCGCCAGGTCTGTACCGCCGGCCAGCAGGCGGGCTTGTGGATAAGCGTCATAGAGATCGGCCAGGTCAGCGACGGTCAGCGGCACCAGACAGCGCTTGTCGCCGCTGTTGAGTTCGCCAATGGACGTGGGGGCAATGGCTTTAAGGCGAGCAATGGTGTCGGCTTCGCGCGCATCGAACTGGTCCGGTTGCTTGCCGCAGCAGGACTGCTCGGCAGCTTGCAGAATCGGCCGATAGCCGGTGCAGCGGCACAGGTTGCCGGCCAGCGCTTCGTGAGCTTTGTGTTGGTCCGGTGCGTCGCTGTTCTTTTGCAGGGCAAACAGCGACATGACGAAGCCTGGGGTGCAGAAACCGCATTGCGAACCGTGGCACTCGACCATGGCTTTTTGAACGCTATGCAGTTCGCCTTGGTGTTTGAGGTCTTCAACGCTGATCAGTTGTTTGCCGTGCAGTGACGATACAAACGTCAGACACGAATTGAGGCTGCGATAGCGAATGTGTTCGCGGCCATCGTCATCCGTTTGCAACTCACCGACCACCACGGTGCAGGCGCCGCAGTCACCGCTGGCGCAGCCTTCTTTGGTGCCGGGTTTGCCCACATGGTCGCGCAGATAGTTGAGCACGGTCAGGTTTGGGTCCAGGGCGTGCTCGCTACGGAGTTCCTGGTTAAGTAAAAACTGGATCACGGAAGGCCTCGCAGACTCATTATTGTTGTTAACCGACTAAGACCGAATTTAGCAGGTCTGACTTTTCGGTCAATGATTTTCTGACTTAAAGGTCAGGAAATAGCATTTTGTCGGTAAACCCTTCATTCCTTCATTATTGACCCTCGCGCACTTGCCTGCTTTTTTGCTTGAATCGTGCCAAAACCGCCGAGTGGGCCCTGCGCCATGACCTATCAAGTGCGCTACACTGCGCCGCCTGTGCAGATCGAAGAGTTTGAAGGACAACCATGACGTTCAAGGCGCCGGACAGCCTCGCCGAGCAAATTGCTCACCACCTCGCCGAACGCATCATTCGCGGCGAAATGAAGCCCGGGGAGCGCATTCAGGAACAGAAGGTCACGCTGGCACTCAATGTCAGCCGCGGCTCTGTTCGTGAGGCCTTGCTGATCCTTGAGCGTCGCCACCTGATTGCGATCCTGCCGCGACGGGGCGCCCATGTCACCGAACTCACGGCGCACAAGGTGCAGAGCCTGTGCGCGCTGATGAGCGAGCTGTACATTCTGCTCGGCAATGCCGTGGCCAACGGCTGGAAAACCCAGGCCGACATGGCGCCGTTCGTGCAGATCCAGCAGCGCCTGGCCGCCAGTTACGAGCGTCAGGACATCCGCACCTTCGTCGACGACAGCTTCAATGTGATGCGCGCCGCGTATCCGTTCGCCAACAATCCGTACTTGCAGGAAACCGTCGAGAATCTGCAGCCGGCCATGAGCCGCGCGTATTTCCTCGCCCTGGACCAGCGCAAGGCCTCGATGAGCGAATTCCTTGAGCTGTTCGAACGCCTGCTCGCCGCGGTCCTGAACCGTGACTTTGCGCAGATCCGCGAAGTGCTGACGGCCTACACCCAGCGCAGTTGCGATCTGGTGGTTTCTGCCCTGACGGACGCTTAAACGTGCGGCTCAAGTGCATCAAGCTGGCGGGGTTCAAATCCTTCGTCGATCCGACCACGGTGAACTTCCCCAGCAACATGGCGGCAGTGGTCGGGCCCAATGGTTGCGGCAAGTCGAACATCATCGACGCCGTGCGCTGGGTGATGGGCGAAAGCTCGGCCAAGAACTTGCGCGGCGAGTCGATGACCGACGTCATCTTCAACGGTTCGACCAGTCGTAAACCGGTGAGCCAGGCCAGCATCGAACTGGTATTTGATAACTCCGACGGCACTCTGCTTGGCGAATACGCCGCTTATGCGGAAATTTCCATTCGACGCAAAGTGACCCGCGACAGCCAGACCACCTACTACCTCAACGGCACCAAATGCCGTCGTCGCGATATCACCGACATCTTTCTGGGGACAGGCCTCGGCCCGCGCAGCTACTCGATCATCGAGCAGGGGATGATCTCCAAGCTGATCGAGTCCAAGCCCGAAGACCTGCGCAACTTCATCGAAGAAGCGGCGGGCATCTCCAAGTACAAGGAGCGCCGGCGCGAAACTGAAAACCGCATCCGCCGCACCCACGAAAACCTTGCGCGCCTGACCGACCTGCGTGAAGAGCTTGAGCGTCAGCTTGAGCGTTTGCACCGCCAGGCCGAAGCCGCAAAGAAGTATCAGGAATACAAAGGCGAAGAGCGTCAGCTCAAGGCCCAATTATCGGCCTTGCGTTGGCAGGCGTTGAACGAGCAGGTCGGTCAGCGTGAAGCGGTGATCGGCAACCAGGAAGTCACCTTCGAAGCCTTGGTCGCCGAGCAACGCAATGCCGATGCGAGCATCGAACGCTTCCGGGACGGGCACCATGACCTGTCCGAACGCTTCAATCTGGTGCAAGGTCGCTTCTATTCGGTCGGCGGCGACATCGCCCGGGTCGAGCAGAGCATCCAGCACGGCCAGCAACGCCTGCGACAGCTGCAGGACGATTTGAAAGAAGCCGAGCGCGCACGCCTGGAAACCGAGTCGCACCTGGGCCACGACCGCACGCTGTTGCTGACCCTCGGCGAAGAGCTCGACATGCTCACCCCGGAGCAGGAAGTCACTAGCGCCGCCGCCGAAGAAGCCGCCGCCGCGCTGGAAGAATCCGAAACCACCATGCATGGCTGGCAGGAGCAGTGGGACACGTTCAACCTCACGGCTGCCGAGCCGCGTCGCCAATCCGAAGTTCAGCAATCGCGCATCCAGCAGCTGGAAACCAGCATGGAGCGTTTGGCCGACCGTCAGAAGCGCCTCGGCGAAGAGCGCGCGCTGCTCTCGGCAGACCCTGAAGACGCGGCGATCATGGAACTCAGCGAGCAGTTGGCGGCCAGTGAAGCCACGCTTGAAGATTTGCAGGCCAGTGAAGAAGCGCAAGTCGAACGCCTTGAGCAATTGCGTCAGGAACTGCAATTAGCCCTGCACAATCAGCAACAGGCGCAAGGCGATTTGCAGCGCCTCAACGGTCGTCTCGCCTCCCTTGAAGCGTTGCAGCAAGCCGCGCTCGATCCGGGCACCGGCACCGCCGAATGGTTGCGTGAGCAGCATCTGGCGGATCGCCCGCGTCTGGCCGAAGGCCTGAAGGTTGAAGCGGGTTGGGAGCTGGCGGTGGAAACCGTGCTCGGCGCCGACCTGCAAGCGGTGCTGGTGGATGACTTCGGCGATTTCGATCTGGCTGGTTTTGCCCAGGGCGATTTGCGTTTGCTCAGCCCCGCCAGCGATGGCGTGCGCGTGCCGGGCAGCTTGCTCGACAAGGTTGAGGCGCAGATCGATTTGTCGCCATGGCTGGGGCAGGTCAAACCGGTCGACAACCTCGAACAGGCGTTGGCGCTGCGCGGTCAATTGACGGCCGGGCAGAGCTTGATCAGTCGTGATGGTTACTGGGTCGGTCGGCACTTTTTACGCGTGCGTCGGGCCAGCGAAGCCGAAAGCGGTGTGCTGGCACGCGGCCAGGAAATCCAGCGTTTGACCGAGGAGCGCGAAGAGCGCGAAGCCACGGTCGAAACCCTGGAAACCCAACTTCAAAACCTCAGGGCGCAGCAGCGTCAGCAGGAAAACGGTCGCGAACATCTGCGCCGTCTGCTGCAAGACGAAGCGCGCCAGCAAGGCGAATTGAAGGCGCAACTTTCTGCCGGCAAAGCCAAGGCTGAGCAGTTGACGTTGCGTCGCACGCGCCTCGACGAAGAGCTGGCCGAGCTGAGCGAACAGCGTACGCTGGAACACGAAAACATCGGCGAAGCGCGCCTGCAATTGCAGGAAGCCCTCGACGCCATGGCGCTGGACACCGAGCAGCGTGAGTTGCTGCTGGCCCAGCGGGACAGCTTGCGCGAGCGACTGGATCGGGTACGACAGGAAGCCCGGCAGCACAAGGATCACGCGCATCAATTGGCCGTGCGTCTCGGCTCGCTGAAGGCGCAACACGACTCTACGCGTCAGGCGCTGGAACGTCTGGAAATGCAGTCCGAGCGTCTGACCGAAAAACGCGAACAGCTCAGCCTCAATCTGGAAGAAGGCGAGGCGCCACTGGAAGAGCTGCGGCTGAAACTGGAAGAGCTGCTCGACAAGCGCATGACCGTCGACGAAGAACTCAAGACCTCGCAGATCGCCCTGGAAGACGCCGACCGCGAACTGCGCGATGCCGAGAAGCGGCGTAATCAGGCCGAGCAGCAGTCGCAGTTGATTCGCGGCCAGATGGAAACCCAGCGCATGGAATGGCAAGCCCTGACCGTGCGCCGCAAAACGCTCGAAGACCAATTGCACGAAGACGGCTACGACCTGCACGGCGTGCTCGCCACGCTGACTGCCGAGGCCAATGAGAAGGATGCCGAAGAAGAACTCGAACGCATCGCCGCGCGCATTCAGCGCCTCGGTGCGATCAACCTGGCGGCCATCGACGAATACCAGCAACAATCCGAGCGTAAGCGTTATCTGGATGCGCAGAATGATGATTTGGTGGAAGCGCTGGACACGCTCGAGAACGTGATTCGCAAGATCGACAAGGAAACCCGTAACCGCTTCAAAGATACCTTTGATCAGATCAATGGCGGTTTACAGGCACTTTTCCCAAAAGTTTTCGGTGGGGGACGCGCGTATTTGGAACTGACGGGCGAAGATCTACTCGATACAGGGGTAACGATCATGGCGCAGCCGCCAGGGAAGAAGAACAGCACCATCCATTTGCTCTCCGGCGGCGAAAAAGCCCTGACTGCTTTGGCTCTGGTTTTTGCGATCTTCAAGTTGAACCCGGCGCCGTTCTGCATGCTCGATGAAGTTGACGCGCCGCTGGATGACGCTAACGTTGGACGCTACGCACGGCTGGTCAAAGAGATGTCGCAGACGGTGCAGTTCATCTATATCACCCACAACAAGATCGCCATGGAAATGGCCGAACAGCTGATGGGTGTAACGATGCACGAACCGGGTTGCTCGCGTCTGGTGGCCGTGGATGTCGAGGAGGCGATGGCGATGGTGGATGCCTGAGTTGGCGTTTGTAGGGTAAGTATTACCGGGCTGTAGGAAGTTTTTACTTGCCTCTACTTGCTGGCCAATCGACATATTCGCTCAAGCCTTGGTGGCAGACGGTGTAAAGTTGCCTTTGGTCGTGCTAGTTTAATGTCAATTTTTCGTATACGTGGGCAAAACGCCTGTCAGAACATAGAGTTGGCGCCACGTTTTAAAGCGGTTTGCAGGTTGTAAACCCCTTATTTTTCAGCATTTTTTATAGAGGCACGGGATTACATGGAAATCGGTCTGCGCGAGTGGCTGATCGTCATCGGCATTATTGTCATTGCCGGTATTCTTTTTGATGGCTGGCGCCGTATGCGCGGCGGCAAGGGAAAACTGAAATTCCGTCTTGACCGAAGTTTGTCCAATTTACCGGAAGAGGATACCGGCGCCGAGCTGTTGGGCCCGCATCGTGTGTTGGATTCGCAGAAAGAACCGCAACTGGACGAGCACGATCTGCCGTCGGTGAGCATGCCTGCCCGTGAACCGCGTGAATCGGGTTCCAAGCGCGGCAAGCGTGGTCATGGCGAGCCTTCCCAGGGCGACATGAACCTCAGCCTGGACCTGGACGGCGGCCCGAGCTTCAGCAGCCGTGACGACGATTTCCCGGATGACACCAAGGCCTCGCCAGCCGTCAGCGAAAAAGATCATCCACAAGCTGAAGAAGTGCTGGTAATCAGCGTGATCTGCCGTGACGCCGCCGGTTTCAAAGGCCCGGCGCTGTTGCAGAACATTCTGGAAAGCGGTCTGCGTTTCGGTGAAATGGACATCTTCCACCGTCACGAAAGCATGGCCGGTAATGGCGAAGTTCTGTTCTCCATGGCCAATGCGGTCAAGCCGGGTGTTTTTGATCTGGATGACATCGACCACTTCAGCACCCCGGCCGTGAGCTTCTTCCTCGGTCTGCCAGGTCCGCGTCATCCCAAGCAAGCCTTCGACGTGATGGTGGCTGCGGCGCGCAAATTGTCCCAGGAGCTGAACGGCGAACTGAAAGACGACCAGCGCAGCGTGTTGACCGCCCAGACGATTGAGCACTACCGTCAACGCATCGTTGAATTCGAACGTCGCGCACTGACTCAGAAGCGTTGAAATTGGCAACGTATGGGGGGCTGCACCGCGTCTCCCGTACCCTGTAGGAGCCGAGCTTGCTCGCGATGGCGATCTCAAAGACGCCATCGCCGGCAAGCCGTGCTCCTACAGTCTCCCGTACCCTGTAGGAGCCGAGCTTGCTCGCGATGGCGATCACAAAGACGCCATCGCCGGCAAGCCGTGCTCCTACAATGATTTAACAGATTGAGCAGCCTCGGCTGCTCTTTTGCTTTATGAGAGAACACCCATGACCGCCGCCAAAAACCGCATTCTAGAGCTGCGCGCTGAGCTGGATCAGCACAACTATCGTTATCACGTACTGGATGAGCCAAGCATTCCGGACGCCGAATACGACCGTTTGTTCCACGAACTCAAGGCCCTTGAAGCGGCTAACCCCGAACTGATCACCAGCGATTCGCCGACCCAGCGCGTGGGTAGCGCAGCGTTGTCGGCGTTCACTCAAGTGCGTCACGAGGTGCCGATGCTCAGCCTCGGTAACGCCTTCGAAGAGAACGACATGCGCGAGTTCGATCGCCGGGTGACGGAAGGCCTGGACTTGCCGGCCGGTGATCTGTTCGGTGGCGGTGCAGCGGTGGAATACAGCTGTGAACCGAAGCTGGATGGCCTGGCAGTCAGCCTGCTGTATCAGGACGGCGTGCTGGTACGCGGCGCGACGCGCGGCGACGGCGCCACCGGCGAAGACATCAGCGTCAACGTGCGCACCGTGCGCAACATCCCGCTCAAGCTGCACGGCACTGGCTGGCCCGCGACCCTGGAAGTGCGCGGCGAAGTGTTCATGTCCAAAGCCGGTTTCGAACGGCTCAACGCCACCCAGCTGGAAATCGGCGGCAAGACCTTCGCCAATCCGCGTAACGCAGCAGCCGGCAGCTTGCGCCAACTGGATTCAAAGATCACTGCCAACCGCCCGCTGGAATTCTGCTGCTACGGCATCGGACAGATCTCGGCGGACATTGCCGACACGCACATTGGTAATCTCAAGCAGCTCCAGGTGTGGGGCATGCCGATCAGTCATGAGCTGAAACTGGCGCACGGCATCGACGAATGCCTGGATTACTACCGCGACATTGGCGAGCGTCGAAACGGGCTGGCGTACGAAATCGACGGCGTGGTGTTCAAGGTCAACAGCATCGCCTCCCAGCGGGAACTGGGTTTCCGCGCTCGCGAGCCGCGCTGGGCGATCGCGCACAAATTCCCGGCCATGGAAGAGCTCACCGAGCTGCTCGACGTCGAGTTCCAGGTCGGTCGTACTGGCGCTGTCACGCCGGTGGCGCGCTTGAAACCGGTCAAGGTGGCCGGTGTCACGGTGGCCAATGCGACCTTGCACAACATGGATGAGGTCGCGCGGTTGGGCCTGATGATCGGCGATACGGTGATCATTCGCCGTGCGGGTGATGTGATTCCCCAAGTGGTGCAAGTGGTGCTTGAGCGCCGTCCGGAAGATGCTCGCCCGGTACAGATTCCCGAGCAGTGCCCGGTGTGCGGTTCGCAGGTCGAGCGCACGCAATTGGTCAAGCGCAGCAAAGGCCGCGAGACCGTCAGCGAGGGCGCGGTGTACCGCTGCGTCGGTCGTCTGGCGTGTGGTGCGCAGCTCAAGCAGGCGATCATTCACTTCGTTTCCCGTCGCGCGATGGATATCGAGGGCCTGGGGGACAAGAGCGTCGAGCAACTGGTCGACGAAGGCCTGGTGAGTTCGCCGGCTGACTTGTATGCCTTGAAGTTCGACGACATTGTCGATCTGGAAGGGTTTGCCGAGGTGTCGAGCAACAAGCTGTTGAGTGCCATCGAGGACAGCAAAAAGCCGAGCCTGGCGCGCTTCATCTATGCCCTCGGGATTCCCGATGTCGGCGAAGAGACGGCCAAGGTGCTGGCGCGCTCTCTCGGCTCGTTGGAGCGGGTTCAGCAGGCATTGCCGCACGTGCTCACGTACTTGCCGGACGTTGGTCTTGAAGTGGCTCACGAGATCCACAGCTTCTTTGAAGATGCGCATAACCAGCAAGTCATCGAGGAGCTGCTCAAGCACGGCTTGCAGATTCAGGATCAAGGAGAGCTTGGCGCCGAGTTTGCGGCGAGCACCACGCTGGGCGGATTCCTCGACAAGCTGCACATCCCTTCGGTAGGGCCGGGCGGGGCGCAGAAGTTGGCGGACAAGTTTGGTTCGCTGGAAGCGGTAATGAACGCCGATTGGCTGGACATGCGTCAGGCGCTGCCGGAGAAGCAGGCCAATTCGGTTCGCGAGTTTTTTGCGGTCGAGGACAATCGCCAGCTCGCCGAGGCTGCCGAGAAGCAGCTGCGCGATTTTGGCATGCACTGGCAGAGCGAGAAAAAAGTCGTCGAAGGCTTGCCGCTGGCAGGGCAGACCTGGGTGCTGACCGGTTCGCTGGAGTTGATGAGCCGCGACATCGCCAAGGACAAACTCGAAAGCCTGGGTGCCAAGGTGGCAGGTTCGGTGTCGGCCAAAACCCATTGCGTGGTGGCGGGGCCGGGGGCGGGTTCCAAGTTGGCCAAGGCTAATGAGCTAGGGTTGAAAGTGCTCGATGAAGAAGCATTTGTCGAATTTCTGCGTAAGCACGATATTTCGGTGTGATGTCCTTCGCTGGCAAGTCGAATCGTCGCACCGCAGCTCCTACAGGGTTTACGCGATCCTTGTAGGAGCTGGCTTGCCAGCGAAGGCGATCTCAGCCCTCTCACAAGAAGTGGGAACGATCTTCACCGGAGAATGATCTAGTCTTGGCAAGCCCCAGGGAGAGATCGCCATGTACCGCTTCTTCGAACAGCTCAGCTCGCGCATCGCCGCGCCCTTCATCGGTGAAAGCTCGCGCAACAGCAAGGCCTGGCAGTGCCGTTGCGGGCAGTCGCTGTTCTTCCGCAACAGCCAGTGCCTGGTCTGTTCCGCGGCGTTGGGTTATCAGCCCGAACAGAGTCGCTTGTCGTCGCTGCAACCGGGTTTGCAGGCTGATACCTGGCGGCTCGATGCCGACCCGCCAGCCGGTGTGTTCCGCCGCTGCGCCAATCTCGATTCCCCGGCTGCGTGCAACTGGCTGCTCCCGGCTAATGACCACGATGCGCTGTGCATCGCCTGTAGCCTGAATCACACCATCCCTGACCTGTCGATTGCGCAAAACCACGACCGCTGGTGCAAGGTGGAAACGGCCAAGCGGCGTCTGGTCGCGCAGTTGGTCAGCCTGGGTTTGCAGGTAATTCCAAAAACCGTCGACGAAGAAACCGGTCTGGCGTTTGATTTCATCGGTGTCGACCTGGAAGGCAAGTCGCCGACCACCGGACACGCCAACGGCCTGATCACCCTCGACATCAAAGAAGCCGATGACGCCCACCGCGAGCAGGTCCGGGTGCAAATGCACGAGCCCTATCGCACGTTGCTCGGGCATTTTCGGCATGAGATCGGGCATTACTACTGGGACCGGCTGATCGCCAACAGCCATTGGCTGGAACCGTTCCGCGGACTGTTCGGTGACGAGCGCGCCAGTTACGCAGAGGCGCTGGAGCGGCATTATCAGCAAGGCGCGCCGCTCGACTGGCAGCAGCAGTGCGTCAGCGCCTACGCGACCATGCACCCGTGGGAAGACTGGGCGGAAACCTGGGCGCATTACCTGCACATGATGGATGCGGTGGACACCGCTCTCGGGTTTGGCATGAGTGCGCGGGAAATGGATTTCGATTGCCAGCCATTTCCGTTGAGCGCGCTCTACGATCCACAGCATCCGGGCGGCGCGGCGTTTCTGGCGTTCGTCAAGGCGTGGATCGAGTTGGCCGGGATGCTCAATGAACTGTCACGCAGCATGGGGCAGCCGGATTTCTATCCGTTCGTCCTGCCGCCAGCTGTGATCGCCAAGTTGCACTTCATTCACCTGGTGATCCAGCAAGAGGGCGGCAGGGCGGATGAGGTGTTGCAGGACCTGTGACGATCGTTCACTGCAACGTCCGCCTGTAGCAGCTGTCGAGCAGCGCGAGGCTGCGTTCGGCTGCGCAGCAGTCGTAAAATCAGACGACGCGGTTTTTCAGGTAAACCACCATCACCGAACTGGCGACTGCTGCACAGCCGAACGCAGCCTCGCGCTGCTCGACAGCTGCTACAGGGGGCGGGGATTCAAGGGGGTTGCATGTCCTTGAAGGCACTCATGTTTTTTAATCTGCGCCAACGGTTGTAACTTCGTCTCAGATAGGTACAATGGCGCGGCTCGCCGTCAGGTGAGCGTCGTTATGGTGACCCCATCGGTCCCCCCGCAACGATTACCCGTGAACCTGGTCAGATCCGGAAGGAAGCAGCCACAGCGGGAACATTGTGTGCCGGGGTGTGGCTGGTGGGGTTGCCTCCATAACGCACCGCGAATCCTCTTTCGCGTTATCTTTCTGAAAATATTTTTTATCGTTCTGCCATGGATTATCTCCAGGGCGGCGTTTTGTCGTTTCCGATTTCAGAATGAACATTAATAAGGCTTGCTCACCGCCACGTTGGATGACTCATTGCCGATATACAGGCTAACAATGTCATCAATCTCCCCCGACATTTTCATCCGCTGCAGCGTGTGCAGAATGCGCTGCACCGGCACCTTGGGGTCGTTGCGCACGTAGCAACCGACATTCTGTTCCTGCAACACCGCCACGACTTTCAATTGCCGGTCGGCCAGCAGGCGCTGATTGAACCAGTCCAGTGTCCATTGATTGCTCACTGCATAGCGATAGCGTCCGGCGTGAAGTTTTTCCAGCACTTGTTCCTGATTGCGTGCATCTTCGCGGTGCAGGCGGTCGGTATCGAACAAGGGTTGCAGCGTCGGATAGCTATAGCTGAGCACCGTGCCGACAGGTTGCGGAGGCAAATTGGCTGGCGTTATCGAGTCTGGCGATTCTGGCAGGCCGATCAGCACATCGTGCTGATGCCACAGTGGAATGCTCCAGATGTAGTCACCGGACTGATTGGGTAGCCAGGACTGGGCGGCATAGCAACGCACATCGACCTCGCCGTGTTCCATGGCGTTTTGCACCCGCGCCCGGGGCATTACATGAAATTCGGCTGGCACACCGACCTGGGTGGCTAGACTGAGCATCACGTCAAACAGAATGCCTTGGGTCGGGCGGCCGTGATCCAGTTGCACCATCGGCATCGCCCAACTGTCGGGCACGACAAAACGCAACGGCGCTTCGGCAGCGGCGACGTTCAGGCTTATCCATAGCAATGCCCCCAAGGCACAACGCATAAACGCTCCGGTACCTCTGAAACCCGAGCCGATTAAAGCCCGGAAAGTGCAGCTTAGCCAGATTAGACGAGCACACCGGATGCAATTTTGCCCTTGCTCCGCTAGCATTAGCCGCTTCTGTTCCTTCGTTGCGACGGTTTTCGATGAGTTATCAGGTTCTTGCACGTAAATGGCGTCCGCGCTCGTTCCGCGAAATGGTCGGCCAGACCCATGTGCTCAAGGCTCTGATCAATGCCTTGGACAGCCAGCGGTTGCACCACGCCTACCTGTTTACCGGTACGCGCGGGGTCGGCAAGACTACCATCGCGCGCATCATCGCCAAATGCCTGAACTGTGAAACAGGTATCACGTCGACGCCGTGCGGCGAGTGCTCGGTGTGCCGCGAAATCGATGAGGGGCGCTTTGTCGACCTGATCGAGATCGACGCCGCGAGCCGGACCAAGGTCGAAGACACCCGCGAGCTGCTCGACAACGTGCAGTACGCCCCGAGCCGCGGGCGCTTCAAGGTCTACCTGATCGACGAAGTGCACATGCTCTCCAGCCATTCCTTTAATGCGCTGTTGAAAACCCTCGAAGAGCCGCCGCCCTACGTCAAGTTCATCCTGGCGACGACAGATCCGCAGAAACTTCCTGCAACCATTCTGTCGCGATGCCTGCAATTCTCCTTGAAGAACATGACGCCGGAACGTGTGGTCGAGCATTTGACCCACGTGCTGGGGGTCGAGAACGTGCCGTTCGAAGACGACGCGCTGTGGCTGCTGGGTCGTGCCGCCGATGGCTCGATGCGCGATGCCATGAGCCTCACCGACCAGGCCATCGCCTTCGGTGAAGGCAAGGTCATGGCCGCCGACGTGCGGGCGATGCTCGGTACGCTGGATCATGGCCAGGTCTACGACGTTCTGCATGCGTTGATCGAAGGTGACGCCAAGGCGTTGCTCGAAGCCGTCCGTCATCTGGCCGAGCAAGGTCCGGACTGGAACGGCGTACTTTCGGAAATTCTCAACGTGCTGCACCGTGTCGCCATCGCCCAGGCCTTGCCTGAAGGTGTCGACAACGGCCAGGGCGACCGTGATCGGGTGCTGGCGCTGGCCCAGGCGTTGCCGGCCGAAGACGTGCAGTTTTATTACCAGATGGGCCTGATCGGCCGCCGCGATTTGCCGTTGGCCCCCGACCCGCGTGGTGGTTTTGAAATGGTGCTGCTGCGGATGCTCGCCTTCCGCCCGGCAGACACCGCGGACGCCCCGAGGCAACCGCTAAAGCCAGTGGGGATCAGCCAGGCCACAGTTGATTCCGCAAACTCAGTGGCTGCCGCGCCAGTTGTTGCGCCGGTAGTCGCTGCGGCAGTTGCACCTGCTCCTGTTGCTCCAGTTTCAGTCCCGGCTCCCGCGCCGGAACCTGAACCGGTTGCGCCCGTTGTCGTGCCTGAGCCTGTGGTTGAGCCCGTAGCGGTCGGGGAAGTCGTCGACCTGCCGTGGAATGACCCGGTCACGCCCGAAGTCGTGCAGCAACCCGCCGTCGAGCCGGTTCTGGAAACCGCTGGCGAGCAGCCCGAGTTGCCGCCAATGCCGTTGCCAACGCCTGACAGCGTGGTGCCGGACGCGCCGGAATGGGCCGCGGCGCCGATCCCGGAACCTTCCGTTGCCGAAGTCGATGCCGCCACGCCGGGCATGGACCAGGACGACGAACCGCCGCTGGATGAGGATTACATCGAACCGGACATGGATTCGGCCTACAGTTACCTCGATGAACTGGCCAGCGAACATGCCGCCGACCCCGCGCCGGAACCGGAGCCTGAGCCGGCTGCGATGCCGGCCACCGGTCTGGCAGCGCAATGGCTGGAGCTGTTCCCGAAACTGCCGATCTCCGGCATGACGGGCAGTATCGCCGCCAACTGCACGCTGATTTCCGTCGAGGGCGATCACTGGCTGATGCACCTGGACCCGGCCCACAGCGCCTTGTTCAACGCGACTCAGCAACGTCGTCTCAATGATGCGCTGAACCAGTTTCACGGGCGCACACTGACCCTGAGCATGGAGCTGATCAAGCCCGAGCAGGAAACCCCGGCCCAGGCCGCGTCCCGGCGCCGTGCCAACCGTCAGCGCGAGGCCGAAGAGTCAATCCACGGCGATCCGTTCATCCAGCAAATGATGCAACAGTTCGGTGCGGTGATCCGTAACGATACTATTGAACCTGTCGACGCTCTGGTCAGTCAGGGCTAATAACTGAAGGCGTTCGGTCAAAAGGGCCGGACGCTGTTTAATCCAAGTACTTTTGAGGTGATTCCCATGATGAAAGGTGGCATGGCCGGCCTGATGAAGCAGGCACAGCAGATGCAGGAAAAAATGGCCAAGATGCAGGAAGAGCTGGCCAACGCCGAAGTCATCGGTAAAGCGGGTGGCGACATGGTCACCGTGGTGATGACCGGTCGTCACGACGTCAAGAGCGTGACCATTGACCCGAGCCTGGTTGAAGGCCTGAGCGAAGACGACAAAGAGATGCTGGAAGCCGTCGTCGCCGCCGCCGTCAACGATGCCGTGCGCAAGATCGAAGCCAACAGCCAGGACAAAATGTCCGGCATGACCGCTGGCATGCAACTGCCGCCGGGCATGAAACTGCCATTCTGATTCGCTAAAGCGCGTCGGATGAGCTACAAAAAAATGCCAGGCATCGCGCCTGGCATTTTTGTTTTTGCCTGTTACAAGTGTGATGCCTTGAGGTCGCCATCGCTGGCAAGCCAGACTCCTGCAGGATTGAGGTGATCCCTGTAGGAGCCTGGCTTGCCAGCGATGAAGTCACCTCGGTAAAACTGACGAAACATCGAACCGGACACCGCGACAACGGTCTGCTCCCCTATACCGCCCAATTCTCGATAAAAAGGAGACGCTCACATGCCACAAGCATTGACCCTCAACCAACGTATCGTCCTGGCGTCCCGCCCGGTTGGCGCGCCGACGCCGGATAATTTCCGCCTGGAAAGGGAAGCGCTTCCGGACCTCGCTGACGGCCAGGTGCTGCTCAAGACCCTCTACCTCTCGCTGGACCCGTACATGCGGGGGCGCATGAGTGACGCGCCGTCCTACGCCGCACCCGTCGAAATCGGTGAGGTCATGACCGGTGGGGCTGTCAGCCGGGTCGAGCGCTCGTCGAACCCGAAATTTCAGGAAGGTGATGTGGTGGTGGGTGCCACCGGCTGGCAGAGCCACAGCATCAGCGATGGTCGCAACATCATCCCGGTGCCGTCCGGGCTGCCGACCCCATCGATGGCCTTGGGTGTGCTGGGCATGCCGGGCATGACGGCTTATATGGGCTTGATGGACATCGGCCAGCCGAAGGCCGGCGAAACCCTTGTGGTTGCGGCGGCGTCCGGTGCGGTGGGTTCGGTGGTCGGCCAAGTGGCGAAGATCAAGGGCCTGCGCGTGGTCGGTGTGGCCGGTGGTGCGGAAAAATGCCGTTATGTCGTCGACGAATTAGGCTTTGATGCATGCGTTGACCACAAGAGCCCGAACTTTGCCGATGAGTTGGCGCAGGCGTGCTTCAGCGGTATCGACATTTACTATGAGAACGTCGGCGGCAAGGTGTTCGACGCGGTGGTGCCGCTGCTCAATGCCAAAGCGCGGATTCCGTTGTGTGGCCTGATCGCTTCCTACAACGCCCACGAAGCACCAACCGGCCCGGATCGCCTGCCGCAATTGCAACGGACGCTTTTGACCAAGCGCGTGCGGATTCAGGGCTTCATCGTGTTCGACGACTATGGTGACCGTCAGCCGGAATTCATCAGTGCCATGGCGCCGTGGGTCCGTGATGGCAAGGTGAAATTCCGCGAAGACGTGGTCGATGGCCTGGAGCAGGCGCCCGAAGCGTTCATCGGTCTGCTGGAAGGGCGCAACTTCGGCAAACTGGTGGTGCGGGTCGCGCAAGACTGAGTATTTGACGCTAAAGAGAGGCGCGGGTATAAACCGCGTCTCGTTGTTTTGTCGGACGTTTCCCCATGAGCTTCAGCCCTTTGATTCGCCAACTGATCGATGCCCTGCGAATTTTGCCGGGCGTAGGTCAGAAAACCGCCCAGCGCATGGCGCTGCAACTGCTTGAACGTGATCGCAGCGGTGGTTTGCGACTGGCGTCGGCCTTGAGCCAGGCCATGGAAGGGGTGGGCCATTGCCGGTTATGCCGCACGCTGACCGAAGACGACCTTTGCCCGCAGTGCGCGGATACCCGTCGCGACGACACCTTATTGTGTGTGGTGGAAGGGCCGATGGATGTTTACGCGGTGGAGCAGACCGGGTTCCGTGGTCGTTACTTCGTCCTCAAAGGGCATTTGTCCCCGCTTGATGGTCTCGGGCCTGAGGCGATTGGAATCCCGCAATTGATGGCGCGGATCGAAGAGGCCGGGAGCTTTACGGAAGTCATCCTCGCGACCAACCCGACGGTGGAAGGCGAGGCGACGGCGCACTACATCGCACAGTTGCTCAGCAATAAAGGCCTGATAGCCTCGCGTATCGCCCATGGTGTGCCGTTGGGCGGCGAGTTGGAATTGGTGGATGGCGGGACGTTGGCGCATTCGTTTGCCGGGCGTAAGCCGATCGCTTTGTAGTGTCTGAACGGGCCCCTTCGCGGGCAAGTCGAATCGTCGCACCGCCGCTCCTACAGGGTTTTTTGGCGTGACATAGATCCAGTGTAGGAGCTGGCTTGCCAGCGAAGGGCGCACCTCGGTTCCCCCTGATTCACACATTCCTGTTGAAAACCAAGCAAGCGCTCGGTTAACGTCACTGAACCTTCAGTGGAGTTCGCCGATGCCTGCCTTTCAGGAATACTTCGATCCCAGCCACCAATTGGTCCGCGACAGCGTCAGACGTTTCGTCGAGCGTGAAATTCTCCCGGACATTGATCAGTGGGAGGAAGCTGAAAGCTTTCCCCGTGAGCTCTATCTCAAGGCCGGTGCCGCCGGGATTCTGGGTATTGGCTACCCCGAAGCGCTGGGTGGCAGTCATGAAGGTGATCTGTTCGCCAAGGTCGCCGCCAGCGAAGAGCTGATGCGCTGTGGTTCTGGCGGACTGGTGGCCGGTCTCGGTTCGCTGGACATCGGCCTGCCACCCATCCTCAAGTGGGCCAAGCCCGAAATCCGCGATCGTGTCGTGCCACTGGTGTTGTCCGGCGAGAAGATCAGCGCCCTGGCCGTCACCGAACCAAGCGGCGGATCCGACGTCGCCAACCTGCAAACCCGTGCCGTGCGTGACGGTGACTTCTACCGGGTCAGCGGCAGCAAAACCTTTATCACCAGCGGCGTTCGTGCCGATTTCTACACCGTTGCGGTGCGCACCGGCGAGCCGGGTTTTGGTGGCATCAGCCTGTTGTTGATCGAGAAGGGCACGCCCGGTTTCACCGTTGGCCGTCAGTTGAAGAAAATGGGCTGGTGGGCGTCGGACACGGCTGAGTTGTTTTTCGACGATTGCCGGGTGCCAGTCGGCAATCTGATCGGCGCAGAAAACATGGGCTTCGCCTGCATCATGGGCAATTTTCAGAGTGAGCGTCTGGCGCTGGCGCTGATGGCCAACATGACCGCGCAGCTTGCGCTGGAGGAGAGCCTGAAATGGGCGCGTCAGCGTGAAGCCTTCGGTAAACCCATCGGCAAATTCCAGGTGCTCAAACACCGCCTCGCCGAGATGGCGACCGCGCTGGAAGTGTCTCGGGAGTTTACCTATCGCCAAGCGGCGAAGATGGCGGCGGGGCAGAGTGTGATCAAGGAAATTTCGATGGCCAAGAATTTCGCCACCGACACGGCGGACCGTATCGTTAACGATGCGGTGCAGATCTTGGGTGGTTTGGGTTATATGCGCGAAAGCCTGGTGGAGCGGCTGTACCGGGATAACCGAATTCTGTCGATTGGTGGCGGGACGCGGGAAGTGATGAACGAGATTATCAGTAAGCAGATGGGGCTTTAATCAAATTGGAGCTGTGCGGTGTTGCTACTGACGCCATCGCGAGCAGGCTCACTCCTACACTGGATTTGTGGCGTTCACAAAACCCCTGTAGGAGTGAGCCTGCTCGCGATGGCGATTTTAAAGTCGCCGCTTACTTATCGCTCAACGCAAATTGCGTCAGGCAGAACGTCGGGATACCCATATCTTCCAAGCGCTGCGACCCACCCAGCTCCGGCAAGTCAATAATCGCCGCCGCTTCATGAACCCGCGCGCCCATGCGCCGAATCAGGTTCGCCGCCGCAATGAGCGTGCCGCCAGTGGCGATCAGGTCATCGAACATCACCACCGAATCGCCCTCGCACAGACTGTCGGCATGCACTTCGAGAAACGCTTCGCCGTACTCGGTCGCGTAACCTTCGGCCAACACTTCGGCCGGTAGTTTGCCTTGCTTGCGGAACAGCACCAGCGGTTTGTTCAGCTGATACGCCAGCACCGAACCGATCAGGAAACCACGCGCATCCATCGCCCCGATGTGGGTGAAATCGGCTTCGACATAGCGATGGGCAAAGCTGTCCATCACCAGGCGCAGGGCCGTGGGCGATTGAAACAACGGGGTGATGTCACGAAAGATCACGCCTGGCTTGGGAAAGTCGATCACGGGGCGGATCAGGGATTTGATGTCGAAGGAGTCGAAGGCCATAGTCGAGGAATCCTGGCAGGCTGCAAACGTCGCAGTATAACGGCGGCTGAACGGTTTCGCTCAGCCGCAATGGTTGCAATCAGCCTTCGACAGAGCCGCCGGCCAACGCGCAGAGCTGGATTGGGTCGAGGATATGGATTTCCTTGCCTTCGGCAGCGATCAATTCGTTTTGCTGGAAACGGGTGAAGACCCGGGACACGGTTTCCACCGCCAGCCCCAGGTAGTTGCCGATTTCGTTGCGCGACATGCTCAGGCGGAACTGGTTGGCCGAGAAACCGCGGGCGCGAAAACGTGCCGACAGGTTCACCAGGAACGTGGCGATACGCTCGTCGGCGGTTTTTTTCGACAGCAGCAACATCATTTGTTGATCTTCACGAATCTCGCGGCTCATGACGCGCATCAACTGACGGCGCAGTTGCGGCAGTTGCAGGGCCAGCTCGTCGAGGCGGTCGAAAGGGATCTCGCACACCGAGGTCGTTTCCAGCGCTTGCGCCGACACGGGATGCTTTTCGGTGTCCATGCCCGACAGGCCGACCAGTTCACTCGGCAGGTGGAAACCGGTGAGTTGCTCTTCACCGCTGTCGCTCAGGCTGAACGTCTTGAGGGCGCCGGAGCGTACTGCGTAGACGCAATCGAAGGTATCGCCCTGGCGAAACAGGAACTCACCTTTTTTCAGCGGGCGGCCACGTTTGACGATGTCGTCCAGCGCATCCATGTCTTCCAGGTTCAGAGACAGCGGTAAACACAGGGGCGCGAGGCTGCAATCCTTGCAATGGGCCTGGTTATGAGCACGCAGTTTGACTGGCTCGGACATTTCTTCAATCCTTGTGGGAAAACACACATAAGACGTAAGGGTAACCCACGGGAGGGCGTTCGGGCCAGTTTGCGCAGATATTGTCACGACACGATATAGGGTGGTGTCTGGCGGTGCTGGGCAAAGCTAGATCACCCGGGAAAACCGCTGGTGGTTGAGCTGTTGCAGATAGGCATCAAACGCCATGCACACCGACCGAACCAGCAAACGACCCGCCGGCAGAACGGTGATTCGTTCGTTGTCGAGGGTGATCAAGCCGTCATCGGCCATGGTCTGAAGCTGCGGCCAAAGTTGGCCAAAGTAGCCGCGAAAGTCGATGTTGTAAGCCTCTTCAATCGCGATGAATTCCAGGCTGAAATTGCAGATCAGTTGCTGTATCACCGCCCGCCGCAAACGGTCATCGGCGTTACACACCAGGCCACGACTGGTGGCCAGTTGAGCTGCGTCCAGGGTGTTCTGATATTGCGCCAGGTCGGTGGTGTTCTGGCAGTACAGATCACCGATCTGGCTGATGGCTGACACCCCCAAACCGATCAAATCGCAATGCCCGTGGGTGGTGTAGCCCTGAAAGTTGCGTTGCAGGGTCGATTCTTCCTGGGCAATCGCCAGTTCGTCGTCGGGCAGGGCAAAGTGGTCCATGCCGATGTAGCGGTAGCCGGCTGCGGTCAGTTGTTCGATGGTGCTTTGGAGCATTTCCAGCTTCTGCGCCGGCGTTGGCAGCTCGTCGCTGTTGATGCGCCGCTGCGGCATGAAGCGTTCCGGCAAATGCGCGTAATTGAATACCGAGAGCCGATCCGGTTGCAGGTTGATGACTTCATCGACTGTGCGGGCGAAATTTTCGGGCGTCTGCCTGGGCAAGCCATAGATCAGATCGATGTTGATCGAACGAAATTGCAGGGTCCGGGCAGCGTCGATCACGGCACGGGTTTCTTCCAGGCTTTGCAGGCGATTGACTGCCCGTTGCACGGCCGGGTCGAGGTCTTGCAGGCCAATGCTGACGCGGTTGAAGCCCAGTTCGCGCAGCAAGCCCATGGTCGACCAGTCGGCTTCGCGAGGGTCGATTTCGATGCCGTAGTCGCCGGAATCGTCATCCAGCAAGTTGAAGCTTTTGCGTAACCGGGCCATCAACTGGCGCAGTTCATCGTGGCTGAGAAAAGTCGGGGTGCCGCCGCCAAAGTGCAGTTGTTCGACCTTCTGCGTCGGGTCGAGGTGACAGGCGATCAGCTGGATTTCCTGCTCAAGACGCTGCAAGTAGGGCAGGGCACGGCCACGGTCCTTGGTGATGACTTTGTTGCAGGCACAGTAGTAGCAAATGTTCGCGCAAAACGGCACGTGCACGTACAGCGACAACGGGCGCATGGCCTTGCGGCTGTCGCGCAGCGCGTGGAGCAGGTCGAACGAGCCGACCTGACTGTTGAATTGCACCGCAGTCGGATAAGAGGTGTAGCGCGGTCCCGCCAGGTCATAACGGCGGATCAGATCGGTGTCCCAACGAATGGCGTCGAGCATCATGCGGGCATTCCCCCGGATAGGCTGGCAGTGACTGCGAGTCTAGGGGCTGAGGCGGTTGGGCATGTTGATTTGTGTCAAGGTCAAGATCTGCTCGCTTGGTGAAAACCTCTTCGTCGGAACGCCGCCCGGAGCCTGCTCGCGAATGGGGCACCGCCGATCTAATGCCCCATAAGCCAATGCTGATGCGGCCCCGGCAAGGTCCATATGCCAAACAGCATCACCAGCAACCCACCCGTCATGCGTACGCTGCGTTTGCGTAACAGCGCCGTCACCCGCTCCGCGGCCAGACCCGTGGCGAGCAGCACTGGCCAGGTGCCCAGTCCGAAGGCGAGCATTAATAACGCACTGTCCAGCGCATTACCCTGGCTGGCCGACCACAACAACGTGCTGTAAACCAACCCGCACGGTAGCCAGCCCCAAAGCGCACCCAGCAGCAAGGCTCGGGGCAGGCTCGACACCGGCAGCAATGTGTTGGCGATCGGTTGGATATGTCGCCACAGGCCGCGGCCCAGGCTTTCGATGCGGGTCAGACCGCTCCACCAGCCGGCGAGGTACAGGCCCATGGCAATCAACAGTAAACCGGCAATGACCCGCATAAACATGGCTGCCGGGCTGTTGGCCACGGCCCAGCCCGCCAGACCGATCAGCAGGCCGGCCGTGGCATAGCTGAGGATTCGTCCCAGGTTGTAAGCCAGCAGCAGTCGAAAGCGCCGGCTGCGTTGTTCCTTGGGAATCGCCAGGGTCAGCGCGCCCATCAAGCCGCCGCACATGCCCAGGCAATGGCCGCCCCCGAGCAAACCGAGAATTACCGCGGACACCAGCAGTGGCGCCAATTCAAGCATGAGGCTGCGCCTTGTCGTCCGGCTTGGCCGGATGGCCGCTGGCTTCATCGACCGCTGCTTTGTGGGCCGGGTCCTGGTCGTCGAACAGAATGCTGTGGGCCGGGCCGTCGAGGTCGTCGTACTGGCCGCTGTCAACTGCCCAGAAGAAGATGTAGACAGCGATGGCCACGAGCAGCAATGCGGCCGGGATCATCACGTATAGAGCTGGCATGGGTGGACTCCATGCCCGCGTCGGCTCAGGCCGGCAGCGGGCGGGTTTCTGGCGTGGCGGAGGCGGCCGGCATGCTCGGCAGGCGAGTCAGGCGCAGGGCGTTCAGCACCACGGTCAACGAACTGATCGACATGCCGACGGCGGCCCAGACGGGCGTAATCCAGCCCAAGGCAGCGAACGGCAACATGAGGCCATTGTACAACCCGGCCCACAGCAGGTTCTCGATGATAATCCGACGGGTTCGCCGCGCCAAACTGAAGGCTTGCACCAGCGCATCGAGGCGGTTGGACAGTAACACGGCATCGGCGCTGGTTTTCGCCAGATCGGTGGCCGAGCCCATCGCCACACTGATGTCGGCAGCAGCCAGCACCGGCACGTCGTTGACCCCGTCACCGAGCATCAACACCTTGCGGCCTTCCTTGTGCAGTTGTTGCAGGACCTGCAGTTTGTCGTCCGGACGTAAACCACCACGGGCCTCGTCGATACCCAGCTCAGCAGCGACACTGGCGACCATCGGCGAGCTGTCGCCGGACAGCAGCAAGGTTCGCCAGCCCCGCGCCTTGCAGGCTTGCAGCAATGCCGGGGCATCGGCGCGCAAACGGTCGTCGAGGACAAACCACGCCAGTGGACCTTGAGTGTCGCCGAGCAGCAACCATTGGCCCGCTTCATCGGGCATCAAGGGCACGGATGCGCCACTGAGTTCGCAGACAAAACCTGGCTGGCCAATTCGCAATCGCTGGACGCCGACCAGGCCCTCAAGACCCAGCCCCGGCGTGCTGTGGACTTCTTCTGCGGCCAGTGGCGCGCGGCCAAAGGCTCGGGCGATCGGGTGTTCGGAGCGGTTTTCCAGTGCGGCAGCGAGGCTCAGGCAGCGGTCACTGTCGAGTGCGCCAAGGGGGCGGATTGAACGCAATGCCAGACGACCTTCAGTGAGGGTGCCGGTCTTGTCGAAGATTACCGTGTCGATCTGGTTCAAGCCTTCCAGCACATGACCGCGCGTCAGCAACAGACCGAGTTTGTGCAGCGTACCGGTGGCGGCGGTCAGCGCGGTTGGCGTCGCGAGGGACAAAGCGCACGGGCAGGTGGCGACGAGCATGGCCAGCACAATCCAGAAGGCTCGCGATGAATCGAGTTCCCACCACAACAGACCAATGGCAGCAGCGGCAATCAGCGACAACAGCAAAAACCACTGCGCGGCACGGTCGGCGATTTCCGCCAGGCGCGGCTTTTCGGCTTGTGCGCGGTCCAGCAGGCGGACAATGGCGGACAGTCGCGTGTCCTGGCCCAGTGCCAACACTTGCACCGTCAACGCCCCTTCAACGTTCAGCGTGCCGGCGGTCACTGCGTCGCCTGGCGTTCGCGGTTGCGGCAGGTATTCGCCGGTCAGCAGCGACTCGTCGATGCTCGACTGGCCATCGAGAATCTTGCCGTCCGCCGGCAGAATCGCGCCAGGGTGAACCAGTACCTGATCCCCCACACGTAACTCGGTGAGCAGGATTCGCTCGCTCTGGCCGTCAGTGTTCAGGCGCAGGCAAGAAGCGGGCAGCAGGTTGACCAGTTGTGCGGTAGCGGCGGCGGTGCGCTCGCGGGCTCGGCGTTCCAGATAGCGGCCGGCAAGAAGGAACAGCGCAAACATCCCGACCGCATCGAAATACAGCTCACCGGCACCGGTGATCGAGGTCCAGATCCCGGCGAGGTAGGCGCTGCCAATCGCCAGCGACACCGACACGTCCATGGTCAGGTGGCGGGTGCGCAAGTCGCGCATTGCCCCTTTGAAGAACGGCGCACAGCTGTAGAACACGATCGGTGTGGTCAGAAACAGCGCGACCCAGCGCAAAATGGTGTGCAACTCGGGGCTGAGGTCGATGTTGAATTCCGGCCAGGTGGCCATGGTCGCCATCATCGCCTGGAACCACAGCAGCCCGGCGACACCGAGTTGACGCAAGGCCAGACGGTTTTCGCTGGCCAGTTGTTCGCTGGCGCGGTCGGCTTGATAAGGGTGGGCGGCGTAACCGATATGGCGCAACTCACTGAGGACTTGGCTCAACGGTAATTGCGCGTCGGCCCAGCGTACGTGCAAGCGATGATTGGACAGGTTCAGCCGTGCTTCGGCCACTGCCGGCAAGCCGCGCAGGTGTTTCTCGATCAACCAGCCGCACGCGGCGCAGCTGATGCCTTCCATCAACAAGGTGGTCTCGGCGAGGTCGCCGTCGTGGCGCACGAAAGGTGCTTGCACGTCGGCGCGGTCGTACAGCGCCAGTTCGTCCACCAACTGCACCGGCAAGGCTTCGGGGTTGGCCGAGGACTCGCTGCGATGCTGGTAATAGCTTTCCAGCCCACCCGCCACGATAGCTTCGGCCACCGCCTGGCAACCCGGGCAGCAAAACTCGCGGGTATCACCCAGGACCGCAGCGGTGAAGCGGCTGCCGGCCGGGACGGGCAGGGCGCAGTGGAAGCAGGGGGTTGGAGTGGTCATGAGGTGGAGTCTATATCGTTCGGGTGGGCCTCATCGCGAGCAGGCTCGCTCCCACATGTGATCGATGTCATGCACAAGGTCTGTGTACACCAGAGATCCACTGTGGGAGTGAGCCTGCTCGCGATGCGCGAAGCGCGACTTTACTTTTTCAGGTCTTCGGCACCTTGCAGCGGTTCATCGCCCAGCAGCAGGTCTTTGTCGTGGCTGACCGGTTCTTCTTCGAACATGCGCCAGGTCTTGTCGCCTTCGACCCCCAGCAACTCTACAAAGCGACGGCCTTCGACCTTGTCGCTCAGTTGACCAATGTAGCGGCCCTGTTCTGTGTCGCTGTGGACGAGGGTGATTTTGCGATCCTTCTCCGGCTGAGTCGGCGAGATCAGATTCAGTTCGAGGGTTTTCGGTTGGCTGTTGCCGCTCAGGTGCAGGTCGACTTCACCGGTTATGCCATCCAGATGAACACTGGCGCGCAGTTGCAGGGTCTGGGCCAGCAGTTCACGGTCGAGTGAGCGATTGATGCCTTTGCCAGCCTCGTAGTAGTTGTCGTTCACCAGGTCGATCGGGTGATTCACCGCGATGGTCACCATGGACAAGGTCAGGGTCACCGAACAGGCCAGAATCCCGATGATGATCCACGGCCAAAGGTGCTTGTACCAGGGACTTGCGGCAGATGCTGCGGGCATGGCGACTTCTCTCAACGAATTTGTGGGCCGATGAATCGGCTCTTGGCTTCAACGTGAACGCTGTCGTCATCGGCATCCTTGAGGATGAATTTCACCTCGTTGGTGCTCGATGGCAGTTTTTCCGGTGCGCTGGACAACTCTACCGGCTGGCTGAATATTTCCCCGGCCGCGACTTTGATCTCGCGCTTGCCTTGCAGCTTGAGGTCCGGCAAACCGGTGGCCTCCAGCACGTAAGTGTGGTCGCGCTGGTCTTTGTTCATGATTTTCAAGCTGTAGACGTTTTCGATTCGGCCTTCGGCATTCTCGCGGTACAGCACGCGGTCTTTACTGACGTCGAAACCGACCAGCGAACGCATGAAGAACGCGGTGATCAACAACGAAATCATCGTCAGCAGCACCAAGGCATAGCCGATCAGGCGCGGGCGCAGTTTATGGGTTTTTTGCCCGGACAGGTTGTGTTCGGTGGTGTAGCTGATCAGGCCACGTGGGTAGTCCATCTTGTCCATGATGGCATCGCATGCGTCGATACAGGCGGCGCAACCGATGCACTCGATTTGCAGGCCGTCGCGGATGTCGATGCCGGTCGGGCAGACCTGGACGCACATGGTGCAATCGATGCAATCGCCCAGGCCTTGTGCCTTGTAGTCGATGCCTTTCTTGCGCGGGCCACGGGACTCGCCACGACGTGGATCGTAGGAAACGATCAGTGTGTCCTTGTCGAACATCACGCTCTGGAAACGAGCGTACGGGCACATGTAAATGCACACTTGCTCGCGCAGCCAGCCGGCGTTGCCGTAGGTGGCGAGGGTGAAGAAACCGACCCAGAAATACGACCAGCCATCTGCTTCGCCGGTGAAGAAGTCGAACACCAGTTCACGGATCGGCGAGAAGTAACCGACAAAGGTCAGGCCGGTCACAAAACCGATCAACAGCCACATCGAATGCTTGCTGAATTTACGCAGGAGTTTGTTGGCGCTCATCGGCGCTTTGTCGAGCTTGATGCGCTGGTTGCGGTCGCCTTCGGTGACTTTTTCGCACCACATGAAAATCCACGTCCAGACGCTTTGCGGGCAGGTATAACCGCACCACACGCGACCGGCGTACACCGTAATGAAGAACAGGCCGAAGGCACTGATAATCAAAATCCCCGACAACAGGATGAAATCCTGAGGCCAGAACGTTGCACCAAAAATAAAGAATTTACGCTCCGGCAGGTTCCACCAGACGGCTTGATGACCGCCCCAGTTCAGCCAGACCGTGCCGAAATACAACAGAAACAAAAAGGCGCCGCCCATCATCCGCAGATTGCGGAAAAGGCCAGTGAAAGCGCGGGTGTAGATCTTTTCTCGAGAGGCGTAGAGGTCGACGCTGTTGTTCGCGTTCTTGTTGGGTGGAGTGACGTCGTGTACCGGAATCTGGTTGCTCATCGTTGCATCCCACGGCAGTGGAAAAATGCCCCGGTCAGTACATGCCAACCGCGGTCAAAAAGGGGTGTTGCAGTGGCGCAATGATACGCCTGAAGCTCTGGCACAAGGGTGCGACCTTTGGTCACGTTGGTGGAAATCAACTGACGGTGTAATGACTTGAATCAATTGACTTGTGAATTATGGACGGTTTTGCAGGGCGGCGGGTTCATTCGTCCCATGGGTTGATCAGCGCAACACCGCTGGATTGAAAGTCGCTGGTGTTACGGGTGACCACTGTAAGCCCGTGAACGAGTGCCGTCGCAGCGATCAGGGCATCGCTTTCGTTGGCGCGGTCCGGAACATGCAGGCTGGCACAGCGCAATGCCACGGCGGCATCGATCGGCAGGATTCTGGCATCGAAGGCCGGTATCACGTGTCGTTTTAGCCAGGTGCGCAATACCTTTCCCTGGACGGGATCGCGCCGCTCCATTCGCAGCACCCCGGTCTCCAGTTCCTTCAAGGTAATGGCTGAAATAAACATTCGTGGGGCGATGATACTTTTGGCCCAGGCGACGACGTTTGCGTCTGCCTGGGGTTTGCGTAATTCGGATATTACGTTGGTGTCGAGCAAGAACATCAGGACAGGTCCACGGGTCGATGATTGATGACGGCACGCTCGGTGTCGAACTCGATGTCTGCCGCTTCCGGCATCACCAACAGGTCGACAATGTTTGCGTTGATGCCGGTCAGTTTTTGGTACTCCTCAATGCTTAGCAGTACGTGGGCAGGTCTGCCACGGTCGGTGATGATAACCGGCCCCTGAAGCGTGGCTTTTTTGGCACTACTTGTGTCCTGATTGAATTCACGGCTGGAAATGGTGGTGATGGCCATCATGTGTGTCCCTCCTGAAAATGCTTTGTAGAAACGTTACTACTCGGCAGGTTGTCAGGCAACCTCAGAAGGGATGCAGAGCGCTACCATCGGTCGCTGTATTAATGCGATTGAAACAAAACGGCCCCGCCAATTCTCATTGGCGGGGCCGTTTTTTTGTTGCCTTAAGCGTGTGTCTTACTGAGCGTCTGTCGCCAGTGCTTTCTCACCTTGAGAGAGGCTGTAGACGTAAGCGGCCAGCAGGTGAACCTTGTCGTTGCCTTGCAGCTGTTCTTGCGCAGGCATCTGGCCCTGACGGCCGTAACGGATGGTCTGCTGCAGTTGAGCGAAGCTCGAACCGTAGATGAACGCGCTCGGGTGAGTCAGGTTCGGTGCGCCCATCGCTGGCGTACCTTTGCCTTCCGGACCGTGGCAGGCCACGCAGTTGGCAGCGAACAGCTTCTGGCCGGCAACCGGGTCAGCCTTGGTGCCTTCCGGCAGTTTGCGGCCATCGAGGTTGGTCAGTACAAACGCTGCAACGTCGGAAACGCCTTGCTCGCCGATCACGTCCGCCCATGCCGGCATGACCGCGTGGCGGCCGCCCATGATGGTGGTCTTGATGGTTTGTGCTTCGCCGCCCCAACGCCAATCAGCGTCAGTCAGGTTAGGAAAACCGTAAGCGCCCTTGGCGTCGGAACCGTGGCAGACCGAGCAGTTGGAGGCAAACAGACGGCCACCCATCTTCAGGGCTTGCGGGTCTTTGGCGACTTCTTCGATAGGCATGGAAGCGAACTTGGCGAAGATCGGGCCGAACTTGGCGTCCGACTTGGCCATTTCCTTTTCCCACTCGTGTACGCCGGTCCAGCCGGTCTGGCCGTTGGCGAACGCGGTCTGCTTCTCTGTATCGAGGTAGCTGTAACCCGGCAGCAAGCCTTTCCAGTTGCCCAGGCCCGGGTACAACACCAGATAGCCCAAGGCGAAAATGATGGTGCCCACGAACAGCATGAACCACCATTTTGGCAGTGGGTTGTCGTACTCCTCAATCCCGTCGAAGGAGTGTCCAACCGTATCTTCCGTCTGCTCGGTGCGCTGACCCTTGCGGGTGGACAGCAGCAGCCAGGTCAGGGCGAAGATGGTGCCGAGAGTGAGGACTGTGACGTACAGACTCCAGAATGTAGTCATTCTTTGTTACTCCTAGAAGCTTGCTCGACGTGCTTGATGGCTTCGGGATCATCCGCGAAAGGCAGCAAGGTCGCGTCTTCAAACTCCGACTTGCGCTTGGGGCTGAACACCCACAACGCCAGACCGATGAAGGCCACCATCACAACAACGGTGCCCAGGCCACGAATCATCCCGATATCCATCTAAATCACCGTTTGCTTTTGATGATGGTGCCCAGGCCTTGCAGATAGGCCACCAGCGCGTCCATTTCGGTTTTGCCCTTCACAGCATCCTTGGCACCGGCGATGTCTTCGTCGGTGTAAGGGACGCCGAGCGCGCGCAAAACTTCCATTTTCTTGGCGGTGTCTTTGCCGTCGAGCTTGTTTTCCACGAGGAACGGGTAAGCCGGCATGACCGACTCAGGCACCACGTTACGCGGGTTGTACAAATGCGCACGCTGCCAGTCATCAGAGTAACGACCGCCGACACGGGCCAGGTCCGGACCGGTACGCTTGGAACCCCACAGGAACGGGTGATCCCAGACGCTTTCACCGGCGACCGAGTAGTGGCCGTAACGTTCGGTTTCAGCACGGAACGGGCGGATCATCTGCGAGTGGCAGCCGACACAGCCGTTGGCGATGTAGATATCGCGGCCTTCCAGTTCAAGGGCGGGGCGCGGCTTCATGCCTTCGACCGGCTTGTTGGTGACGTCCTGGAAAAACAGCGGAACGATCTGGGTCAGGCCGCCGATGCTGACGGCGATAACCATGAAGAAGGCCAGCAGGCCAATATTCTTCTCGACTGCTTCATGCTTCATCAGTGAGCTCCAACTACAGCGATCTGTTCGGCGGCTTTGGCTTCTGCCGGGTTCGAGGCGCGTACGGTACGCCATACGTTGTAGGCCATGAACAGCATGCCGCTGGCAAAGAACGCACCGCCCAGGGCGCGAACGATGAAGCCAGGGTGGCTGGCTTGCAGCGCTTCGACGAACGAGTAGGTGAGGGTGCCGTCATCGTTGATTGCACGCCACATCAGACCCTGGGTGATGCCGTTGACCCACATCGAAGCGATGTACAGAACGGTGCCGATGGTCGCGAGCCAGAAGTGCGCGTTGATCAGGCCGACGCTGTACATCTGCGGGCGACCGAACAGTTTCGGGATCATGTGGTAAACCGCGCCGATCGAGATCATCGCTACCCAGCCCAAGGCGCCGGCGTGTACGTGGCCGATGGTCCAGTCGGTGTAGTGAGACAGCGCGTTGACGGTCTTGATGGCCATCATCGGGCCTTCGAAGGTCGACATGCCGTAGAACGCCAGCGACACGACCAGGAAGCGCAGGATCGGGTCGGTGCGCAGCTTATGCCAGGCGCCCGAGAGGGTCATCATGCCGTTGATCATGCCGCCCCAGCTTGGTGCCAGCAGAATGATCGACATTGCCATGCCCAGCGACTGAGCCCAGTCCGGCAGAGCGGTGTAGTGCAGGTGGTGCGGACCGGCCCAGATGTACAGGGTGATCAGCGCCCAGAAGTGCACGATAGACAGGCGATAGGAGTAGATCGGACGCTCGGCCTGTTTCGGAACGAAGTAGTACATCATCCCCAGGAAGCCGGTGGTCAGGAAGAAACCGACCGCGTTGTGGCCGTACCACCACTGGATCATCGCGTCAGTCGCACCGGCGTAAGCCGAGTAGGACTTGAACAGGCTGACCGGCAGCGACATGTGGTTGACGATGTGCAGCATCGCAGTCACGACGATGAAGGCGCCGTAGAACCAGTTACCGACATAGATGTGCTTGGTCTTGCGCTTGACGATGGTGCCAAAGAACACCAGTGCGTAAACGATCCAGACAACGGCCAGCAAAATAGCCAGAGGCCATTCCAGCTCCGCGTATTCCTTGCTGGTGGTGTAGCCCAGCGGCAAAGTAATGCCGGCACCGACGATCACCGCTTGCCATCCCCAGAAGTGGAAGGCCGCGAGGCTGTCGGAAATCAGTCGCGTTTGGCAGGTTCGCTGCACGACGTAATAAGAAGTGGCAAACAGTGCACAACCACCGAAGGCGAAAATCACCAGGTTGGTGTGCAACGGGCGTAAGCGTCCAAAAGTCGTCCACGGCAGACCGAAGTTCAATTCCGGCCATACAAGCTGTGAGGCGATGAAGACACCGAGCCCCATGCCAAGGATCCCCCAGACCACCGTCATGATGGCGAACTGGCGGACTACCTTATAGTTATAAGCAGTCGGACTGATTGCTGTGCTCATTCTAAGGTTCCACGGTTTGGGTGTTTTATTAGGAGTAAAAATCGGCCGCAAGTATGGAGAAAGCAGGGGGTCATTGCAACGCGCCATGACCCCGGTCAAGGCTTTCTAAAGCTGATTCTGCGGCCTTTCCATGCGCCGCGTAGGGACAAAATCGCCCAAGGGAAAAATGTCGCCGCGGACGAAAATGGTAAGGGGGTCCGGTCAGTTGTAACGGGACGTGTTCAAACGCAACGATCGAGTGACCGACGGCAATTGGCGCGACAGCCGGTATCTACCAGCCTTTGCGGGTTGTCATCGAACAGAATCGTCGAACACATCGGCTAAAAACGACCCGGAACCGGCTCATGCCAGTCCGCACGGAGGAAGCTTAGACCCGAATCTGGTGAACCGAAAGAAAGAGCAAGGGGAGGGTGCGACAATGGGTCGCAAAGAAGCAGGGAACTGCCGCATCCGGGAGAATGCGGCAGCAGAGCGGTCGAGAATTATTCGGTTTTGCCTTCAGCCTGCAAACGCTCGGTGCCGGCACCGTGGGACAGGCTGTACACGTAAGCGGCCAGCAGTTGCACTTTGTCGTTACCGAGCAATTCGTTCTGCGCCGGCATATGGCCCTGGCGACCATGGCGAATGGTCTGCTGCAATTGCGCCAGGCTCGTACCGTAAATAAAGCCGGCCGGGTGCGTCAGATTCGGCGCGCCCATGGCTTCAGTGCCCTGGCCGTTTGCTCCATGACACGCTACGCAGGTGGTGCTGAACAGTTGCTGTCCGGCTTGCAGGTCGGCGCCGCTGTCGGCAGGCAACGGCAGGCCAGCCAAGTCATGGCGGACGTACGCCGCGACATTTTTCACGCCGGCCTCTCCGAGGATTTCACCCCAGGCCGGCATCGCCGCCATGCGACCGCCCATGATCGTGGTTTTGATCATTTGGGCGTCGCCGCCCCAGCGCCAATCGCTGTCCGCCAGGTTCGGGAAGCCAAACGCGCCCTTGGCATCCGAGCCGTGGCAGACCGAGCAGTTGGACGCAAACAGGCGGCCGCCCATTTTCAGCGCTTGCGGGTCCTTGG
Organism: Pseudomonas sp. P4_C8; assembly: GCF_056401975.1. Classification (NCBI taxonomy): domain Bacteria; kingdom Pseudomonadati; phylum Pseudomonadota; class Gammaproteobacteria; order Pseudomonadales; family Pseudomonadaceae; genus Pseudomonas; species Pseudomonas sp. P4_C8. The sequence continues at coordinate 38,886 of NZ_JBFUIH010000009.1, read as the reverse complement.
CCACTTCTTCTACCGGCATGGCGGCGAATTTGGCGAAGATCGGACCGAACTTGAAGTCGGCCATATCCATTTCCTTTTCCCACTCATGCACGCCGGTCCAGCCGTTTTCATAGCCCGGCAAAATGCCTTTCCAGTTGCCCAGGCCCGGATAAAGGATCAGGTAACCCACGCCAAACACCAGCGTGCCGACAAACAGCATGAACCACCACCGCGGCAACGGGTTGTCGTATTCCTCGATGCCGTCGAAGCTGTGGCCCATGGTCTGGTCGACGCTGCCCTTGGTTTCGCCCTTGCGGGTGGCGATCAGCAGCCAGGTCAGGCCGATCAGGCTGCCGATGGTCAGTACGCAGATCCACGTACTCCAGAAGGTGGTCATGGCCGGGTACTCCTTGTTTCTGGTTCTTGGGTGGTGTCGGGTTGTGGCTCATCGGCGAACGGCAGCAAACGTGCTTCGGCAAATTCCGCAGTGCGCTTGTTGTTGAACACCCACAGCGTCAGGCCGACGAAGGCCACAAACACCACGACCGTGCCCAGGCCTCGGATCATTCCACTGCTCATTTCGCTCGCTATAAAAGACATGGGCATGCTTCACCTCTTGCTCTTGATGGCAGTGCCGAGCACTTGCAGGTAGGCAACCAAAGCGTCCATTTCGGTCTTGCCCTTGAGCGAGGCGACTGCGCCAGCGATGTCGTCCTCGGTGTACGGCACGCCGAGGGTGCGCATGGCGCGGATCTTGGTTTCGGTGTGGCTACTGTCGAGTTGATTGGCCACCAGCCATGGATAGGCAGGCATTTTCGATTCCGGCACCACGTTGCGCGGGTTGTACAAGTGCGCGCGATGCCAGTCTTCCGAGTAGCGACCGCCGACTCGCGCCAGGTCCGGCCCGGTGCGCTTGGAACCCCACAGGAACGGGTGATCCCAGACGCTTTCACCGGCGACCGAGTAGTGGCCGTAGCGTTCAGTCTCGGCACGGAATGGGCGAATCATTTGCGAGTGGCAACCGACGCAACCTTCGCGGATGTAAATGTCGCGACCTTCCAGTTGCAGCGCGGTGTAGGGCTTCATGCCTTCCACCGGTTTATTGGTCACGTCCTGAAAGAACAGCGGGACGATCTGGGTCAGACCGCCGATGCTCACGGCCAGCACCATCAACAGCAACAACAGGCCGACGTTTTTCTCGATTGTTTCGTGTTTCATGGCGGACTCCTCAAGCCATCTGCGCGGCAGCGGCGACGTCGGCAGGCTGCGAGGCCTGTACGGTGCGCCAGGTGTTGTAAGCCATCAGGAACATGCCGCTGAGGAAGATCGCCCCGCCCACCAGCCGCACGATGAAGCCTGGGTGACTGGCCACCAGGGTTTCGACGAAGGAGTAGGTCAGCGTGCCGTCTGCGTTGACTGCGCGCCACATCAGGCCCTGGGCGATGCCGTTGACCCACATGGACGCGATGTACAGCACGGTGCCGATGGTCGCGAGCCAGAAGTGCGCGTTGATCAGGCCGACGCTGAACATCTGCTCGCGGCCAAAGACTTTCGGAATCATGTGGTACAGCGCGCCGATGGAAATCATCGCCACCCAGCCGAGTGCCCCGGCGTGAACGTGACCGATGGTCCAGTCGGTGTAGTGGGAGAGGGCGTTGACAGTCTTGATCGCCATCATCGGCCCTTCGAAGGTCGACATGCCGTAGAACGCCAGCGACACCACGAGGAAGCGCAGGATCGGGTCGCTGCGCAACTTATGCCAGGCGCCCGAGAGCGTCATCATCCCGTTGATCATCCCGCCCCAGCTGGGAGCCAACAGGATCAAGGACATCACCATTCCCAGCGACTGTGCCCAGTCCGGCAGCGCGGTGTAGTGCAAATGGTGCGGGCCGGCCCAGATGTACAGGGTGATCAGCGCCCAGAAGTGCACGATGGACAGGCGATAGGAATACACCGGCCGCTCGGCCTGTTTCGGCACGAAGTAGTACATCATCCCGAGGAAACCGGCGGTGAGGAAAAAGCCCACGGCGTTGTGGCCGTACCACCACTGCACCATGGCATCGGTTGCACCGGCATACACCGAGTAGGACTTGGTGAAACTCACTGGCAGCTCAATGTTGTTGACGATGTGCAGAATCGCCACGGTGACGATGAACGCACCGAAGAACCAGTTACCGACATAGATGTGCTTGGTCTTGCGCTTGGCCAGTGTGCCGAAGAACACGATGGCGTAGGCGACCCAGACGATGGTGATCAGAATGTCTATCGGCCATTCCAGCTCGGCGTATTCCTTGGAGCTGGTGTAACCCAGGGGCAAGGTGATGGCCGCCAACAGGATCACCAGTTGCCAACCCCAGAAGCAGAACGCAGCGATTTTCGGTGCAAACAGCTGGGTCTGACAGGTGCGTTGCACCGAATAGAACGAACTGGCAAACAAGGCGCAACCGCCGAAGGCGAAGATCACGGCGTTGGTGTGCAGGGGGCGCAACCGCCCGAAACTGGTCCACGGCAAATTGAAGTTGAGTTCGGGCCAGACCAATTGGGCCGCGAGAAAAACCCCGAGCCCCATACCGACGATGCCCCACACCACCGTCATAATGGCGAATTGGCGGACCACCTTGTAGTTGTAGGCGGTACTGATAGAAGTGTTCATGGTTCCCCATCCACGGTTCAGCCGAAGTGAAGGCCCGTCTTCGCGAGTAAGCCGCGCAAGGCAGACGCTCCCTTCGCCTGGAGTTATAGGCAGACTAAAAGCGAGGCAAGCATGGACAAACAGCACATGGCCAGTATTGACGGGGATCAATGGGCGCGGTGCGTGCGGGATCACGGATGGTTGTGGAATGCAGCTGTTTCGCCGGCATCGGCGACACTGATCCTCGCCCACGGTGCCGGCGCGCCGATGGACAGTGGCTGGATGAACGACATGGCTGCACGCCTTGCCGATCAAGGCGTCAACGTAGTGCGCTTCGAGTTTCCGTACATGGCGCAACGGCGCATTGATGGGGGTAAACGCCCCCCCAATCCAGCCCCGAAACTGCTGGAATGCTGGCGTGAGGTGTATGCCCAGGTGCGACGCCATGTCACTGGGCCTCTGGCCATCGGCGGCAAGTCCATGGGCGGGCGTATGGCGAGTTTGCTCGCAGATGAACTGGGGGCGGATGCGCTGGTGTGCCTGGGGTATCCGTTTTATGCGGTCGGCAAACCGCAAAAGCCTCGGGTTGAGCATTTGGCCGGGTTGAAGACGCGGACGTTGATTGTGCAAGGTGAGCGCGATGCGCTAGGTAACCGTGAGGCGGTGGAGGCTTACACGTTGGCACCGGGGATCGAGGTGTTCTGGTTGGCGGCGGGGGATCATGACTTGAAGCCGTTGAAGGTTTCGGGGTTTACGCATGAGCAGCATTTGGCGGCTGCGGCGCAGAAGGTGACGGCGTTTCTTCAGTGAAATTTGCAGTGCCAGTTCGAGCCTCTTCGCGTAGAAGCCCACCCCCACTTTTTGAGTTGTGTTGTGAATGTGTTCTTTATTCACCGCAAACTTTTGTGGAGGCGGGTTCGTCTAGCCCATCTGACAATTGCAAACTGGCAGGGCACTTAAGTCTATTGTTCGTCCGGGGTTTTCGTCGGTGGCCGCAGTCTCTTCATAGTGAAGGTGCCTTTGGGGTTCAGACGATAGCCGTCGCTTTTAAACAGGGCTTCGAAGGTGCCTTCGACGATGTCTGTAACAGGATCGTATTTGATAATGTTCAGCGTGGCGGAATCTGCCTCCACCGTTCTAAACCCCTCATATCCTGGGGGGGCGGGAATCCAGTGGCCATGTAGAAAGGTCAGCCCGTCATCGAGCTTATAGACACCTTTCAGTGCATCGTCGCCGTTGTAGGGCAGCGTCATACTGAAAATAAAAAGGTTTTCCTCCTCCTGTGTTCCCATTCCACCCCCTAAAGCCCAATAACGCTTTCCGAGAAACTCGTCTTGCAAGAAATCACTGAATTCGGCAGTTTTTTTTGTGGTTTCGTATTTCCACTCAAAGATGTTTTCGTTTGCTAACGTGCCGCGTTTCTTTGGAATAAAAATAGCGTGGGCTGTCATTACGGAATCCTTTCTGTGAGGTAATTGGTGGCCGTTGCCTGAGGGGCATAACGACTGTCACTTTGATAAACCTCCTGTGTTTTTTCGTCTACTGTCAGATCTGACAGGTGCTTCCCAATTGTCAGCAGCTCGCGTTTTTTAGATGTAAAAAACCCGGAAGTTTTCACCGTCCGGGTTTTCGTTTTACCTATAGCAATCAGCGGTTAAACCGCTCCACCAACGAATACTGGGTATTCGCAGTTTTCGTCAGCTCTTCACTCAACAACGCCGAGTGTTGAGCCTGTTCCGACGTCTGATCCGCCAAGTGCGAGATGTTGCTGATGTTGCGGCTGATTTCCTCGGCCACCGCACTTTGCTCTTCAGTCGCCGCCGCGATCTGAGTGGTCATGTCGGTGATGTTGGCCACCGCTTCGCTGATGCCCACCAGTGCCTGATCCGCTTCCAGCACTCGCGCCACGCCTTCCTCGGCCTGACGATGCCCGGCTTCCATGGTTTGCACCGCCGTACTCGCCGTTTGCTGCAGCTTGGCGATCAGGGCGTGGATCTGCCCGGTGGATTCGCTGGTGCGTTGCGCCAGTTGGCGAACTTCGTCCGCGACCACCGCAAAACCACGGCCCATCTCGCCAGCGCGGGCTGCTTCGATGGCGGCGTTCAAGGCCAGCAGGTTGGTCTGGTCGGCGATGCCTTTGATCACGTCGACCACGCCGCCGATTTCGTCGCTGTCCTTGGCCAGTTGGGTCACGGTCAGGCCGGTTTCACCCACCACCACCGACAGGCGCTGAATGGCTTCGCGGGTTTCCCCTGCGATGTCGCGGCCGCGACCGGTCAGGCGATTGGCTTCCTGGGTGGCGTCGGCGGTGCGCTGTACGTGGCTGGCGACTTCCTGAGTGGTAGCGGCCATCTGGTTGACGGCGGTGGCCACTTGTTCGGTTTCGACGCGCTGACGTTCCAGGCCGCTGGAGCTGTTGTGCGCCAGGGCGTCGGACTGCTTCGCTTGCTCGGTCAGGTGCTCAGCGGTGTCCTGCAGACGGGTCAGGCAGGTTTTCAGGCGGGCTTCCTGGCTGAGGATCGACATTTCCAGTTGCGCCTGAGCGCCACGGCTGTCGGTGTACATCTGCGCGATCAGCGGGTCGGACGTGGTCTGTTCGGCCAGGCGCAGCAGGCGCTTGAGCCCACGCTGTTGCCAGCTCAAGCCTATCAGGCCCAACGGCACCGACAGGCCGGCGGCCAGGGCAAAACCCCATTGGGACGACAGCGAGGCACCGATCATGAAGCTCACCTGGCTGACCAGAATGAACGGCAGCCAATCCTGAAGCACCGGCAGCCATTTATCAGTCGATGGAATGGCGGACTTGCCCTGGTTGATGCGTTGGTAGAGTGCTTCGGCACGCTGGATCTGTTCGGCGGTGGGTTTGATCCGCACCGACTCGTAACCGGTCACCTGGTTGCCATCGAAAACCGGTGTCACGTAAGCGTTCACCCAATAGTGATCACCGTTCTTGCAGCGATTCTTGACGATGCCCATCCATGGCAAGCCTTGTTTCAGCATGCCCCACATGTGCGCGAACACCGCCGCAGGAACATCGGGGTGGCGGACCAGGTTGTGCGGTGCACGGATCAGCTCCTCACGAGAAAACCCGCTGATCTCGACGAACGCGTCGTTGCAGTAGGTGATCACGCCCTTGGCATCGGTGGTGGAAATCAACCGTTGCTGAGCCGGGAAGGTTCGTTCGCGTTGGGTTATGGGCTGGTTGTTACGCATGGCTATTTCAATCCGCAAGGCTTTCAAGCGTTGTCGGCCGAGTCGCGAATTTGATGAGTGTTTTTTTGCAGCATCTGACATCAGTTGTCGTAATTTCGCAGCGCGGATGAAGGTCGATCTGTCCGGAAATTGGGCTTTCAGGTTTCCCTTGAGGCGATGCATGCRTATGATCTGTCGCTCTTTTGTGTAGGGTTTTTCCCTACATTCGCGGTTGGATCAGTACATAGCACTCAAGATGTAGCCGGATATCCAGCATTTACATTAATAGAATTTGATTGTTGTTCAGCTTGGAAAAGGGCTGGGGATTAAAGGATTAGCTTCAATGCGTAAAAAAGTTGCAATCATAGGGACGTCTCTCCGGTTTCCAGGCTCTACTTCTGCAACTTTTTGGCCGCACCTGCTAGATAGGCAGAACTTTATTACCCAGGTGGATTCTTCTCGCTGGTCTAAAGACGAATTCCTGCACCCGGACAAAGCAAACCCTGCAACGTCCTATACTTTAGCTTCCGGAACCCTGGGCGATATTTCGACCTTCGACGCCGGATTCTTCAATATCTCTCCTCGTGAAGCGGCGGTCATGGATCCTCAGCAGCGTTTGTTGCTGGAGCTTGGCTGGGAAGTGTTCGAGAACGCCGGCGTCAAGCCGTCGAGCCTGCGTGGTAGCAATTGCGGTGTTTACCTGGGCATTGCCAGTGTCGACTACGGCTACCGTCTGGCCCATGACCTGTCGATGATCGACGCCGCCACCGCCACCGGCAATACCAACAGCATCGCGGCCAACCGGTTGTCTTTTTTCTATGACCTGCAAGGTCCGAGCATGGCCATCGACACGGCGTGCTCTTCTTCCCTGATCGCTTTTCACCAGGCTTGCCAGGCCATTCAGAGCGGCGAAATCGAACAGGCGATTACCGGTGGGGTCAGCCTGCACCTGCATCCTTTCGGCTTTCTGATCTTTTCCAAGGCTTCAATGCTGTCGCGCACCGGGCAATGCCATGTGTTCGATGAGTCTGCGGACGGCTATGTACGCTCCGAGGGCGGTGGACTGTTCTATCTGAAGGATTACGACAAAGCGATCGAGGATGGCAACCAGATCCTCGCGGTCGTTGCCGGCAGTGCGGCCAATACCGATGGGCGCAAATCGACGCTGACCCTGCCGAGTGCAGATGCGCAGATTGCCCTGATGAAACAGGCCTACAACACAGCGGGCATTGATGCGGCAGATATCGATTACCTGGAGGCTCACGGCACGGGTACGCCAGTCGGCGATCCAATCGAGAGCCAGGCCATCGGTGAGGCACTGGGTCAGCAACGCCCGGCGGATCAGCCACTCCTGATCGGTTCGATCAAAAGCAACATCGGCCACCTTGAGGCTGCCTCCGGCGTCGCCGGGCTGATGAAAGCGCTGTACTGTGTGATCGAACGCAAGGTGCCGGCCACCATTGGCATCAAGAAGCTCAATCCGAATATTCCTTTCGCCGATCTCAACCTGAGTGTGGTCACCGAAACCCTGGCCCTAAAATCCAGCGGAAAACTGGTGGTCGGGGTTAACTCCTTCGGTTTCGGCGGGGCCAACGCCCACGTGATTCTGGAAAGCCCACCGCAGGTAACGCAAGCCCCGAGCCCAACGCAACAATTCGTGCCGCTGATGGTTTCTGCCAAGGACAGCACCGCCCTGGCGGCCCAGTGTGAACAGCTCGCGCAGTTCATGTCCGTGCCGGACGCGGCAAGCCTTTATGATGTTGCCTATCAGTCACTGGTGCGCCGCGAACTGCACCCGCAAAGGGTTGTGGTGTTCGGTGCGCAGGCTCAGGACAGCGCTCAGGCACTCCTGGATTTCGCCACGGAACCCGGTGTTCCGGCGTTGTCGACGGTGCTGGAAAGTGGTCGCGCCCTGGATCAGGCCAAAGGACCTGTGTTCGTTTTCTCCGGTAATGGATCGCAGTGGCAGGGCATGGGCAAGTCATTGCTGGCCGACCCGCTGTTCCATCAGGCAGTTGCCGAACTGGACGCGATTTTCCAACCGCTGGCCGGTTATTCGTTGATCGCCGAACTGGCGGGCGAGCTGGGCGAAGACCGTTATCAGCTGACTGAATTTGCACAGCCAGCGCTGTTTGCCTTGCAGGTGGGGGTTACCCGCATGCTGGCCGAAAAAGGCGTCGTGCCGATGGCCGTCATTGGCCACAGCGTGGGTGAAGTCGCTGCCGCCTGGGCGTGCGGGGCGCTGACGCTGAGCGACGCCACCGCCGTGATCTACCATCGCAGTCGCTTGCAAGGCTTGACCAAGGGCTGCGGCAATATGTCGGCGGTCGGCTTGTCGGGTGCAGAGACCGCGAGCCTGTTGCAGGCGCTTTGTCTGGACAACGAGCTGGTGGTCGCTGGCGACAACAGTTTCAAAGGGGCGACTGTCGCCGGTCTGCCGGCTGCATTGGAGCGCCTGGAGAATGCACTGACCGAGCGTCAGGTTTTTGCTCGTCGCCTGGGACTCGATTACGCGTTCCACTCGCCGGCGATGGATGTGATTGCCGATCAGGTGGTCGAAGCCTTGAGCAGCATCGTCCCGGGGCCTGCCCGTATTCCAATGTATTCGACCGTGACCGGCGACCTGTTGGCTGGCGAATATCTGGACGCCGAATACTGGTGGAAAAACATTCGTTATCCGGTGCTGTTCAAGTCTGCCAGTGAGGCCCTCGTCGAGCAGGGCTACAACGTCTTCGTGGAGGTCGGACCCCATCCGATCTTGCGCGCCTATGTGGCCGACGCACTGACCCGTCAGGAACTGGACGGTGTCGTGATCCCGACGGTGCTGCGCGGTGAGCAAACCTCACAGTTGATCGATCGCACGCTGGCGAAAGTGCTGATCGCCGGTGTCGACATCGATCTGCAATGCGTGTTTCCCGATGTCGGGCGTTTCGTGCAACTGCCCAATTACGCCTGGCAGCGCGAACGTCACTGGCTTGCCGACTCACCCGAATCAAACGGCAACCTGCACCGTGAACGCGTCCACCCGCTGCTGGGTTACCCGCTGCCCGAGCACGAGTTCACCTGGGACAACCGTCTGGATACGCAACTGTTCCCGTCGCTCGGTGACCACCGGGTGGGCGATTCGGTGTTGTTCCCGGGAGCGGGTTTCACCGAGCTCGCGCTGGCAGCTGCATTGCAGTATCAACCCGGCGAGTTTGTTGAAATCGAAGAGCTGGAAATTCACAGCCCTCTCTTGCTGCATTCGGATTTCAGCAAAAAAGTCCGCGTAACCATCGACAGCAGTGACGGAACGGTTTCCATCGTGTCGCGCACCACCGCCCAGGCTGAGCCGTGGGCGCAGCATGTGGTTGCCAGGCTTCCGGGTGAAGCACGCGGCGGCATGCTGGCCTGCGCCGCTCCGGCCTTGCCGACGCGTGCGCCGGATTTCAACGCGTCCGGGCACTTGGCGCTGACCCGGGCCGTCGGCCTGAATTATGGTCCGGCTTATCAAGTGGTCGAGGCCGGCTGGATCGAGGGCAACCAGGTATTGGCGCGCTTGACGGTCCCGGCGCTGATCGAGGCCGAACTGAACACTCTGAATCTGCACCCGGCGTTGCTGGACGGTGCTTTCCAATTGATCACCCAGCTGTTGAGCCAGGATGCCGGGTGCCGCAAAGACCTGGCCTTTATCCCGGTAAAACTGGGGCGGATCTGCTTTGCTGCCGGCAGTCTTGCGCCTTGCCTGGCCCAGGTCACCCTGGTGAAACGCTCAGAGCATTCGTTGCTGGCGGATTTCACGCTGTTCGATGCCCAAGGCCATGCGGTCATCTGCATCAAGGACGCGCGTTTTCGTGGAGTACGGCTGCACAAGGATCGCAGTGGCGACATCAAGCTGGCGGACTTTGTCGGGGTTGCCAAACCCTATCCCGCCAATGAGCGTGCCATGCCAATGGCCAGTTCACAGCTGCAGGTGAAGCTGCAACAGCACCTCGGCACGCTCGCGGATGATCACGGATTGGCCCGGTATGCCAATGAAATCGACCCGTTGCTCGATGGCCTGTGCGGCAGCTTCCTGCTCGAAGCCGTCGAGAAACTCGGCGGTCAACTGACGCGGCAGCAGTACGCCACTTGGGAATCCGGCAGTTATCTTGACCATTTGCTGGATCAAGCCATAGAGGATGGCAGCCTGGTCACGGTCGGCAACGACGCCTGGCAGTTGGCCGACCAGGGTGAACGCTCGAGTGCACAGGACATCTGGCAGGAACTGTTCCGCAGTTATCCCGAGCACTTCCAGATCATTCATTCAGTTGGCCGCATCGGCATGCACTTGCTGGAGCTGATCAGCGGGCAGATGAGTCTTGCGCAACTTTTGCCGAGGGAAACCACGCCCGCCGTATTGACCCGCCTGGTGCTCGGAGCTTGCGGCCACTACGCATTGCTGGGCGGTCTGCGAGAGCACATTGCGCAACGCTTGAGCGCTCTGCCTGACGGGCAGCGCTTGCGTATTCTCGAGCTTGGCTTCGAGGGCGCGCCTTTGGCGGCTGATCTGTGTGTCGGGCTGGATTTTGATCGGGTCGATTATCAGTACGTGGCGCAGAACGTTGAAGCGTCGTCGATGCTCCAGGCTGACTTCCCGGATCTACAGGTGCTGAACCTTGAAGATGCGGAAAAAGTCGCCCAGGTGCCGGCGAACTGTTTCGATCTGGTCCTCGTCGCCACTGATCTGGCACCGCTGGAAGCACTCAGTCAAGGCCTGCAACAGGGTGCCGCAAGGTTGTGTGCCAATGGCGAAGTGCTGCTGCTCGCGCAACATCCTGCACGTTGGGCTGACTTCACCTTCGGCGCCGAACCTTCCTGGTGGCTGGCCCGACAGGGGCAGCAGGCGCTATCGGCGCAACAGACGCCGGGCTTCTGGCAGCAGGAACTGCGGCGCCATGGCCTGACGGTATCCGGGCCGCTGGAGTTTATTCCGGATTCGGCATCCGGCAGTTATCTATTGGTGGCCGCCAAAGATGAGGTGAAGACCCTCGCGGTTGCTCCCGAGTATCCGCGTCATCGCTGGTTGCTGGTCGCCGACGAGCAAGGGCCTGAAGGGCCATTTGCCCAGGCACTGGCGTCGGTCTTGCGTGAGCAAGGTCAGGACGCCGCACTCCTCGCACCGGGCTCGGCAGTGGTTCTGGCGCAACAGTTAATTGAAGAGGCCGCGGCGCCTCAGCACATTGTGATGCTCGCTGGTTTGTTCGCCACCCAAGGGCTGGATGCGCAGGCGGATCGGTGCATGCTCGCCGCAGCCATCACTCAGGCCTGTGAGTCGGCCGGCATTGCCGCCGATTGCTGGTTACTGACCTCCGGCGCCGCTGTTCATCTGCTGCCGCAAGGCGCCCGGCCGGAAACGACTGTGCCGGACATTGCCGACGCGGCCTTGTGGGGCTTCGGTCGGACCCTGAGCAACGAAGCTGTCGGCTGTCGTGTCCGTCTACTCGATCTGGCGATGGGCGCCGGTGTCGAGCATCTGGCTCAGGCACTGCTCAACGCTGATGAAGAAACCGAACTGGCGATCAGTGCGGCGGGTGATCGTTATGTCGCACGGCTGCGAATCCAGCCAGATGAGTTGTCGCGTAATGCCGCGCTGGAGGCACCGGCGCAGGTCAAGCTCGGGTTCGATTTGCCGGGGCAGTTGCGCCATTTGCGCTGGGAAGCACGAGCGCCACGGGTGCCGGCTGACGACGAACTGGATATTGACGTTCAGGCGACGGGTCTCAATTTCCGCGATGTCATGTACGCGTTGGGCCTGCTGTCCGATGAAGCGATCGAAAATGGCTTCTCGGGACCGACGCTTGGCTTCGAGTTTGCTGGCGTGGTGCGGGACAAAGGCGCGCTGGTCGAAGGCGATTTCCAGCCGGGCGACCGAGTCGTCGGCTTCGGTCCGTCAAGCTTTGCCAATCGTCTGGTCACCAACGCCAATGCGGTGGCACGCATTCCTGACGGTATGTCTTTCGAGGCAGCGGCGACCATCCCGAGTACCTTCTTCACTGTGTACTACGCGGTGCATCACTTGGCGCGCCTTGAGCCGGGAGAGAAGATTCTGATTCACGGCGCAGCGGGCGGCGTGGGTATTGCCGCGATCCAGATTGCCAAATGGTGCGGTGCCGAAATTTATGCCACCGCGGGCAGCGACGAAAAGCGCGATTTCCTGCGGCTGATGGGCGTCGAGCATATCTTTGACTCGCGTTCGTTGGCGTATGCCGATGACATCCTGGCCATCACCGATGGCCGCGGCGTGGATGTGGTACTCAACTCGCTGGCGGGCGAGGCGATCAATCGCAATTTGCGGGTACTCAAGCCGTTTGGCCGGTTCCTCGAACTGGGCAAGCGCGACTTCTACCAGAACACCAAAATCGGTCTGCGACCTTTCCGCAATAACATCAGCTACTTTGGCATCGACGCCGACCAACTGATGAGCGAACGCCCGCAGCTGACCCGTCGGCTGTTCGGCGAAATGATGGAGCTGTTCCGCGAGGGCGTTCTGAGCCCGCTGCCTTACCGCGCTTTCGATGCCAATGAAGTGGTCGAAGCGTTCCGCTACATGCAACAAGCACGTCAGATCGGCAAGATTGTCGTGACGTATCGCACGCCGATCCAGGGCGTTGTCGCGACGTCGGTCGCGCCAGCACCGAGGTTGACCCTGGCCGCGAACGCCAGCTACCTGGTCACCGGCGGTCTCAGCGGTTTTGGCCTGCGCAGCGCGCAATGGCTGGTGGAAAAAGGCGCTCGTCATCTGGTCCTGCTAGGTCGTCGTGGCGCCGCGACGGAGGAGGCGCAACCCTTGTTGGCGCTGTGGCGCGAGCAGGGTATCGAGGTCCAGGCGCTGGCCTGTGACATCACCGACCGCGCGCAATTGGCGTCCGTCATGGCGCGCATTGACGCCAGCGGCCAGCCATTACGTGGCGTGGTGCATGCGGCAACGGTGTTCGATGACGGTTTGATCCGCAATTTGACCCGCGAACAACTGCAACGCGTCTTGGAGCCCAAGGCCAAGGGAGCGCAGTACCTGCATGAGTTGACGGCCCGTTTGCCACTGGACTTCTTCGTGCTGTTCTCTTCGGCAACCACCTTGTTCGGTAATCCGGGGCAGGCCAACTACGTTGCCGCCAACCATTGGCTCGAAGCACTGGCGCGCCATCGCCTGGCGCTGGGGTTGCCGGCCACTAGCGTGCTCTGGGGGGCCATTGATGACGCGGGTTTCCTGGCTCGCAATCAGGATATTAAGGACGCTCTGCAAAGTCGCATGGGCGGTGCAGCCTTGCAATCGCAAGCGGCGCTGCAGACCCTGGAACGCTTGCTGTTGCAGCGTCGTTCGGGGCTAGGCGTGCTGGAGCTGGACTGGAAGGCGCTGTCGCGCTTCCTGCCGGCAGGCGGCTCGCCCAAGTTCAATGAACTGGCCAGGTTGCACGGTGGTGAGCAGGACGAAGAAAGCGATGCCGACGATATTCAGCGGTTGTTGGCCGAAATGGATGACCCTGAGCTGATCGAGCTGTTCAGTGAAATGCTCAAGCAGGAAATCAGCGAAATCCTTCGTTTGCCAACCAGTAAACTGGACGCCACCCGACCGCTTCAAGAGTTGGGTCTGGACTCGTTGATGAGTGTCGAGCTGGTGGTGGCGGTCGAGGAGCGCTTTGGTGTTCGTCTGCCGGTCATGGAACTGAGCGAAGCGTCGAGCATCGGCAAGATCACCGTTCGAATCCTTGAACTCCTGCGCGGTAATCAGCAAGGCGATGCGCAACCGGATGCCGAAAATAATCTGCAGCCTCTGGCGAGCGAAACGTTTTCACGTCATGGCGTCGACATTTCCCGTGACGATATCGCGCAGTTGAGCGCGGGCCTCAGCGCTCAGGATTCCAAACTTTCACGCTTGATTAATTGATCCGGACCATGACCCATAAAACCGCGCCCAAGCTTGCCGCTTCGATGAAAGACAAGCTGATCCAACAGGCTCTGGAACGACGTCTGCGCAAGACTAGCGATGGCGCACCAAGCCCATCGCTGGAGGGTCTCAAAAGCGCCCCGCGCGAGGGGTTCGGGCAATTCTGCCGATTTGACCAGTTCCCCGGCTATCAGCAGTTACGCATCATGCTCGACGGCGCCGCGCGTTTTGGCTTGGCCAATCCGTTCTTCAAATTGCACGAAGGGTTGGCGGGAGCCGAAACCGTCATGGACGGTAACCGTTACGTGAACTTCGCGAGCTATAACTACCTGGGCTACTCAGGACACCCGGTTGTCGCCGAGGCCGCCAAGGCCGCCATTGATCAATATGGAACGTCGGTATCGGCCAGTCGTCCGGTGTCGGGCGATCGGCCGATTCATCGCGAGCTGGAGCAGGAACTGGCTCGCCTCTATGAAGTGGACGACGCCATTACCTTCGTCAGTGGTCATGCGACGAACGTGACTACCATTGGCTACTTGTTCGGTCCGCGGGACCTGATTCTGCATGATGAACTGATTCATAACAGCGTGCTGCAGGGCATTCAGTTGTCCGGTGCCCGGCGCCTGAGTTTTGCCCATAACGATTGGGAAGCGGTCGATCGTGTACTGAGCGATCAGCGTCAGCATTTCGAGCGGGTGTTGGTGGTGCTTGAAGGCATCTACAGCATGGATGGTGATTTCCCGGATTTGCCTCGTTTCGTCGAACTCAGGAACAAGCACCAGGTATTGCTGATGGTCGATGAAGCCCATTCGCTGGGCGTCATGGGGCAGACTGGCAAAGGCATCCGTGAGCATTTCGGCCTGGCCGGCAGTGACGTGGATATCTGGATGGGCACCTTGAGTAAAAGCCTGGCCAGTTGCGGTGGTTACATCGCCGGTGAGTCGGCACTGGTGGAACATCTCAAGTTCCTGGCCCCGGGCTTTCTCTACAGTGTCGGCATGCCGCCATCGGTGGCGGCGGCAGCATTAGCGGCGCTGCGTTGCCTGCCAGAAGATGGCGAGCGCGTCGCCACCTTGCAGGCACGTGGCAGGCAATTCCTCGAACTTGCCAGGGAAGCAGGCCTGGACACCGGCACCAGCACAGGTCTGGCGGTAGTTCCGGTCATCACCGGCAGTTCGCTCAAGGCGACCCAATTGTCCAGCGCGTTGTCACGTCGTGGAATCAACGCCCAACCCATCTTGCATCCGGCGGTACCCGAGAAGTCAGCGCGAGTACGCTTTTTTGTGTCATGCCTGCACACCTCGGAGCAAATTGCCGAAACCGTCGCCATCGTTGCGCAGGAACTGCGAAAGCTCTAAGACGAGCGGCCAGAAGATCGAGGCGGCGTGCCTTCGCCGGCAAGTCAACCTCTACAGCCATATGGCATCCCACAGCGGATAATCATGAACGCGCCTGACCAGGTCAGCGCGCAATGGGTTGGCGATGATGTAACGGGCCACCGTCAAAAGATTTTCTTCGCGGCGGATGGCGCGATCATGAAAGCCTTTTTGCCAAAATCGGCCTGAGCGACCCAGGTAGGCATTGATCTCTCTCGCGCTGCGAGATTTGGTTGCAAGCATCAACTCCGGCAGCGTGCTGTTCTGGAGTTCGACCAACCAGTGAAAATGATCGGGCATTACCACCCAGGCAAGGGAATCTGCCCGTCCTTCAGTCATGGCCAGACGAAACTGATCCACCACCAAACGTCCCGCTCGCCAATCGCTGAACACCGGTTCACGCAGGTGTGTCACGGCAGTGAGCAGGTAGATTTGTCCGGCCTGGGAATGGCGACCGGTGCGCAGATGATTGGCGTGGGAACGAGTAGGCAATCCTTTGCCCTCCTGTATAGGTTGAAAGGGTAAGGCTAGGACGTAGATGATTGAACGTCGTAAAAGTTTGGAACCGGATGTGTATGGGCCGACGCCTTCGCCGGCAAGCCGGCTCCTACGGGTTTTGTGTTGTCCACAAAATGAGGGCGTGCACGGGGTTGGTGTCGTCCGAAAAATGAGGATGCGCACGGGGCATGTGCCGTCCGAAAAATAATGGCGTGCACGACGATTTTGTAGGAGCTGGCTTGCCAGCGAAGGCGGCCTTGCGACATGCGGCGGCAATGAGGGCGCCTTCGCCGGCAAGCCGGCTCCTACGGGGTTGGTGTYGTCCRSAAAATGAGGRTGTGCACGGGGTTGGTGKCGTCCGAAAAATGAKGGCGTGCACGGCGATTTTGTAGGAGCTGGCTTGCCAGCGAAGGCGGCCTTGCGACGTGTGGCGGCAATGAGGRCGCCTTCGCCGGCAAGCCGGCTCCTACGGGTTTTGTGTTGTCCACAAAATGAGGGTGTGCACGGGGTTGGTGTTGTCCACAAAATGAGGGTGTGCACGGGGTTGGTGGCGTCCGAAAAATGAGGGCGTGCACGGCGATTTTGTAGGAGCTGGCTTGCCAGCGAAGGCGGCCTTGCGACGTGCCGCAGCATTGAGGRCGCCTTCGCCGGTAAGCCGGCTCCTGCAAGGGTTATAGCGGGAACATACCTTTGAGGTAGCGGCGGATTTGCCGATAGCGCGGGCAGTTTTCGATCAAGCCTGGAGTGTTTTGTGCGCGGTGTTCCAGCGCCTGCTGTGGGCTACAGGGCATGCCACGGACTTGCACCAGTTGTTGTACATCGCCGTCGTAACGCTCGAGGACCAAGCTGGTTGTTACGTTGTCCGGGCTGATTCGCCACAGCGGTACGCCCCATGCTGCGGCACGTGATGACAGGTCGCGGGGTTCATGGGGGCTCCACACCACCACCTTGCCGTCTTCGCGCGCCACGGTCGTCATCAGGTCGGCGCTATCGTGGGTGAATTTCACGCGGCCCCAACGGCTGTCGAGCAAGCGGCGGATTGCCGGTTGCCGGCGCCGAGGCACACCAAGCACGGTCAATGCGCCGGCGAACTGGCTGTCCTGTTGTTTTTGTCGGGCCAGTTGCCGGGCCACGGTCATCACGTCGCAGCGCTGATCGGTCAATGGGTCCACATAGCGGCAGTAGCGAATGTAAGCGGCGGCCACCAGTTGCTCCAGCGTGGGCCGGGCCTGGCGTCGCGGGATCGGTAAGCGATCATCGGTCAGCCCCCAGCCGGCGTAGAACGGCAGCCCGAAACAAGTCACCGGTACACCCTGAATCAACGCTTCCAGTCCGGCCTGGCTGGTGCCGACATACACGCGTCGGGCCCGGCTCGCCAGTGAGGCCCAGGATACGTGGCGGTTCTCCAGCGCTACGCCCCGTGCAAGGGCGGCGTCGAGCAGGCAGCTTTTCTTGTGGCCGTTGATGCAGTCAGGGTGAATCCGTACCCGCACGTCCGCATCGGGGTTTTCCGCCAGCGCCGCATCGAGCATGCGGATAAAGTCCGCTTCGCAAAGTCCGCCGCCAGGAATGGAAAAGTCGCCGTAGGTCTGGTCCACCACCAGGATAAGCGGTTTGTCGCGGCCAAGTGCGTCGTCATCGCTCAAATCCGGAGCGTTGTTGTATTTGCCGATCCCGCTGCTGCGCATCAGGGCAATCAACGCTTGGGCGGTTGCCAACTCCGCAGCCGTCAAGGTGTGCGGGGTTTGCAGAATGTTTTCCAGCAGCGACGGACGATCGGCCAGGTAGTGGATACCGATGGGATCGATCACCATCGACATCGGCGTATCGCCTTCCACCCCCAGCGAAGAGGAGCGCAGAAAACCATCCTCCAGCGCCACATAAGGAATGCCCCAGCGTTTGCACAATACCCGGGCATGGTCGGACGAACTTTTGTAGCCGATCCCCGAAATCGCCTTCAAACCTTCGGGCCGTTGTTGGCCGCGTCTCCACAACCAGTACGGTGGCCCTTCGGGGTCGAGAAACTCACCCAGGTGATGGACTTTCCACATCACCCACTGCGACATGATACCCACCCAGCCGGGGCCTTTCACCAATGACTCAAGGGGAACTGATCGACTCATTTCTTCACCGCTCATGGCTGGGGTGTCATCGAGCGACGCATGTTGATCACGGCGGGGAAGGGCAGCAGGCGGCCAAGCCAATTCACCGGAGTGGTCCGGATCCGGGTGAATCCCATATGCGCATAGAGCCGCTGGGCCCTCACATTTTTCACCTGCACCTCCAGCTCTACCCGGTCATAGCCGGCTTGCCGGGCCTGATCAAAGGTCGCGGCCAGCAGCGAACTGGCAATGCCCTGATGACGTGCATGCTTGATCACATGCAGGCCATAGAGATAAAAGCCGTAATACCACTCGCGACCTTCGGTAATCGCAAACAGCAGGTAGCGCAATACGCCCCGCCACCAGCCGAATTCGCGCAAAAAAGGCCTGATGCCGGGCGAAAATGGCCCGCGTCGATGATGTTTGAAGGCGGCATAGCCAAGGGTGCTGCAATCGCGGCGGGCGATCAGAATCCGGTCCCAGTTGATCGACTCGGCCAGCAGCCGATATCGGCAGGCTTCATCGCCGAGAAAGAAGGCCAGCGAATTGCGGCCCGAAGTGATCATCCGCGCGATTGACTCATCAGGTTCCGGCAAGCTCGAACCGAGGGCAATCCGCAAGGGGGCGTTGTCGATGTCAGTCATGGGTGGCGGTCTGGTCCAGCCTCGCTTTTGCGACGGATTGCTGGCTGCTGTTCAGATGGTCGACGAAGGCCTTGGCCAGCTGTTCCACGCCTATTGGCCGGGGCGCGCTGGCGGACGGAGCCTGATTGGACCAAATGAAGTAATCAGTATCGCCATCGGGTGCGCCCAGGGCGGTATACACATCCGGGAGAATGGGCACATGGTCGCCGAAGAAACACAGTCCGGTAGACGTCGGGCTGGCTAGCAGGTACTCGCGCAACTTGCCGAGCATCCGATCAGCATTGCTCAGGTGACGCAGATAAGGCGCCAGGTCTCGCAGGCCGTCCGGCAGTGGACGATCGAACCAGTTTGGCAACTCGGCCGCTTCAACCTGCTCCAGCTGTAGCGGTCCATGGTTCTCCATGGTTACGGCGTGGATATACAAGGGTTGGGTGCGCGTGCTGTCGTCGAGCAGTTCGATGATCTTGTCTGCCACGGCGCAATCGCCAATAAAAGGTCCGGCCTTTTGCCCGTCATTGAAGCTGCGCACATCGATGAACTCATCGAAACCCAGTGCCGGCAGCACGCGGTCACGGCCGTAAAAACTACCCGCGTAAGGGTGAACGCACACGGTGCGATAACCCCGGAGCTTCATCTCGGCGGCGATGTTTGGCAACCCTTGGCGGGCCAGGTGGCGATAAGGATTGAAGCGATGAACGCCCAGCCTGTCGCCGGCAATCCCGGTCAGGAAGGCGAACTCGGTGCGCACGGTATTCGCGCCCCAGGCCGCGACTTTCAGGCGCCCATGGGCCCTGGCTTCGGTGCGCAGCACATCGTATTGGCTCAGTACCTGCTCGCGGATACCGGGCCACAATCGGCGAATATCGAAAAACGATTCGCTCTGCACCGAGACCAGGTCCGGCAGGGCCACATCAGAAGGGTTGCGAATCGATTGCGCACTGATCGCAAAAGGCGAGCCCAGTGTGTCGATGGGCACCTTGCGCCGGGCTGCGCAAAAGTAGGTCCACAAACTGGCGGCCAATCCCCAACGGCGCAAATCCAGGCTGGCATCGTAGCTCGGTTGTAGCGGTTTCAATGCGCCGACGACCAGCAGCACCACGGCACAGACCAGTGCCATGGCCGCGGTTGCCAACGCATCACTGGCGCCAGCCTCGAAATACAGTCCGCAGGCCAGGTAGGCGACAAAGGCCAACGCCAGCACAATGGTTTTGCCGATGCCGAAGAAGGGCAGGTACAGACGCGGGAAACGCACGGCGTCGCTGAAATACTCAAAGTCTGCGCACACAAAGGGTTCGCGCAACGAGTGATACTTCGAATTGCTCACCAGAACGATCAGCGTCCAGATGGCCAGCACATTCACAGCACTGAAATACGGACGTCCGGTCAGGCCATACAGCAGGGCAACCGAGAATAGCCATGCCCCGGCGTGCAGCAGCCAGCTGCGCAGCGGTCGGCGTAAGGTGGGCCTGGGAACCAGCAGCGCTTCGATGGCGCAGGAGAGCAAAAAACCGCCCAGGATGACCCAGGCGAAAGTACTGTCAAAAAAATCAGGCACCGTAGTCCAGCCATCGCAAAATTACAGAAGACATCCGTGGGGGAATCACGCCCAGGGCCCAGCATCCGAGGTTCAAAGGGAAGGGGAAACTGATTCGCGCCTGGTCGGCTGCCAGGCCCCGGCGAATCCGCTGCGCGGCTTTGTCCGGGTTCCACAGCAACGGTTTCGGTCCAGGCATTTCAAAGCACATTTTCGATTCAACATAACCGGGCATGATCACATTGATCCGCACGCCGTCAGCGGCCACCAGGTCGCGCATGGATTCGCCGTATGCCTTTATTGCCGCTTTACTGGCGCTGTAGCTCGGCGTCGCCGGCAGCCCGCGCCAGCCAGCGAGGGAACTGAACAGCGCGATCTGCCCGTGCTTGCGTGCGCGCATCGCCGGCAACGCCGCTTGTACGGTGGCAATGGCGGCCATGACGTTGACTTCGATCACCGCCTGGGACAACGCCCAATCTTCATCCTCAGCATTCGGGCCACTCGAGGTGTTGAGCCCGGCTCCGACAATGATCAGGTCCGGCTGCTCGGTTTCGCTGATCCGGGTGATCCATTCACGTACGGCCTCCAGGTCCTGCACGTCCAGTGCGTGAAGGATGACCCGGGCGCCGGCAGCGCGACACTGCTCCGCCATTTCCTCCAGTCGTTCGGTACGCCGGCCTTGCAAAATCAGGGTCACGCCGGGCGCCGCATAGGCGGGCGCCAGTGCGCCGCCGATGCCACCTGTGGCACCGGTGATCAGGATGCAGCGAGGGTTTTTTTGCAGCGTCATAAGTAGCGTTCAATCCGCGAGGTTTTGGCCATCAGTACTTCCAGCGAGTTGTTCACGGCCATGTCGATACCGCAGCGCGTATAGAAGCCGCCATTGACCTGGGTGGTGTGAATCACCGTGCTGCGAAAACGCTGGAACAGCGTGGCGTCAGGCGGTTCCGGTGTGTGCCAGAAATCGTCGAGGCTGCCCTGGTGGGTGAGTCCCTTGAGGTTGTAGATCGGGTCGCTGAGGGCGATGGTCGGCACGCTGTGCATCAGCGACGAACCGCCCACGGTGCTGTTGACGGTAATCACGCCCGCGACATGCGACAGCAATGTCGGCATGTGACCGCTTTCGAGGAAGTCCACCCGATCGGCAATGCCGAATTTGTGGGCAATGCGCCGGGTGATTCGGTGGTAGTTGATGATGCCCGGGGTCAGCGGATGGTTCTTGACCACCAGGCGCGTGTCACTGCCGGCATGGCGGGCGAACGAACCCAAAACATGCTTCAGCACATCCTTCATGTGTTTGAACGGCGAGTGATCGCGGATCTGCGCGTCGCTGTCCAGCTGCAGTGGCAACAGGAAGGTGCGATAGCGATTGTGCGCCACTTGACTGATCACCTCGGAATCACGGCCCTTGGCACGGGCCAGGCGAAGGCCCTGGCGAATGTAGCCGGCATACTCCACCGCCGCGTTGTACGGCGCGTGGGTTTTGTAGTGGGGGAACACCACTTTGTTCAGTGCGCCACCGACGTGGTACATCACATCGTGCAGGGCCCTGGAGGCAAAGGACAGGCGGAACGAATTACCGTTGTGATAGCGGGGGATGTACTTGCCCACTTCCCGATACCAGTCCGGATCACGCGGCAGCAGCGAATGATTGTTCACGCCGTTGCGCTCAAGGGTGATCCAGTAGGGGCGGAAGTAACCTTCTTCGAACACGTGCACACGAATGCCCAGCGACCTGGCCAGCTCCACCGCCGGCTGATGCACCGGACGGCAGTCGCCGAACAGCACCACGTCGGTGATGTGGTCGGCCCTGAAGCATTGGCTGTAGAAGTCCATCAGCTGCTCGGGGCGCGCCGAATAAAATACCCGCGCGCCGCTGCCGTACAGGGTGTCGCCCATGTTGAAGTTGACCGACTTGACCAACTGTCCCTCGGCCCGCAGCGCTTGTACCAGACGCGCAAAAAACGGCGAACTGACGCCCTGCAGGAACAGGAACGAGTTGCGCGGTCTCGCCAACACCGGGCGCGGGGAGCGCTCGACAGGAACTACGAGTTTTTTGGGCTTGGTTTCAACGCGGTGCGGAGCAAACGCTGGATCATCTCTCGCCATGTTGGACGTTTTCCATGTGTAGGTACTTCATCCCAATTTTGAATCTCGACTAACGTACGTTCGGGAGTCGTGAATTTTTTAGTAATGCGACTGACATAGGTCGGATAGCGGATCAGGGTCGCGGCCACCAGTTCGTCGAGGCTCAGGCGCCGGGTGCGGCGCGCCTGGACGTCCGGGCTCAGGTCCTTGTCCCGGGTCAAACCCCAGCCTGCATAAAACGGCTGGCCGTAGGTGGTCACGGGCACGCCGCGCAACAAGGCTTCGAAACCCGATTGCGAGGTCAGCACATGCACTTCATCCACTTCAGTCAACAGCTCATGGAACGGCACGTCGCCCACCACCTGATTGCACCAGTCGCTGGTGCGCTCTTCATCAATGCCTGCTTCGCGCGTGCCGGCCAGCACTTCCGGGTGCGGCTTGTACAACAGCCATGCCATTGGATGGTGCTCGCGCACCGCTTTGAGCAAATCAATGTTGCGCCGGATACGGTGCGCGCCGTAGCGAATCGAGGCGTCGGACTCGACCTGACCCGGTACCAGAATTACTTTTCCGGCGCCGGCGGGACGTTTCCACGTGGTGCCGGGCAGGTTGTATTTGGTCACTCCGGCAACGCAGATCGCTTCGCGCAGGGCTGCTGCCCGTTGCAGTAAATCCGGACTGCACGGTTCGTGCTGCAAGAGATGTTCGAGGCGCGAAGGACGGGTGGCGTCGTAGTAAATGCCCAGGTCGTCGAACACCCATGACAATGGACGGGTTTTCTTCGCACCCAGGCCGACGGAGCGCAGGAAGCCGTCTTCGACGCGGCCGAGGTGGCTACCGACTTTTTTGGTCAACGGCACATCGTGCTGGCAACCCCACGTGATGACCGGCGCGATGCGACGACGGGAAAAGCGACCGAGGAACCGAATCGATGAACCATTGAAAAAGTCCAACACCAACGGTTGCTTCCACTTGCTGAAACCGACCATCTGCAAATCTTGCGGCAGCCGACTGCGCATCCGCCGTTGCAGGCCGAGCCAGGTCAACACGGTCTCGGGCTGGCAGGGCGCGCCCGTTTCCGGGTCGACGTAGCGCGGGTATTCCACCAGCGCGGCATGCAGCAATTGTTCAAGGCTGGCAGGTTGGCGTCGTTCGGGAGCGGGCAGGGCATCATCGGTCAGACCCCAGCCGGCATAGAACGGCATGCCAAAGGTGTACACCGGCACGTCCCAGAGCAAGGCATCGAAACCCAGTTGCGAAGTCATCACATACGCAGCCTGCACCGCGGGCAGCAGTTCGGCCGGGTGAACGTTATGGCTGATCAGATGAACACGCGGGTGCTTAAGTAGCGCCGCCAAGTCAAAGTGACCTTGCTTGCGTCCGGCCACCACGTCCGGGTGAACCTTGACCACCACTGTGCTTTGCGGGTGTCGGGCCAGCGCGGTTTCGAGCATGCGCTCGAAATCGGCGACGGTGGTGCCTTGCAGTGAGGCATCACCGCGGGTCTGATCGGCGACCAGCACGCACGGCTGCGGCAATGTGCAGGCTTCGATGCGGGCACCGTTGTATTTGGACACGCGCTCTTCACACCAACTCGCTTGCAAGGCACGGGCGCGCAGTATCTGTGCTTCTGTGAGCGGCACGGGAATCAGTTGTTCGAGGCGAGAAGGAGCGGTGGCGTCGTAGTAGATGCCCAGCGGATCGACGATCAACGACAGCGGCGGGTCTTCGGCGCCCAGGCCCACCGAGCGCAGAAAGCCGTCTTCGACGGTGAGTAGCGGCAAACCTGCAGTTTCAGCGGCCTCTTGGGCACGCATTGCACTGGGTTTGCGTCCCCACGCGAGAACCTCGTCGGCCTGGGCAATGTCGCGCACCGCGCCACACAGCAGCCGATACTCGGGCAGCAGGGCAGGGAGCGTGGGGATCTGTTGCGCGCCTTTAGACATAATCAGCAAAGCGCGCCGGTTTGAATCGACATTGTCCATAAAAAACAGCGGATATCCCTAAAGGGTGCACACATCTACCACGCTCGAATACATACGAACCTGTAAAGAATGTTTAATAAAATTTGCCGCGAATAATAATACAAATGGCAGGTAGCCACTCGCAAAAAGTAGGAAGTTTCCTACAAAATTGTCACATATTTCGTCTTTGCTTTTTAACGCTATAGGTTGTGGAGTTAGCCGTCCGATGGGCGGGCGGCTTACCTTCTGTGCGGTAATTGACAATTCGAGTCCGATCCCTGCTTCAAGGGAAACGCCAACAAGTACTGGTATTTTTCATGCAGCAAATCCAGCTTGTCGCGTCGCAGGTAATCAGCAATGGTCTTGGGCCGTAAAAAATGCCACAGCGCGTTCTGCAGGAAAAAATAATCAACATTGCGCAACGCACTGTGCACGTCGAGCCGCTCATCCAGCGCATCGGCATAGGCATTCAGGAACTCCGCACGGACCTTGGTGAAACGTGCCATGTCTCCCTGGCGGAAAATCGCACTGAGGTACGCGCCGCCATCAAAACCGATCCTGCCGATCTTCACTTCGCTCCAGTCGATCATCTGCAAGCCTTCGGGCGAGACAAAAAAGTTCTTCGCCAGGTAATCCATATGGCACAAACAGCGCTGGGTATGGCTGGCGCGAGACTGGGCGCGACGCAGGGCCGGCTGCAAGCCGCGCAGACGCTCGGCCAGGCCGTGAAATCGTGCGTCGTCAGCGGGCAGTTCGCTGAGGGAGGGCAGGTAGCGTACAAAGTTGAAGCGCCAGCGCAGCAGATACCAAGGGCGGAAATAATCCATTTCCCAGAACCGATACCGTTGTCGCCAGTTGGCAGGTTGCAGGTAGAGATGAGACAGCTTCTCGATTTCGGCGATGCCCAAGGCAATCTGCGGCGCAACTTTGGCCATCTGTGGCGCCCGCCCTTCAACGAATCGGGTAAAGATCAGGGTTTCCCGCGGCGTTTCAATAACCCCCAGACAACCGGGATGCCGGAAATGCACGCTGCCTGCCAGCACATCGCGCTCGCGATAAAAACGCGACTCCAGGCTTGAGATGAACAACAGCTTGCGGATCGACTTTTCCACCACATCCAGTGTGGTGCCGCTAGGCAGGTGGGTCAGGCGGTGATGGCGTACGTAATTGACGAACGAGGCGTTGGAATTAAGGTCAAGGGTGTTGATTCTGTACTCATCCAGCGGGTGACCGAGCACGTGGCTCAAGCGCTTTTCCAGGCTGGAATGCCCCCACCAGAAGACATTATTGCGGGCAAACATTCCGTGTCGCTTTGATTCGGTATCCATGGGTTCCAACTGTCAACAACGACTCAAATGCCGATCTGAACGTGTGTGTCACCGGATCAGACGAGGCGCGATAGTACGGATTCCATCGCCTCATTGCCACGTTCGCGGTGCTGGAGACAAAAGAACTTACGAAATTTCCTACACGTCGATCGGATTAAATCCCGCGCTACGTTCCCTGCCGCCGCCTCAATCGGTACCATACGCGCCACTTAAATCAAGGAACGATCGCGTCCCCATGAATCACCTTCAAATCGCCAAAGAAGCCCTTTGCGCCCAAGCGCAAGCCATTAGTCAGCTTGCCGAACGCCTCGACGGCGAGTTTCAACGCGCTGTTGAGCTCATCCTCGGCTGCAAAGGCCGCACCGTTGTGTGTGGCATGGGCAAATCCGGACTGATCGGGAAAAAGATGGTTGCGACCTTCGCTTCCACCGGCACCCCGAGTTTCTTCCTGCATCCGGCTGAAGCCTTCCATGGCGACTTGGGCATGCTTAAGCCGATCGACGTGTTGATCCTGATCAGCTACAGCGGCGAGACAGAGGAACTCATCAAGCTGATCCCGAGCCTGAAGTCCTTCGGCAACAAAATCATCGCCATGACCGGCAACGGAAAGTCGACCCTGGCCAAGCACGCGGATATCTGGCTGGACATCTCCGTGGAGCGGGAGGTGTGCCCAAACAACCTGGCACCAACCACCTCCACCCTGGCGACCATGGCCATGGGCGATGCCTTGGCTGTGGCCTTGATCGAAGCCATTCAATTCAAGCCTATGGACTTCGCCCGCTACCACCCCGGCGGTAGTCTGGGGCGCAAGTTGCTGACTCGCGTCAGCGATGTCATGCACTCGCCAGCCCCGATCGTCACTCCATCCACCAGCTTCCACGACTGTCTGATGGTGATGACCCAGAGTCGCATGGGGCTGACCGTGGTAATGGAAGAGGGCGTTTTGGTCGGTATCGTCACCGACGGCGACCTGCGTCGCGCATTGCTGGAAAACGAAGGTGTGATCCACACCACCGTCGCCCACTTCATGACCGCCAACCCGCATACCATCAAGGATGATGCGCAGCTGTCAGAAGCGGAAACCTACATGCTCGACAACAAGATCCGTGCCTTGGCTGTTACCAACAGCGACAACGCCGTAGTAGGCGTCGTCGAGATCTTCGACTGATACCGCAACCTCCGGACTCCAACAGTTCCTGCAATCCCTCGCGATCCCACACGATCTCTGTAGGAGCTGGCTTGCCAGCGAAAGCGCCCGCAAGGGCGCCTTCGTCATAAGGATGTTCTCACCCACCAGGCGTGGGAGCGATGCATCCCGCCAAAGCCCAAATGTAGACCTGCACAAACGAAAACGGGGCCCAACATCGGCCCCGTTACTTTTTGCTATGAAGGATCCGCTGGCTTACTGCGCCATCTTCGCCATCACCTGCGCATAACCCGCTGCAGTGCCCAGTACCGCATCCTTGCCCTGAGCAAACAGAATACTGTCCGCTACTTCACGGAACGCACCGGTACCGCCCGCCGTATTCAATACATGGGTGGCGGCCGCTTTTACGTACACCGGAGCATCCGCTACGGCAAACGACAGGGCGCACGCCGCGAACGCCGGCAGATCGATGCAGTCGTCACCAATACACGCCGTTTGCGCGGCGTTGACACCGGCTTCGGCCATCAACTGGTTGCAGGCTGCCTGCTTGTCCTTCACGCCGAACTGGCAAAGGGTAATGCCCAGGTCAGCCACGCGCTTGCGCAGCGTTGCCGAATCACGTCCCGACAACACCGCCACCCGCACACCGTTTTCTTCCAGCAACCGCATGCCCATGCCATCACGCACATGGAAACGCTTCAGGCATTCACCCGTGGCATCGTAATAGATGCCGCCGTCGGTGAGCACGCCATCCACATCGGTGATCACCAGGCGAATGTCGTTGAGGGTCGGCCGTGGGGCAGGGGCTTGGCCGCTCATCAGCGCCCGCACTTGCTCCAGGCACTCTGGTGTGTCCACGCCCGGGCCGGTCGGTTCGACCAGGTATGCCCGAATGCAGTAACCCGCGGCCATCAGCCTCAGTTGCTCGAGTTTCTCCGCGTGCTCCAGCATCGGCTGTGGCAGGCTGCTGTAGTCGGCCAGCACGTCGCGACGATAACCGTAGACACCGACATGCTTGAGGTAGTGAGCGACTTCGCCGTCCCGTGGGTAGGGAATCGGCGAACGGCTGAAGTACAGCGCGTTACCGTTATTGGCCAGCACCACTTTCACGGTGTTGGGGTTACCGGCTTCGGGCGCTTCGATCGGATGGCACAAAGTGCCGACCTTCACGTTCGCATCGGCGAGCATGCCCGCAACCAGTGCCTCGATGTCTGCTGGACGCACCAGTGGCTCATCACCTTGCAGGTTGATGTAGATGTCGGCGTCGATCTGCGCCATGACTTCGGCCAGGCGGTCGGTACCGGAAGGGTGATCCGGCGAGGTCATGACGCATTCCCCACCGAACGCCCGCACTGCTTGTGCAACGCGTTCGTCGTCAGTGGCAATCACCACCACATGAGCATTGGCAACTTGGAGGGCGCGTTCGTAAACGTGTTGCACCATTGGCTTGCCGGCAATATCAGCCAGCGGCTTGCCCGGCAGGCGGGTCGAACCGTAGCGGGCCGGAATGACAATCGCGACCCGTTGTTCTGTACTTGCCATGTTCACAATCCTTGTTTCAGCAGATTTGACTTCAGGCAATGTTCAGCGGTGGGAACGACTTGACCAGATCATCCAGCGCCTTGATCTGTGCCAGGAACGGTTCCAGTTGATCCAGTGGCAGGGCGCTTGGGCCGTCGCACTTGGCTCGATCTGGATTCGGGTGAGCTTCCAGGAACAGACCGGCCAGGCCAACCCCCATACCGGCGCGCGCCAATTCAACTACCTGCTCACGGCGACCGCCCGATGCGGCGCCCGACGGATCACGCTGTTGCAGGGCGTGGGTTACGTCGAAAATGATCGGCAGATTCGCGCAGGTACGCTTCATCACGCCGAAGCCCAGCATGTCCACCACCAGGTTGTCATAACCCAGGCAGGTGCCGCGGTCGCACAGGATCAATTGATCGTTACCGGCTTCCTTGAACTTGTGCACGATGTTCTGCACTTGCGATGGGCTCAAGAACTGAGGTTTCTTGATGTTCACTGGCTTGCCGGTCTTGGCCAAGGCCACAACCAGGTCGGTCTGGCGGGCCAGGAATGCAGGCAGTTGCAGCACATCGACCACTTCGGCGACAGGTGCGCATTGATAAATTTCGTGGACATCGGTAATCACCGGCACGCCGAATTCAGCCTTTACCGCTTCGAAAATACGCAGGCCTTCTTCCATGCCTGGGCCACGATAGGAGTGGATGGACGAACGGTTAGCTTTGTCGAAGCTGGCTTTGAAGACGTAAGGAATGCCCAGTTTTTCGGTCACGCGCACGTATTCGGCGCAGGCGGTGAGGGCCAGGTCCAGGGATTCAAGAACGTTTATGCCACCAAAGAGGGTGAATGGAAGCTCATTGGAAACTTGGATTTTGCTATTTACATTAATCATTTCATTGCTCGTTAAAAATATAAGTTTCGCCCACCGTTTGCCGGTGAGCGAGACTGATTATCATATTTAGTTAGGCAGTAAGCTTTTGATCAATAAACTCGACTTCTTTTACCCAGTTGTGAGCATATTTTTGCTTCTGGTTCGCCTCACCATTGGCACCCTTCAATGCATCGGGCAGCGTGAGGCTGAAGCCAGGAATGTCGCGTTTGTTGATCCGACCACCAGTTTCTTTCACCATTGTAAGGAACTGAATACCCCCGCTCGGAGGAGCTCCCAACTCATTGGACAGCTTGCGATAAGTATCGCTTGGAGTAATGGCGATGATCAAATCTGGACGATCCAAGAAATCTTTAAAGAAATCAAAGGCGGACGGAGATCGATCAATATGGTTAGTTCCTGTAATGAGAACCGCATCAATCTCGTTAATCAGTTTGCGATCAACCTCTTCAAACGTCGGGCTTTTGATCCAGACAGTTGTTTTTTGACCCACATCGTTCCGACGTTCCAGTGCCGTGTCAAAGGAGTTGAATCGCGCAACCATACCTTTAGTGTTGATCTCTTTGCCTTGCTTGATTCCGCGACTATTAGGCGAGTTCCCTATGATCACATAGTTGGTTTTGTATTTTTTCAGATAGGTCATGAACTTAGGCTGATCGTTGTGAACTCTATTGAAGCAATCGTTCAGGCGATTGATGTATTTTGCTTCATCATGAGGCAGGGTGCTCAGATAGTCTGTTTCAAAAGAAACCAAATGCGCGAGTCGAAGATACTGTTTCTTACGGAATACAGTCGGGTTGTTTTTTAAGCATTCTTTAACTAAGTCTAAGGCATTGGCGTATGCTCCGGCTTCACAAAGCATCGCCGCTACGTCCATTTTTTGAGCGTTGGGAAGTTTTTTTACCAAAATGGATTTTGCGTAAGTCACGATGGCTTTCGATACGCCGAAATATACCCATTTGGTTCTGTAATAAAGGAATACTTTTTCGGGGAAGAGTTTTTGGATGTTCCAAATTTTCTTAAATTCTTTGTCCAGTTCAGCCCCGAAGCGTTTGTTTTTAAGTGCGCTAATGAACAAATTTTTGGTCGCGTTGCGACGAACAACAGGAATCTTGAAGAAAAGTTGTGCTGCAAAGCTGTTCGCAAGTTTTTTGTCGTTCGCAAACTTCAATGCTTTTTCGAATATATTCAATGCTTGAATTTTAGTGTTGGCTGGTTTTATATTATTTGGTTTGGTCACTACTTTGTTCACAGCTTTCAATGCGGGTTTCGTCACTGGTATGACGATACTTGATTCATGCTCCATTTTGCTCTCAATCAACGGGTAAAGTGCCTCAGAAAACTCTTCGCTCAGTCCATTGTCGTAAATATTGGATACGTTCAACTGGCGTCTAGACAGGTAGTCGAGATAAATAGCTCGTCGTGACTCGCTGTAAGTAATGGTATCGGTCCACTTCTTTGAGAAGTCTCCGGCGGAACAATCTATCGCAACCCCTTTGTTGGATATAACTCCGTGGCCAAAATGATATACGGCCACATCATGTTTCAACGCTTCCAAGAGGAAGGTGGAGTTGACTGCAATAACTGCATCAACCTCACTAAGAGTGATATCTCCTGAGTCATTGATGTCCAGAGAGGTGTTCGGGAGGTCGTTGACGTTGTACTCGTTTTTGTCTCTCGGGTGTTTTCTTACAATTAGGTGTGTGTCTTCGGGTACTACGTTACGCACTACTTCAATAAAATCTCGGTGGGAATATTGAAGAGGGAAGGACTCCGCGGCAAGAGTTGTGTCGCCCGGAAGTTGAAGGGCGAGCAAAACTTTGTTTTTTTGCAGGGGCTTGCAGATTTCTTCTTCTTGGGGGAGATCACCGACTAATGTTTCAAGTGTAACGCGGCAAAGCCTGCTGTTATTGTTGGCGCCATCGGCGTCGAAATAAATGTGACCAAATTGTGGTAGCCAACCTAGCTCGCTATATACGAATGGTTTGTTAGTTGCTGCGCTAATTGATTGCTTTGCTTTGTGAAAGTGTTCATTGTTTCCATTGAATACAAAGATCATGTCTGGATCGTTTTTCTTAATGTCATCGGCCAGTCGTTGGGTTTCGAAGCGCCAATCATAAATATGGTATTTTTCCTGGTCGACTGGGAAGTTTCTGTCAAACTTGTTATTGTAGCCTAAAGGCTTGCGGCTTACGTATTGGTAGTCTGCGAGTAAATTATGAATACTGCCCCACATTTGCTCGGAATGCTCGTTCATTACAGAGTAACCAAACACCTTGAGTGTTGGGGTCTGAAAGAAGCGCCAAGTAGCATCCGTCTTGATTTGCTTAATGATTTGGGGCATCCCATGGGTGGGGCGTCGTGTTTGAATGCTGTTTTCGATTGTGCTGCCATTTAAGAAAGAGCGCACGCCAGAAACAAACTTATTGTTGTTTTCCGTAATGAAAGATTCAGCCGCTTGTTCGCAGTATTGATTTTCCGAAAGATGTTGAACGCAGGTGGCCGCAAAGCCGATAACGTTCCCAAGTTCCACTGTTGACACGAAATGGCTCGGAAAACATTCAGGAATTCCACCCACATGCCACGCGACAACATGTGTCCGATGTATGATGGATTCAAAACACACTAGGCTAAAGCTTTCAAAGCGGCTGAGTACTGCGCACACTTTTGCGCGGCTCAATAGACTGTCTTTCTCTGTGTTGTCAATCCACCCATGGAATGTGATCTGTAGATGGGCGCATGCCTTGCTGTATTTGTTTACTTCACTTGGGTCGATGCCCACGATAGCTACACGAAGGTCTCTTGGCAGTAGAAATAACAGATTGTAGAGGTAATCAGCTCCCTTAACTTTATCGAAGCGTCCGATAAAGATGATGTCAATGTCTTTCTCGGCGCGAGTGACATCCCCGTTAAAAATTACCGGGTTGGGGAACGTGGCAACATGAAGGCTTTCAGGTAGCTCATATTTTTCTGTGTTCGCGGTGCTGGGTGACGATACAAAATCCGCGTTTTTAACTGCTGCGACTTCGCGTTGGTATCGCACTTTGTTCAGTGGCAAACCATTGAGTTCCTGCAAATATAAAGAGGGTGCATGGAGGCGCGCGTGTACCTTGTTGAGTGGCTTTTTCTTGCTGAATAGACCCCAAGCATCTGGAATTTCAATTGTGTCATTTGCAGAAATAGTTGAAAGAATTTTTTCTTCCAGGGACGAAACATTCAGCCCTTCATTGTTGTCGAGGATCTGAGCCTCAATACCCTTTGCTGCAAGTAAGTCCTTGGCATTGAGGCAGTAATTTGATATTCCATTATTTTTCGACGAAAAAGGGCTGACGATCCAGTACATTTCAGTAGTCCATTTAATCAAGCTTGTGAAGAAAGAGTAGTGAGCTCTTGAATGCGTTGTTTTATTTCAATTACTTGCTTCTCAAGAACGCTCACAAGATTGGCTGCGTATTGCGGTTCTGCTTTGATTGCCATCGCGCTTTCAAAGTGAAATACTGCCTTATCAAGGTTTTTGTATCGCTCCTCGATCATTCCAAGATGATGGTGTGCTGCGGCATATCCGGGCTCTTGTTCTAAAACTTGTGTGTATAGTTTGGCGGCCTCATCAATTTTGCCTAGTGCTCTTTTGCAGATGGCAAGTTGGAACGCAGTTTCTCTATTGGCAGAATTTTTTTCCATGGCCTGTTCCAGGAGAATTTCTGCCTCCGCATATCTTTTCATCCGTGAATAATACATTCCGGTGTAGAGCTTTGCGGTTTCTAAGGAGTTGTCTGCGGGGATCTGATTGATTAGCTCGGCGCAGCGTTCATGGTTGCGACGACGGACCGCAACATAAAGTTCGTACACCTTATCGATATATGTAAAATCTTGCTGGAATTGCTCGGAGGATTCGAGCCAAGCCTCATCGGGAAATCCTCTGCCTGTCTCAAAATCTTGGATTATTTTTTCCAATGAAAACTCGACATGAAGATCTTGAGTCAGGAAGTGATTCTTGTTTTTAAGAAAGTATATTTCAAATCCGCAATTGTTTATCAAACTAATGTTATAAAGATCTATGATGTCACTCGTGCCTACGACAAAAATGAATTTCGTTTTTGTGTTGTGGCGAATGATTTTATCAATGCTGTAATGTGGATCTTCCTTGTTGACAGTTGAATGCAAAGCGCTACGGCTGAAAGGTAGTCCGAGTTCGAGTTCGCATGAGAAGCAAATTACTAAATTCGCCTCAAGCAACTCCCCGTACAATGCGGCACCGTAGCCGCCCATCGAAGCGCCAATGCAGACTATGCGCTCTATTCCTTCGGAAGCGAACTCTGCCTTCAACTTGCTAACTGTTTTAGCTGTATTTTCACCAATTCCGGGGATGCCGTGTTGGTACCAGTTGTTATCTTGATCGTTCAAGAAAAGCATCAGGCCGGATAATTTAGCTAATGCTTTGCTCATCTGGAAGCTGCCTTGGGGTGTGCTCATCGCAGAGAATACTAAGTAAGCGGTTTTAGCGCTGTAGTTTTTATTGATTTTTACGAAGTCGCCCTGCATGTCAGTTGATCCTTTGCCWTCTAAATTGCGGTTGCATCCTGAGGCCTTGCTCGCGTTTAGGCGAATAAGGCTCAGGTACTATTCAAACTATTCGTAAACGCCAGCAGTTCGACCAAGTAACATTGTCTGAACAATCGGTGAAATGACTTTTTGCCATTCGTAAATCGCCGCGTTGGTCACATAAATAGTGTCATCTGGTTTGATCATGATCTGGCGGGCATAAAAAATCGCTGCTGGGTCACGCATGTCCAAACGCAGTACCGTTGGTTTCGAGCTGTCACGATCACTCATGCGGAACACGAACACACCTTCCGGGTTGGCGTTCGCTTCGCGCAGGCCTCCGACGCTGCCCAATGCATCGAGCAGGCTGGTGTTTTGGGACGGCAGGTCTTTCAGGCCAGGTTCGCCAACAGCGCCCATGGCGACGAAGCGTTGACGCGCACGGTCCAGCACCACTTCCGAGTTTGGGCGTAGCACCATGTTGTTGCCGGCCAATACGTCTTCATAGTTGAACTGCTGAACCTGGCTGCCAGTACGTACAGTGACGTTGACCAGATGGGGCTCCATTACTGGGCCGCCAGCCTGGTTGACGGCATCAAGCAGCGTCAGCGGGCCTTGCAAAGTGCTGAACCGGCCGGGGGATTTGACTGCGCCTGCGACCAGTACCGAGCCCGACAGATCACCAACCAGTTCGACATGGGTCTGCACGTCGGTGGTTACGCCTTTCAGCTGCTTGCGAATCATGTCCTCAACCTGGTTGATAGACATGCCAGCGACGAACTGACGACCGACGTAAGGCAGGGAGATCATGCCTTGGTCGTCAATGCGGGTCTTGAGCTGGGTCCCGCCAGTCGACAGTGGGGCGAACAGTGCCGAACCCTCAGGTGCATTGTCGGTGACTAGTACGTTGAGTACATCACCGGCCATCAGGGCTGCTGATGTGGCGACTGGCTTGGCAATGCTCGGCTGTACCGGGCGCACCGCGCCACGCATGAACGGGGCGATGGTGTTGGCGTTGATCTCGACCAGGTTGTACGGCTGGTTTTTGCTTTCGATATCGCCTTTGTATGGACCAGCACCAGACAAGGTGCCGCTGCAACCTGCCAACGACAGAGTCACCAGCATCAAACCCGCAACAGCGCTGTTTCGCATGCTCACATTCAGGGGGCGAAGGGGCAGGCCAGAAATGGATTTAATCACGATGATCCTCGATCGATGCAATAAGGAAGCGGGCAATACCGTAGAGCAGCAGCAGGGTCAGGAAGATGGTTGCCAGGTTGTAGATGCGCTCTGGGTACAGGGCCATCTGCGGGGTGTTCGGGCTGACCACGGTGACCAGGGTGCGGATTTTCTTGCTGGCTTCGATGCGGGCGTTGTCGAGTGCGGCAACGGCGGTCTTGTAGGTTTCTTCAGCGATACCGGCGTCCAGGGTCAGTTGCTGGAAGCGCGAGGCCACGACGTTGAGCTGGTCGCCGTCAGGCGCGGACACCAGCAGGCGTTTTTCGGCACTCAGCTGTTCGCGAATGGCGTTCACACGTTGCTGTTGTTGCTTCACCTGCGGTGAATCCGGGCGAAGTTTGTAGAGCATTTGCGTGAGTACGGCGCGCTCTTTGGAGTGCTCGCCTTCCAGCGTGTCGATGATGCTGGCGCGGCCCAGAGCAGAGCTTTTACCGTCCAGTACTTTGTTGCGGTTCTGGAAGCTCAGCAGCTCTTCCTTGCATTGCGTGTAGTTCTTTTTAGCGTTTTCAAGTTCGCCTTGGGCGAAGCGCATCTGCTCGCGGGCGATGCTGTGGGAGACTTCGTTCACGAAGTGCTCGCTGGCTTCAAGAATGGTCTTGACCATCTGCTCGGCCAGTTCCGGGCTGAAAGCTTGTACTTCCACTTTCAGCAGGCCGGTGGTTTCGTCGTAGTGAGCCGAGACCATACGCTGGTAGTACTTGAGCAAATCCTCACGCTCGGTGTCTTTGTCCAGCCAGAAGAACGGGTCGTTGCGTTGTTTACTGTATTGCTCTACCCAGTGCAGACGATCTTCCAGCAGTTGCATCATGTCCATCGACACAATGTATTCGCGCAGATACAGGGTCTCTTCCCGGGACGCCGGATTGGTGCCGCTGAGCAGCATTGCCAAGCCTGGGAGTTGAGCGCCAGGATTGCTGCCCTCTTGACGTACCACGACTTGCGCGGAGCTGACGTAGCGGTCCACGGCAAAAAAGCTGTAGTAGACGATGGCCAGTACCATCGGTACTACGATTAGCCCCAGCGTCAGGCGCCAGCCCTTGAATTTACCCGTACTGCTCATATGCACTTGCATCCTTGAAATAAAACAATCACGCCACGGTCAGGTGATCAGGTGTTGTAGGCCTTGATGCCTTCATCGATATCGTCATAGATCTGTACCCCGCCATCGCGTACCAGCAGTACGACGTCACAGAGCTTTTTGATTTCGGGCATGTTGTGGGAGACCAGCACCACCTTGGATTTCTGCAGGCGCGCTTCAAACACCTCAGCGCATTTGCGCTTGAACTGGGCATCACCCACCGACATCACTTCGTCGATCAGGTAGTAGTCGAAGTCGAAGGCCATGCTCAGGCCGAAGGCCAGGCGCGAGCGCATGCCGGAGGAGTAGGTCTTGACCGGTTCGTCGATCCAGCTGCCGATTTCGGCAAAGTCTTCGACATAGCTGACCTTCTGACGCATGGCATCGCCTACCGCGCCGTAGACCCGGCTGACGAACTTGATGTTTTCCCGGCCGGTCATGCTGCCCTGGAAACCGCCGGACAAGCCCACGGGCCAGGAAACGCTTTTATCGGTGACGATGGTGCCGGAGTCCGGCACGTCGGCGCCGCCCAGCAGGCGCATCAAGGTCGACTTGCCTGCGCCGTTGCGGCCGATCAGGCCGATGTTCTTGCCGGCAGGGATCTTCAGTGACAGGTCACGAAACACATGGCGACGACCCTTGGGGGTCAGGTACGACTTGGTGAGATTTCTGAGCTCGAACACGGGAAGCCTGCGGTTAGCCGTTCTTGGTGGAGATCAAATGCAGTCGACGAACCCGGTACGTACCCAGGGAGACAAACAGCAAGACCAGGGTGAAGGCGATTACATAGTTAAGTGACACGCCGTCGACCGGTACATAGTGCGGAAAAATTTCGGCACGAATAAGTTCTAGCAAGTGCAGGAAAGGATTGAGCAGGAGCAGCGGCAGCATGGCGTGCGGCAGGTAGGCGGCGGGAATGAGTACACCGGAGATAAAATACAGCGGGAAAAACATCATCCGCAGAAACAGCGTGCTGCTGGGCATTGCGTGGGCGATCAGCGACAACAGCATGCCCAGGCCAAAAGAAAACAATACGCCCAACAGAATGGTCAGCATCCACTCGATGGGCGATTTGATCGACATGTCGAACCCATACCAGGCGAAACCGAACACCAGAATGGCGTACGCAGTCGCTGAAATGCTGAACTCCACCAGTACACGGGCAATAAAAGTGTCGAGAGGCTTGATTTGTTTATAAGCGAATAGCGAGCGGTTTTCCTTGGGGCTGTTCATCAGACGCAAGGCGGTATTGCGGAACAGCAGGAAGGGTGCGAGACCGACCAGTACAAAAACGGGGTAGTCGATGCCGGCCACAGTGCGGCCACGGAGCAGGCCGAACAGCAAACTAAGAATCAACAGGTGACAAATCGGCTCGATCAGCGTCCAGATAGCGCCCATACGTCGCTGGCCAAAACGCGAACGCGCTTCACGCAATACCAACGCAAAAATGACGGATTTTTTGATTTGGAGGGGGGAGCGGGGCTTGAGCATAATTTACCGTGCAGCACAACGGCGCGGTAAACGCGTTGCTTCAATTCATTTTTAGAGGACTATCTGTCGCTGTAGGACAAATCGCTTCCATTCGTGGGGCGGGAGGGTAAACGTTGCGGCTGACAGGAGTCAAGCTGCTTAGTTCCCTACCGATGATCGGCTGATTTTGCCAATATTGAGGGCATTTTGAAGGTTTTTACCGTTAAATCAGGCCCTGCAGAGGTGCGTTCCCGCCCTGAATCATCGCACCAGCATCGGGTAAGTAAACAGTCCAAAGTGCAACAAATTAAGACCGAAGTGGGTGGCGATGGCCGCCGCCAATCCGCCGTAGCGATAGGCCAGTCCATAACCGGCACCGGCCAGGCTTGCCAGCAATACCCATTCCCAGCCCGCCCCCCAATGGGCCAGCCCGAACAGGAGCGAAGCGATCAGCAGGGCAAGGTGTTCGCCATAGGCCAGGTGTTGGAAGCGCCGGCTCAGGCCTCCTTGCAGGTAACCGCGAAACAGGGCCTCTTCTACTAATGTCACCAGCAGCAGGTTGTTGTTTATCCACAGCCATGACTGTTCCGGCCATTTCGGTGACCATTCGACGATCCCCAGCAGCCAGGCTCCCCCAAGCGTGGTGAGCGCGGTCAGGCTGATGGCCAGCGCACTGGTCTTTAATGTCTGTGTCAACGAACGGGGGGCGACGATCCACGGGCAGACGAGTAGCAGCCAGAAGCCTATCAGCGGTTTGTCCAGGTTGAGGTTCATCGAGAACGGCACGGCGTCCTCGGTAAAGCGCTCGTTGTCGATCATCCTGGCGTTGTAAAACCCTGGCCACCAATGGAGTGCCAAAGCGAGTGCCAGGAGAATGAACAGGATATGACCGACATAGCGGCCGTAGCGGTAGTGGTGTTGCTGGGCGGCAAAACCGGCGAGTAGCAGCAGGATGATCGCAATGCTCGCCTGTGCCGTTAGTTGTCCGTAGGTGAGTGCCAGGACATAGCCGGCAGAGAGGAGGGTCAGGTATGGCCAGGGCAGTACGAGCATGTGGTCATCCTTATTGACTGGCGAGACTACCTTATGCGGGGCATTTAGGCAGAAATGCCCGTGAATCAGCAATATAGGAACTGATTATTATCCATAACATGAGGTGTGTAGAACTGAACCTGTGACTATGTTTACAGGTGCCTGACATTCACTTGAATGGCGCTCTGCCGGATTTTCCTGAACCTGGGGATGCGCATGATGAATTGGCCTGTTGTTGGCGTGACGTTGTTGATACTGGCGGCGCTTATGGTTGTTGTGACTTCGATCAATGGTTGGGTTGGGCATCTCAGGATTGTAGGGGATACCGAGTGCTAGTCTCGGTTCTCCGAGCCATTTTGTGGACCATACAAAACCCGTAGGAGCCGGCTTGCCGGCGAAGGCGTCTTCATTGCCGCCGCACGTCGCACGGCCGCCTTCGCTGGCAAGCCAGCGCCTACAAAAATCGGTACTCACCTTGATGTTGTGGACCACTCAAATCCCGTAGGAGCCGGCTTGCCGGCGAAGGCGTCTTCATTGCCGCGGCACGTCGCACGGCCGCCTTCGCTGGCAAGCCAGCGCCTACAAAAATCCGTACAGACCATGAATTTGTGGGCCACACATACCCCGTAGGAGCCGGCTTGCCGGCGAAGGCGTCTTCATTGGCGCGGCACGTCGCACGACCGCCTTCGCTGGCAAGCCAGCTCCTACAAAAATCCGTATTC